>NZ_JBFREV010000001.1:0-290000 GCF_052114485.1 Cupriavidus sp. KB_39
CCCTCGTCCAGCGCCTTCTCCTGGAAGCCGACGCCACGCGGCGTGTGGCAGGAGCCGCAATGCCCCAGCCCCTGCACCAGATAGGCGCCGCGGTTCCACGCGGCGCCCTGGCCGGGCYTTTCCTTATAGACGGCCTTTTCGAGGAAGACGAGGTTCCAGAGCTTGAGCGGCCAGCGCATATTCATCGGCCAGCGGATGTCGGACGCCCGGTTGGCCTGCCGCACCGCCGGCACACCATGCATGAAATACGCGTAGAGCGCGGTCAGGTCGGCATCGTTGACCTTGGCGTAGGACGGATACGGCATGGCCGGATACAGGTTGTGGCCGTCCTTCGCCACGCCTTCGCGCATGGCACGGTTGAACGCCGCCTGCGTATAGCCGCCGATGCCGGTGGCCGGATCGGGCGTGATATTGGTGGTGTAGATGCGGCCCAGCGGCGTCGTCATCGRCAGCCCGCCCGCGAAGGGCTTGCCGCCCGGCGCCGAGTGGCAGGCCACGCAGTCGCCGAGCCTGGCCAGATACTCGCCGCGCGCGACCAGCGCCTGGTCCACCGCCGTGGCGGCCTGTGCGGGCGCCGCCCCGAACGCCAGCAGCGCGGTGCCGAGCAGCGCACCCGTGGATTTCAGCTTGTTCATCGTTTCTGTGCTCACGTGCGCGCCTTCAGTTGATCGCCCACCGGCAGGGTGTGCAGCCGCCGGCCCGTGGCCGCGTGGATGGCGTTGGCCAGCGCGGGCTGGAGCGCGGACGTTCCCGGCTCGCCGATGCCGCCCGGCGCCTCGCTGCTCTTGACGATATGGACGTCGATCTCCGGTGTCTCGTTGATGCGCAGCATCCGGTAGTCGTTGAAGTTGCTCTGCTCGACSCGGCCCGCCCGGATCGTGATCTGGCTGTAGAGCGCCGCCGTCAGGCCAAAGATGATGCCGCCCTGCATCTGCGCCTCGATCGTGTCCGGGTTGACCGCCATGCCGCAGTCGACCACGCAGGTGACGCGGTTCACGCGCACCTCGCCGTTCTGCACGGTCACATCGACGACCATCGCGAAAAAGCTGTCGAACGCATGCATCACGGAGACGCCGCTGCCCCGGCCATTGCCCTGGGACACGCCCGGCTTCCATCCGGAGGCCCGCACCGCCTCGTTCAGCACATACAACGCGCGCGGGGACTTGCGCAGCAGATCCCGCCGGTACGCCACCGGGTCCACCTTGGCGGCTTGCGCCAGCATGTCGATAAAGCTCTCGACCACAAAGGCGCCGCGCGTGGGCCCGACGCCGCGCCAGAAGGCCGTTGGCACGTCCCGCGGCTCCTGGCGCACGTAGTCAACCAGCTGGTTGGGCAGGTCGTAGGGCAATTCCGCCGCCACCGCCACGGCATCGGGATCGACGCCATTCGGCATCATCGCGGCCGGCGCGTAGCGGGCCATGATCGAGGAGCCGACAATGCGGTGCTGCCAGGCCAGCGGCTTGCCGCTRTCGTCCAGCCCGGMGGAAATCCGGTCGTAGTAGTACGGGCGGTACATGTCGTGCTGGATGTCTTCCTCGCGCGTCCACACCACCTTCACCGGCACGCGCAGTTGCCGGGCGATCTTCACGGCCTGCGTGACCATGTCGATTTCCAGCCGCCGGCCGAAGCCGCCGCCGAGCAGGTAGTTGTGCACGGTGATCTTGCCGGGCGGCAGTCCGGTGACCCTGGCGGCCGCATCGACCACGCGCCCGGGCACCTGCGTGCCGGTCCAGACTTCGCAGCCATCCGGGCGCACATGCACGGTGCAGTTCACCGGCTCCATGGTCGCGTGCGCGAGGAACGGCTGCTGRAAGACCGCATCGATGCGCGTGCGGGCCTTGGCGAATGCCTTGTCGACATCGCCTTCCCGGCGCGCCACGGCGCCGCTGCGGCGCGAGGCCTTGACGAGGTCGGCGACGATCGTCTCCGTCGATACCTTGGCGYCCGGCCCTTCGTTCCAGCGAATCACCAGCGCCTGCAGCCCGCGCTTTGCCGCCCAGGTGTGGGCGCCGATCACGGCCACACCGTTGTCGAAGCGGACCACCTGCTGCACCCCGGGCATCTTGCGGGCGTGCGTGTCATCGACGCTGGCCAGCGTGCCGCCGAACACCGGGCACGTGGCAATCGCCGCATAGACCATGCCCGGCAGCCGCACGTCCAGGCCGAACATGGCGGTGCCGTCGACCTTCTCCGGGGAGTCGAGCCGCTTCACCCGCGTGCCGATCAGCCGGAAATCCTTCGGCGCCTTGAGCCGGACGTCCTGCGGCGGCGGCAGCTTCGCCGCGTCGTCTACCAGCTCGCCATAGCCGATGCTGCGGCGGCTGGGCGGATGCGTTACCCGGCCCGCCTGCGCGATACAGGTCGATGGATCGACCTTCCAGCGCCGCGCGGCAGCCGTGACGAGTAGCGTCCGCGCGCTGGCGCCGGCCTTGCGCATCGGCTCCCACGCGTAGCGGATCGAGGTCGAGGCGCCGGTCAGTTGCTCGCCCAGCAGCGGGTCGTTGAACAGCTTGCCATCGGGCGGCGCATGGACGAGCGTGATGCGCTCCAGCGGCACTTCCAGCTCCTCCGCCAACAGCATGGGAATCGACGTATAGACGCCCTGCCCCATCTCCACCTTCGGCATGATCAGCGTGACCTGCCCGCTGCGCGCGATCTGGATGAACGCGTTGGGCGCGAACACGCCCGGCTGCGGCGTCTCCACGCCATCCCCGCCGATGACCGACCGGCGCCCTTCGCCCTGGCTGCGCGCCGGCACGCTGAAGCCGAACAGCAGGCCACCGCCGCCGGCAGCGCCGACCATCGCGGCGAACTTGAGGAAGCCTCGGCGCGAGACGTCCGTCTCCTGTGCATCGCCATGCATGTCAGGCTTCCTTCGCGGCCTGCCTGACGGCGGCGCGGATGCGGTTGTACGTGCCGCAGCGGCAGATATTGCCTGCCATCGCGGCATCGATATCGGCGTCGCTCGGCTTCGGATTGCTGGCGATCAGCGCCGCCGCCGACATCACCTGGCCCGACTGGCAGTAGCCGCACTGCACGACATCGAGCGCGCGCCACGCGGCCTGCACGCGCTGGCCGGCCGGCGTCGCGCTAACGCCCTCGATCGTGGTGATCTTGCGCTCGCCAACGGCCGAGACCGGCATCACGCAGGCCCGCACCGCCACGCCATCGAGGTGGACGGTGCACGCGCCGCACTGGGCGATGCCGCAGCCGAACTTGGTGCCCGTCAGGCCGACGAGGTCACGAATCGCCCACAGCAGGGGCATGTCGGGCGGCGCATCGATCGTGTGCTGCCGGCCGTTGATATCCAGTCTTACCATGTGTGCCGCTCCGGTTTAGGGGGGATGCGCCAGCGCTCAGGGGCTGAGCGCGAAGCGCTGCGTGCCGTCCACCGGCGCGAGCCAGTACGGCGCGCGATCGGTATAGATCTCAAGGCCGGGCGGCTGGATGCCGGCCAGGCTGTCCAGCGTGCCTGCCTTCACCAGCACCACGCCGGGCATCGTCGACACCCGGGTGAGGATGGGCGACCCGCAACTACCGCAGAAATGGCGATACGAGGGATGCCCGCTGTCGCCCCGGTCCTCGAACACCCTGGTCTCGCCGTGCTGCGTGAAGTTGGCCTCCTTCACGAAGAGGTTGAACGAGAACAGGCTGGCGCTCTGTTTCTGGCAGTGCCGGCAATGGCAGATGGCCGCCGTCTCCGGCTCGCCCTTCATCACGTAACGCACGGCTCCGCACAGGCAGCCGCCTTGTCTTTCCTTCATGATTGGGATTCCCTGTTGATAGGTTGGATCAGTGTGACGGGTCTGGCGTCAGCACGATCTTGAAGCGGGCCTTTCCGCTCTTCATGCGTTCGTAGGCTTCCGCCGCGCGGGACAGCGGGTACTGCTCGATCATCGGCCGCACGCCGGACAGCGCGCTGAAGGCCAGCGTCTCCTGCGATTGCGCGGCCGTGCCCGATGGCCAGCCTTCCACGGCATTGCGGCGCATGATGAACTGCGTGGCCGAGACGGCGATGGGCTCCTCGGTCCAGCCGAGCATGACCATCCTGCCGTTCATGCCCAGCCCGCCGAGCGCGCCGCTCATCGCCTTGCCGCTGTTCGCGGTCGCCAGGATCACGCGCGCGCCACCGAGCGCCTGCAGCGCTTCGGCAACATCCTGCGTGGCGGCGTCGATGTAGTGATGCGCGCCGAGGTCGCACACCAGCGTCGCCTTGTCCTGCCCCAGCGCGATGGCTACGGTGACGAAGCCCATCTGCCGCGCGAACTGCACGCCGATATGGCCGAGGCCGCCCACGCCCAGGATGGCCACCACGTCCCCGGCGCGCGCACCGCTGTGGCGCAGCGCGTTGAAGGTAGTCAGGCCCGCGCAGAGCAGCGGCGCGGCATCGACGTCCGCAAGCGCGTCCGGCATGCGGGCGAGCGCCTCCTGCGGCGCCACCATGTACTCCGCATATCCACCGTCGTAGCTGATGCCAGGCACGCGCAGGTTGTCACAGCGCACGAAGTCGCCATGCCGGCAGTTGTCACAGTGCCCGCAGTGGCCACCGTGCCAGCCCACGCCCACCCGCTGCCCGGGCTGCCAGCCTTGCACGCCAGCGCCGATCTCGTCGATCACGCCCGCAATCTCATGGCCCGGCACACGCGGATACTGAATCCCCGGCCACGAGCCATCCAGCGTATGCGAGTCGCTGTGACAGATGCCACAGGCCTGCACCTTGATCCGCACATGCCCCGCGGGCGGCTCCGGGATCTCGCGATCCACCAGCTCCAGCGGGCCGCCTGCCTGCGCCACCTGCACCGCGCGCATGGTTCGCATCATTGGCTCCCGGCGGCGGCGGCGATGCGGATCAGCTTGCGGTTGAGGAACTCGCCAATGCCCTGTTCGGACAGTTCACGGCCAAAGCCCGAGTTCTTGACGCCACCGAACGGCAGGCCCGGGGAGTCGACGAAGCACGAGTTGATGTAGACCATGCCCGACTCGATGCGGGACGCCACCTGCTTCGCATGCTCGATATCGGCGTCGAAGACAAAGGCGCCCAGGCCGTACTTGGAGTCGTTGGCCAGGGCGATAGCCGCTTCCTCGCTATCCACCACATAGAAGGACAGCACGGGGCCGAAGGCTTCCTGTTGATACAGCGGATTGTCCTCGGCGATGTCGGTGATAATGGTCGGCTCGAGGTAGAAGCCGGGGCGGTCCACACGCTTGCCGCCGTAGACGATCGTCGCGCCGGCCGCCTTGGCGTCCTCGATCTGCTTGAGCAGCCCTTCCAGCGCGCGTTCGCTGACAAGGGGGCCGAGCAACGTGGTCTCGTCCGTGGGGTCGCCCACCTTGATGGCGGCAAACCGCTCCTTCAGCGCCGCCAGCATCTGGGCGCCCCGAGTCTTGCCCACCACGATCACGCGCTTGATATTGACGCAGCCCTGCCCCGAGTTGAACGTGCGGCCCATCACGCACTGTTCCACCGCGTGATCGAGCGGCGCGCCCTCCAGGATCAGCGCCGGATCGCTGCCGCCCAGTTCCAGGATCACCTTCTTGAGATTGCGGCCCGCCCGCTCGCCCACGGACGTGCCCGCCCGCTCGCTGCCGGTAAGCGCCACGCCGCGCACGCGGAAATCGTCGATCAGGCTGGCGATCTGGTCGATGCTGCAAAACAGGTTCGTGTACACGCCCTCCGGCGCGCCGGCTTCCTCGAACAGCCGCGCGAAGGCGAGCGCGCACTGCGGCACGTTCTCGGCATGCTTCATCAACACCACGTTGCCGGCGATCAATTGCGGCGCGGCCACGCGCACCAGCTGGTAGTAAGGGAAATTCCAGGGCTCAATCGCCAGGATCACGCCGATGGGCTCGGCCACCACCGTGGCGCCGGGCTCGCCGGGCAATGCCTGCGCCGCGAGCAGCCGTTCGCCATGCTCGGCGTAGTAATCCAGGATGTCCGCGACAAGATCGATCTCCATATAGCCAAAGCGGACCACTTTGCCCATTTCCAGGGTCGGATACTTCGCGTATTCATCGCGCTTCTCGCGCAGGATCTGGGCCGCCCGGCCCACGATGCGGGCCCGCTCGGCCACGGAACGGAACTTCCAGTCCTCGCGATAGCGCTTTTCCGCGGTGTCCAGCGCCGCGAAGACTTGCGCATCGGTTTGCAGCGGAAATTCCTTCACGAATTCGCCCGTGGCCGGATTGACTGTACGAAAGCTCATGGTCTGACTCCTGTTGAGAGTTTCGAAAATGAATCGAAAACGATTTCGATAAAAATAGTACCACAGCCGATAAATTTCAACCTGCTGCCACATTGTCTGATGGGCAACGTCCCGAAAACGGTTTCAAACCCTGCCCAGGACCCAATTCCGGAACGAAAAAAAGGGCCGACAGCGTCACCGCTGCCGGCCCTCCCAACCAGACCCTGGTCAGTCCTGCTGMTACTTATTCATCACTTTTTTGTCGCATCTGCCAGCTTGGCTTCCGCGTCGCGCAGCGCGGTGCGCAGGCCCTCTTCCACCACCGGGTGGTAGAACGGCATGGCCAGCATCTGGGCGATGGTCAGGCCTTGCTGGCAGGACCACGCCAACAGGTGGGCGATGTTCTCTGCACGCGGGCCCATCCACTCGGCACCAAGGAAGCGGCCCGTGGCGATGTCCGCATAGACGTGCATCAGGCCCTTGTTCTTCAGCATCACGCGGCTGCGGCCCTGATCCTCGAAGCTGACCTCGCCCGTGACGAAGCTGCCCGGCTCCAGGCTGGCGTAGCTGTTGCCGACGATGGCCAGTTGCGGATCGGAGAACACCACGGCCAGCATGGCGCGGCGGGCCAGCGGGCGCACGTCGGGCCAGCGCGCGGCGTTGTCGCCGGCGACCTTGCCTTCGTCGGCGGCCTCGTGCAACAGCGGCAGCACGTTGTTGGCGTCGCCGGCAATAAACACCGGCGCGGTACCGCACTGGAGCGTAAGCGGGTCGAAGACCGGCACGCCGCGCGCATCGAGCGCCAGCCCGGCATTCTCTATCGCCAGGTTGTCGACGTTGGGGCGGCGGCCCGTGGCTGCCAGCACGTAGGCAAAGCGCTCGGTCACGGGCTGGCCATCGGCATCCTCGAACGTGATCACCGCTTCGTCACCCTCGCGGCGCATGTCGGTCACGTGGGCGTCGGGCTGCAGCGAGAATTCCTGGTTGAACGCCTGCGCGGCATAGGCGCGGATGGCCGGATCGGTGAACGGGCCGACTGAGCCGCCCATGCCAAACACGCGCACCCGCACGCCCAGCCGGGACAGCGCCTGGCCCAGTTCGAGCCCGATCACGCCGGGGCCGAACACCGCCACGCTGGCGGGCAGGTCGTCCCAGGCGAACACATCGTCATTGATGATCAGCCGGTCGCCAAACACCTGGAACGACGGCGGCACGGCCGGACGCGAACCCGTGGCAATCACCACGCGGCTGGCGCGCACCGTGGTGTGGTCGTCGATCTCCAGCACCGTGTTGTCGATGAAGCGCGCGCGGCCGATCAGGCGGTCCGCCGCCGGAATGCTCTCCGTGCCGCGCACCACAAAGCCCACGAAGCGGTCGCGTTCGCTGCGCACACGGGCCATGACCTCGCGGCCATCGACGCGCACCGAGCCATCCACATGCACGCCGAATGCGCTGGTGTGGCGCGCCTCGTGGGCGGCCTCGGCGGCGGCGATCAGCAGTTTCGACGGCATGCATCCCACGCGGGCACAGGTGGTGCCGTAGGCGCCGCCTTCGATGATCACGGCGCGTTTGCCAGCCGCGATGGCGGCCCGGTAGGCCGCGAGGCCAGCGGTGCCTGCGCCAATCACGGCTACGTCGGTCTGGATGGTCGTCTTCATGATGCGATTCCTGGTAATGAGCGGTTTGCTGCTTTTTTTCTCAATCAGCGGACGGCATGACACCGGCGCCAGGCTGGGCGCCCGATGTCATCGGATCCGACGACTGTCGTGCTTCGGGAAATGTCCCCCCCGGACACCGGCGGGAAGCCGGGCCAGGGGAGGCGTGGGGGGATGCGCTTAGCGCGTCAGGTACTGCTCGAGCGCTTCGGCGCCGCCGATCAGCTTGCCGTTGATGAACACCTGCGGGGCGGTCATGTTGCCGGACACCGCGCCCAGCACCTTGCCGCGCACCTTGTTTTCCAGCGGCACGTCGATGTACTCGAAACCGTTGTCCGACAGCAGCTGCTTGGCCTTGGCACAGAACGAGCAGCCGACCTTCGAGAACACCACGACCTGGTCCGGGCCCTTCGCGTTCGGGGCGATGTGGTTCAGCATCGTGTCGGCGTCCGAGACCTTGAACGGGTCGCCCGGCTCTTCCGGCTCGATGAACATCTTGGTCACGACGCCGTCCTTGACCAGCATCGAATAGCGCCAGCTGCGCTTGCCAAAGCCCAGGTCGGCCTTGTCCACCAGCATGCCCATGCCGTCGGTGAACTCACCGTTGCCGTCGGGGATCATGGTGATGTTCTGCGACTCCTGGTCCTTGGACCACTCGTTCATCACGAAGGTATCGTTSACGGACACGCACAGGATGTCGTCCACGCCATGCTTGGCGAACACCGACGCCAGTTCGTTGTAGCGCGGCAGGTGGGTCGACGAGCAGGTCGGCGTGAAGGCGCCGGGCAGCGAGAAGACCACGACGGTCTTGCCGTCGAACAGTTCGGCCGTGGTCACGTTCTTCCATTCATTGTTCTCACGTACACGGAAGGTGACTTGGGGAACGCGTTGGCCTTCGCGGGATTGCAGCATTGGTAAGACTCCTCTGGGTTGGATTGGCGCCACGTGTCGTAGCGATGGGAYGGATTCTGACGATCGCCATGTGATTTGTACAATTCATCGTTCCTACCTCGGCGATTGATACAATCTATTATCAATCGGCGTTTTCCGATTGCTTTTCTCTATCGCACGGAATTTCCAAGGCTGCCCGGTTGACGTGAAATGTTGTAAAGAAGCGGGCCGCCGGGCTGCACGGCAGTTAGCATCCGGGCTTGTAAAGGCGGGTATGCCGCTTTTTGTGATGCATTTTTTGTTGCCCGATGTACGACTWCATTTGCCCCGCACTGGTTACACGCGTATTTCCCACGCTACCGCCGCAAGGCGGACGTGGCGACATTCACGTGACGGAAACGATGCGCGTGGATGATGGCCTGGAGGTCGTCGGCATCGGCTTCGCCGACTTGCGCTATGTGATGTTCTTTGCCGATGTCCCCGAGGACTTGGCGGATGAGCCGGCAGGYCAGGCGGCCCGCTTCGTCACGGTGGTGCGCGTGGAGGCCGACCACGGCACGATGTTCCTGCCGGACTTCTGGCGCCTGCCCTGCCCGCACATGGTCTGGCAGTTCTCGGAGGCCCTGCTGCAGGCGATGCGCCACCATGTGGACGCCCACCCGTCGGTGCAGCAGTACGTCTGCGTGKCGCAGACCCGAAAGATGGATTTTTTGTGCGAACGCGTGATCCGGCAATTCACGCGCACGSCAGGCAGCGCGCAATTCCGCTGCGTGACGCGGCCGGACGCTGACAGGACAATCAGCAGCACAATCGGGAAGGAAGGACGCTATGGCTTTGCACGTCACGAATCATGTTCGGCCTGAGGCGCTCGCGCAGCAGAAACGCCTGATGTCCGGCATCCTGGCCCGGGTGGCCCAGGCCACGGCGGCGCCCACGTTCGCGCTGTCGCCGCGCCCGCTGTTCCAAGCGACCTTGCGCCTGCCGCCGCCCGCCACGCAAGGGCCGGGCTAGCCGCGTCCCCTTCCGAGAATATCTTTCAGAGGCGCTGCTTGCAGATGCCGAGCTGCTGCGCCATCAGGACGAGATCGGCGAACGTACGCGCACGCATCTTGCGCATGGCCTGCCCGCGATGAATCTTGACCGTGACCTCGCTGATACCGATCTGGCTCGCGATCTGCTTGTTGAGCAGGCCGGACACGGCCAGCGTCATGACCTCGGTCTCGCGCGGCGTCAGCGCCTCGTAGCTGGCGCGCAGCGTCGCCGCCTGCCGCAGTTCCAGGCGGCGTGCACGATCCTTGTCGAGCGCGGCAGACACCGCGTCGAGCAAATCCTGGTCGCGAATCGGCTTGGCCATGAAGTCCTCGGCGCCAGCCTTCATCGCCGCCACGGTCATCGCAATGTCGCCGTAGCCGGTCATGAAGATGATGGGGATGTTGACGCCCATCTGGGCCAGCCGGGTCTGGAGGTCGAGCCCGCTCGGCCCGCGCAGCCGCACATCGAGCACGAGGCAGCACGGCACGTCGGGAATGGTGAACTCGAGCAGTTCGGCGGCCGAGGCGAACAGCGCCACCTCCATGCCCACCGAGCGGAACAGGTTGCCCAGGCCCGCGCGCAGCATCGCGTCGTCGTCGACAACCAGCACCAGCGCATTGTCGCGCGTGCTGTCGTCAGCGGGCTCCAGGCTATTCGATGTCACGTTTTCTCTCCCTGTCCGCGGGGGTGGTCCCGGGTATCTGCTGCGAATTATATCGAGGACAGCGAGATGCCCCGCCGGCCACCACGGACGCAGCGCCCCGCATTTCAACATAGTCAGCGCGGACATGCCATTCATACCATCGGGTTAGTTGGCCAAACGCGGCGCAGGCGCCACCATGTCATCCGCAAACACGACTGGCCGCGCGTGGCGGGTTTCCTGCCGCCCGGTGTCGACCGCCGCTTAGCCGATCGCACGAGAAACTAATACGATCGAACAGTAGCTGTCAGCGGGACAGGCGCTTAGTCTTCCGCCGGGCTGTTACCACCAGCATGCCCCAATCCCTTGCCAATGTTTCCTGGAGCAATACCATGTCCAATCCGAAGCTCGAAGTCCTGACCCCGCAAAACAGCCAGCTCATCATCATCGACCACCAGCCGCAGATGGCCTTCGGCGTCCAGTCGATGGACCGCCAGGCGCTGAAGAACAACGTCGTGGGTCTGGCCAAGGCGGCCAAGATCTTCAACGTGCCGACCACCATCACGACGGTGGAAAGCGAGTCGTTCTCGGGCTTCACGTACCCGGAGATCCTGGACGTGTTCCCGAACCAGAAGACGCTCGAGCGCACCTCGATGAACTCGTGGGACGACCAGAAGGTGCGTGACGCCCTGGCCGCCAACGGCCGCAAGAAGGTGGTCGTGGCCGGTCTCTGGACCGAAGTCTGCAACACCACCTTCGCGCTGTGCGCGATGCTGGAAGGCGACTACGAGATCTACATGGTCGCCGATGCCTCGGGCGGCACCTCGAAGGAAGCCCACGACTACGCCATGCAGCGCATGGTGCAGGCCGGCGTGGTGCCGGTGACCTGGCAGCAGGTGCTGCTGGAGTGGCAGCGCGACTGGGCCCACCGCGACTCCTATGACGCCGTGATGAAGCTCGTCAAGGAGCACTCGGGCGCCTACGGCATGGGCGTGGACTACGCCTACACGATGGTCCACAAGGCCGCCCAGCGCACCGCCACGCCGCACGAGTCCGTGGCGCCGGTCGCCGCACGCTGATGTCCGCCGCCCCGCTGCCGCCTGCGGGAGCGGGGCGCTCCTCCGTCGCATCCTTCACATTCCTCGCCAGAACCGTCATGCAACCCCAAGAACAAATCGAAGCGCTCAATCCCTCGCGTCGCAAGCTGCTGGTCTCGGGCGCCGGCACCGTCGGCGTGGCCGCCGTCGCCGCGCTKTCCGCCACSACCCARGCCAATGCAGCCGGCAAGCCGCAGGCTGGCGCYACCCATCAYWCKGCAGGAGGCAACACCATGAGCACCATCACCACCAAGGACGGCACGCAGATCTTCTACAAGGACTGGGGCTCGGGTCGCCCGGTCGTGTTCTCGCACGGCTGGCCGCTCAACGCGGACGCCTGGGACGCGCAAATGCTGTTCCTGGTGCAAAAGGGCTTCCGCGTGATCGCTCATGACCGTCGCGGCCATGGCCGCTCGGGCCAGCCGTCGCAGGGCAACAACATGGACACCTACGCCGATGATCTCGCCGCGCTGCTCGACGCGCTCGACATCAAGGGCGCCACGCTGGTCGGCCACTCCACCGGTGGCGGCGAAGTCACGCACTACATCGGCCGCCACGGCACCAAGCGCGTCGCCAAGGCCGTGCTGATCGGCGCCGTGCCGCCTATCATGGTCAAGACCGCCAACAACCCCAACGGCCTGCCGATGGACGTGTTCGATGGCATCCGCAAGGGCGTGACGGATAACCGCTCGCAGTTCTACAAGGACCTGGCCGTGCCGTTCTTCGGCTTCAACCGTCCGGGCGCCAAGGTCTCGCAAGGCACCATCGACGCCTTCTGGGCGCAGGGCATGGCCGGCGGCATCCTGGGCCAGTACGCGTGCATCAAGGAATTCTCGGAGGTGGACTACACCAACGACCTGAAGAAGATCGACGTGCCGACGCTGGTCATGCACGGCGACGACGACCAGATCGTGCCGATCGACAACGCCGGCAAGCTGTCCGCCAAGATCGTGAAGAACGCCACACTGAAGGTCTACCCCGGCGCGCCGCACGGCATGTGCGTGACCCACGCCGACCAGATCAACGCCGACCTGCTCGCCTTCCTCAACACCTGATCCCAGCCGCACCATGTCAGTTACCCGCCGGCATTTCATTGCCTCGGCTGCCGCACTCGGTGCGGCGGCTTCTTCGGAGCTCTTCGCCATGACATCCGCCACGCCAGACCTCATCCTTGTCAACGGCAAGTTCGCCACGCTCGACCGCGCCAACCCCCAGGCCGATGCCGTCGCCATCCAGAATGGCCGCTTCGTCGGCGTGGGCACGCGCCAGGACATCATGAAACTGGCCGGCACGCAGACGAAGATCGTCGACCTGAACGGCCGGCGGGCCATTCCCGGGCTGATCGACAGCCACATGCACATCATCCGGGGTGGCCTGAACTACAACATGGAACTGCGCTGGGACGGCGTGCGCTCGCTGGCRGACGCCATGCGCATGCTCAAGGACCAGGTGGCCCGTACCCCGGCTCCGCAATGGGTGCGCGTGGTGGGTGGCTTCACCGAGCACCAGTTCGCCGAGAAACGCCTGCCCACCATCGAGGAACTGAACGCCGCCGCGCCGGACACCCCGGTCTTCATCCTCCACCTGTACGACCGCGCCATCCTCAACGGCGCCGCGCTGCGTGCGGTGGGCTACAACAAAGACACCCCGAATCCCCCGGGCGGCGAGATCGTGCACGACAAGGCTGGCAACCCCACGGGCCTGCTGCTGGCCAAGCCCAACGCTACCATCCTGTACGCCACGCTGGCCAAGGGCCCGAAGCTGCCGCCGGAGTACCAGAAGAACTCCACGCGCCACTTCATGCGCGAAGTGAACCGGCTCGGCGTGACCGGCGTGATCGACGCCGGCGGCGGCTACCAGAACTATCCCGATGACTACAACATCATCGAGGAACTGCATAAGGAAGGCCAGCTCACGGTGCGGCTGGCCTATAACCTGTTCACGCAGAAGCCCAAGGAAGAACTGAGCGACTTCAAGACCTGGACCTCGACCGTCAAGCCGGGCCAGGGCGATGATCTCTACCGCCACAATGGCGCCGGCGAGATGCTGGTCTACACCGCGGCCGACTTCGAGGACTTCCGCGTCGAGCGGCCCGACATGCCCCCGTCGATGGAAGGCGACCTCGAGCCCGTGATCCGCCTGCTGGCCGAGAAGCGCTGGCCGTGGCGCCTGCACGCCACCTACAACGAGACCATCACGCGCGCGCTGGATGTCTACGAGAAAGTGGCCAAGGACATCCCGTTCGACGGCCTGAACTGGTTCTTCGACCACGCCGAGACCATCACCGATCGCAATATCGACCGCATCGCGGCATTGGGCGGCGGCATCGCCGTGCAGCACCGCATGGCCTACCAGGGCGAGTACTTCGTCGAACGCTACGGTGCCAAGGCCGCCGAGGCCACGCCGCCGATCAAGCGGATGCTGGAGAAAGGCGTCAAGGTGGGCGCCGGCACCGATGCCACGCGCGTGGCGTCCTACAACCCGTGGGTCTCGCTGTACTGGCTGACCACGGGCAAGACCGTGGGCGGCATGGCGATGTACCCGCAGGCCAACCTGCTCGACCGCGAAACCGCGCTGCGCCTCTGGACCGAGGCCAACACGTGGTTCTCGTCGGAAGTCGGCAAGAAGGGCCAGATCAAGGTGGGCCAGCTGGCCGACGTGGCCGTGCTGTCGCAGGACTACTTCAGCGTGCCGGGCGACGACATCCAGGACATCACCTCGGTGATGACGATCCTGGGCGGCAAGGTGGTCTACGGCGACAGCGAGTTCAACAAGCTCTCGCCCGAGATTCCGCCAGCCATGCCGGACTGGTCGCCGGCCCGCCACGGCAGCCAGTACCAGCCGCGCCCGCAAGCGAAGGCTCTCGCGCTGGCCACCGCCTGCGGCTGCGCCAGCTCCTGCGGCGTGCACGGCCACGCGCACGCCAAGGCGTGGACGTCGAGCGTGCCGACGGCTGACGAAAGCTCGTTCTGGGGCGCGCTGGGCTGCTCGTGCTGGGCGTTCTGATGCCCCTGTTCCTTGATTGCTGACCGGAGACCGGCCATGGCTGATACCACTTCCTCGATGAGATCGGCCACGGCCGGCTCGGGCATCCTGCCGCGCTGGGTGCGCTGGGTCGCCCTACTGCTGCTCTGCGGCGCCTATATCCAGGGCGGCCTCGTCAAGCTGTTCGACTTCCCCGGCGCGGTGGCCGAGATGGAGCACTTCGGCCTCACGCCGGCCGTGCCCATGGCCGTCGCCACGATCGTGCTGGAGCTGGGCGCCGCCGCGCTGATTCTGCTCGGCCGCTGGCGCTGGCTGGGCGCGCTGGCGCTGGCCGTGTTCACGGTCGCCGCCACGTTCATGGCCAACCGCTTCTGGAGCGCGCCGCCCGAAGCCCGCTTCATGCTCGCCAACGCCTTCTTCGAGCATCTGGGCCTGGCCGGGGCCTTCGTGCTCGTGGCGTGGGAAGACCTCCGCAGACACTGATTCCATGGCCGATTCCCGCTCCTCCTCCACCACTGCCGCCAGCCCTGCCGGCGGCACCTTCGCACCGCTCGCCCAGAGCACGTTCGCCGTGCTCTGGGCCGCCACCATTCTCGGCAACATCGGCAGCTTTATGCGCGACGTGGCCAGCGCATGGCTGGCCACGGACCTGTCTTCCTCCCCCGCCGCCGTGGCCACGATCCAGGCCGCCGCCACGCTGCCCGTGTTCCTGCTGGCCATTCCGGCCGGCGTGCTGTCGGACATCCTCGACCGGCGCCGCTTCCTGATCGTCATCCAGTTCGGCATGGCGGCGGTCAGCGGCACGCTGATGCTGCTCGCCTGGAATCAGGCGCTAACCATCGAGATCCTGATCGCGATGGCCTTCGCCGGCGGCATCGGCGCGGCCATGATGGGGCCCACSTGGCAGTCGATCGTGCCGGAACTGGTGCCGATGCAGGAGCTGAAGCGCGCCGTGGCGCTCAACGCGCTGGGCGTGAACATCGCGCGCGCCATCGGGCCTGCTGCCGGCGGCCTGCTGCTGGCCGCGTTCGGCGCGGCCACCACCTACGGGCTGGACCTGCTCAGCTATATCTTCGTGATTGCCGCGCTGCTCTGGTGGAAGCGCCCCGAGCGCGCCACCGACCCGCTGCGCGAGCATTTCTTCGGCGCCTTCCGCGCCGGCCTGCGCTTCACGCGCGCCCACAGCCAACTCCACGTAGTACTGGCGCGCGCCGCCGTCCATTTCGCGTTCGGCAGCAGCATCTGGGCGCTGCTGCCGCTGGTCGCCAAGCAGTTGCTGCACGGGGGCGCCAGCCTCTACGGCGTGCTGCTGGGCGGCGTGGGCGCCGGCGCCATCCTCGGCGCGCTGATCATGCCCAAGCTGCAACGCCGGCTCGATGCCGATGGCATGGTGCTGCTCTCCGCCCTCGTCACGGCGGGCGTCATGGCGGTGCTGTCCGTGGCGCCGCCGGTCTGGATCGCCCTGCCGCTGCTGTTGCTGCTCGGTGCGGCATGGATTTCCGCGCTGACCACGCTCGGCGGCGTGGCGCAGGCGATTCTGCCGAACTGGGTGCGCGGCCGTGCGCTGGCGGTCTACCAGATGGTGTTCAACGGGGCGATGGCCGGCGGCAGCCTGCTGTGGGGCTTCGTGGCACAAGAGACCGGCACGCCGAACGCGCTGCTGATCGCGGCGGCGGGGCTGGTCGTGGCCGCGCTGCTCCTGCACCGCCTGCGCCTGCCGCAGGGCGAGGAAGACCTTGTCCCGGCACGGCACTGGCCTCAGCCGGAGATGGCGGGTGAGATCGCCCAGGACCGTGGCCCGGTCATGATCCTGATCGAGTACTGCGTCACCGCCGCGGACCGCGACGCCTTCCTGCGCGCCGTGCACAAGCTGTCCGACGAGCGCCTGCGCGACGGCGCGTTCAACTGGGGCGTGATGGAGGACCCGGCCGACCCCGAACTGCTGACCGAGTGGTTCCTGGTCGAATCCTGGGCCGAACACATGCGCCAGCACGAGCGCGTGCACCACGCCGACGCCGACCTCCAGCGCGATGTCACGCGCTACCACACCGGCGCCACGCCGCCCCGCGTGCGCCACCTGCTGGGCGTTGGCCTGCCCCCGGGCAAGCCGGCTGTCTGACCCCTCCCATTCATATCGAGACCATCATGAAGCTCTATCTCGTCTCCCTGGGCGCCGGCATTCTCGTCGGCATCATCTACGCGCTGATGCAGGTGCGCTCCCCGGCGCCGCCCGTGGTGGCACTGATCGGCCTGCTGGGCATGCTGATCGGCGAGCAGGTCGTGCCGCCGATCAAGCGCATGCTGGCCGGCGAGCCGGTCACCGCCGCGTGGTTCCACAGCGAATGCGTGCCGAAGATCACCGGCGCGCCGCCCAGCACGCTGACCGCAGCCAACAAGGCCGAGGCCGCCAACCCCAACGAGAGCCAGCGCTGACCCCATGCCGTACCGACGTCTTGTATCGCCGCGCGTCGCCGCGCTGGGGTTGGGGTTGGGACTGTGCGTGGCCGGCGGGCCTGCCGCAGCGCAGAGTTCCGTGACCATCTACGGCCGCCTCAACACGGCCATCGAATATAGCCGCGCCAGCACGGCCACCGACGGCACCGCGCTGGGCAGCGTGGTGCGGCAGACCAACTACCGCTCCGTGTTCGGCCTGCGCGGCGAGGAAGGTCTCGGCGGCAGCCTGAAGGCGCTGTGGCAGATCGAGAGCAACCTGTCGCTCGATACCGGCCAGGGCCAGATCGCCAGCCGCAACTCGCGCGTCGGCCTCCAGGGCGACTACGGCCTGCTGTTCATGGGGCACTGGCAGACGCCCTATACCGAGTCGACGGCGGCCTACGACCCGTACTACCCGACCACCGCCGGCTACATGGCGCTGATCGGCAACGGCTCCACGTCCTCGTCGGACAACGTGCAGGACACCAGTTCGTTCGATCGCCGCCAGAAGAACATCGTGCAATATCGCTCGCCGCAGTTCGGTGGCGTAAGCGTCTGGCTGGGCTGGGGGCTGCCGGAGGAGAAGACCACCGTGGCGCGCAATCCGGCGCTGTACTCGGCGGCGGCGGTCTACGAGCGCGGCCCGCTGAACGCCACCCTGGCCTACGAGGTGCACCAGCACTACCAGGCCGCCGGCCGCAACGACGACGCCATCAAGGTCGGCGTGGCCTACCAGCTGTTCGCCGGCACGCGCGTCTCCGCCATCTACGAGCACCTGCACTACCGCACCGACACCGGCGACCTCCAGCGCAACGGCTACTATGCCTCGCTGGTGCAGCAGCTCGGCCCCGGCAGCGTGCGGATCGGCTTCGCCTATGCCGCCAATGGCACGGGCTCGTCCACGGACACCGTCGGCTTTTTCCGGAGCGGCTCCGGCACGGGCGCCACGCAGGTGACGGTTGGCTACGACTACCCGCTCTCCAAGCGCACGGCCCTGTTCGCCTGGTATAGCCGGATCAACAACCGCCCGAACGCGGTCTACGACTTCGCCATCAACGAGCTTGGCGTCAGCGCGGGGGCCGATCCGCAGACCTTTGCCCTGGGCATGCGCCACTATTTCTGAAGCGCTGCAAGACATACCTAGGTATGAGTCCGCCSGCGCGGTCCGGCGCGGCTGCCGTGTGGGACGGGCGCCGACAATACCACCGTATGATATGGGCCGCGCCCGCCTGGCAGTATGCTGTGAGCAAGCGATGGGGGCCCCGAATCGGCCCCGTCATCGCTCCGGACTACTCAAGGAATCCCGTGTGACTGCCACCCCGGTGATCGCCATCGTCGACGACGACGCGTCGGTCCGACACGCCCTGGGACGGCTCGTGCGCTCGTTCGACCTCGCCGTCGCGCTGTACGGCAGCGGCGAGGAACTGCTGCAATCGGCCGCCCTCGATACGGTTTCCTGCCTGATAACCGACGTACAGATGCCCGAGATGAACGGGTTCGAGCTGTGCGAGGCCCTGCGGGCGCGCGACCTGCACATGCCCGTGATCTTCATGACCGCGTTCGCGCAGGCGGGCTACGAAGCCCGCGCCGTGGCCGCCGGCGCGGCATGCTTCCTGCACAAGCCTTTCCTCGACACGGCTATCATTGCGTGCATCGAGCGCGCGCTGGCGCCCGCCCCGGAAGATCCCGGCGCCTAGCGCGGCGCAACGCCCCACCCCCGCCCCGTTGTCCGCACCAGCCCCACCGGTGCGGCGGCCAGCAATAGACGCCTCACGATGACGCCGTACGACACAAGCCAGGCCGCCGCAGTATCGCTGGACGAGTACGCCCTCACGCCGCTCTGCCACAACGGCATCGTCGCGCTCTCGCGCGGCTTCCACGTCGAGGATGGCAGCATCCTGCTGGTGGCGCACGCGGCGTCGGTACTCACCGAGGGCGAGGCCGTGCGCCGGTTCCACAATGAATTCGGTCTCGTCGCCCTGCTGCAACCGGCCTGGGCGATGGTGCCGCGCGCCTGCGTGCAGTACCAGGGCGGCGTGGCACTGGTGTACGAGGACACCGGCGCGGTGCCGCTGGCGAACTTGCCGCCCGCGCCGCTGCCGGTGACACGGCTGCTGTCCGTTGCCGAGAGTGCCAGCCAGGCCCTGCGTGCCGCG
Organism: Cupriavidus sp. KB_39; assembly: GCF_052114485.1. Taxonomy (NCBI): domain Bacteria; kingdom Pseudomonadati; phylum Pseudomonadota; class Betaproteobacteria; order Burkholderiales; family Burkholderiaceae; genus Cupriavidus; species Cupriavidus sp. KB_39. Next base: position 19,072 of record NZ_JBFREV010000001.1, read on the forward strand.
CACGAGGCGGGGCTGATCCACAAGGCGATCATGCCGTCGGCCCTGCTCGTCGACGCGCACGGCCGGTGCCGGCTCACGCGCTTCGGGCTGGCCGCCGCGCAGCAGTGTGACATCGCCGACGCGCTGGCGCCCCACACGCTGGCCGGGAGCGAGGGGCTGGCCTATATGTCGCCCGAGCACACCGGCCGCACCCGCAACGGGCTGGACGCGCGCAGCGACCTCTATTCGCTCGGCGTGGTGCTCTACCGCCTGGCCACGGGCCAGCTACCGTTCGCCGCGCGCGATCCGGCCGACGCCAACGAGTGGATCCACGCCCACGTGGCCAGCGAACCGCTGCCGCCCCATCGGCTGGCGGCCGGCGTGCCGGAAGCGCTGTCGCTGCTGATCATGAAGCTGCTCGACAAGCGCCCGAGCCGGCGCTACCAGTCCGCGGCGGGGCTGGAAGCGGATATCCGGCGTTGCCGGGCCGCGTGGAGCACGCTCGGCCGCATCGACGTCTTCGAACTGGGCCGCCGCGACCAGCCCGCCGAACTCGAACTGCCGGACCGGCTCCACGCCCGCGACGCCGAGCTGCGCGAACTCGCCGAAGCCTACGCGCACGTCGCCCTCACGGGCCAGCATGCGCTGGTGACGGTAAGCGGGCCGTCCGGCATCGGCAAGTCCGCCCTGATGCGGGCGTTTGTCGATGGCCTGCGCCAGCAGCAGGTCTGCTGCGCGGTGGGCAAGGCCGACCAGTTCCGGCACGAGACCCCCTACGCGGCTATCGCGGAAGCCTTCCACGGGCTGGTCATCGACATCCTCGGCCAGCCCGAGGAGCGCGTGCGCCACTGGCAGGCGCGCGTCAGCCACAGCCTGGGCCCGTATGCGCGCACCGCCGTGGGCATCGCGCCCGCGCTCGCGGCGCTGACCGGCCCGCTGCCCGCCCCGCCGAGGGGGAGCGGCGCCGATACGGCCGTGCATTTCGATCTGGCGATGCGCAACCTCGTCGGCACGTTCGGGCTGCCGGAGCGTCCGCTGGTGCTGGTGATCGAGGATTTCCAGTGGCTCGACCCATCTTCCCGGCAGCTACTGGCGCGCCTGCTGGACTGCGCCACGCCGCTGCCGCTGCTGCTCGTGGGCAGCACGCGAGCGGCGGGCGATGCGCTGGGTCAATCAGACGGTCGATCGGTAGATCCCCCACAAGATCGCCCGCAGGACCACCATCTCGCGCTGCAACCACTCGACGTGGAGGCTGTCGGCACGCTGCTGGCCGAAACGCTGCGCGCCCGCCGCCGCGACCTCCAGCCGCTGGCGGGGCTGGTCCACGCCAAGACCTTCGGCAACCCGTTCTTCGTCGGCCAGTTCATCAAGACCATGGTCGATGACCGGCTCGTCACCTACTCGCCCGACGAGGGCAGCTGGCAGTACGACTTCCAGCGCATTGCGCAGCACGCCTACACCGACAACGTCGCCGACATGGTGCTCCAGCGCCTGGAGCGGCTGCCGCCGCGCACGCGCCAACTGCTCGGCGGCATGGCGTGCCTGGGCCGGCAGTCGGACGTGGCGCTGGTCTGCGCCGCGTTCGAGGTGGAGGAAGGGGCGCTGCACGCCCTGCTGGCCCCGGCGCGCGCCGCCGACGCCATCGGCCTGCAGGAGCCCCACTACGTGTTCTCGCACGACCGCGTGCAGGAGGCCGCCCACGCGCTGCTGACGCCCGAGGAGCGCGACCGCGTGCACCTGCGCGTAGGCCGGCTGCTGCGCGATGCCTCCGATACGGCCGAAGGCACCCTGCGCGACGACACCCTGTTCCGCGCCACCGAGATGCTGGCGCAGGTGGTAGAGCTGATCACCGATGCCGACGAGGCCATCCAGTCCGCGCGGCTGAGCCTGGCCGCCGCCACGCGCGCACGCCGCGCCATCGCCTATCCGGCCGCGCTGGACGCCGTCACCGCCGGCCTCGCCTTCGTGCGCACCGCGCGTGTGCAAGGCCATGCCGGTGCCGGCGAGGTGGAATTCGCGCTGCTGCGCGAGCGCTGCGCGTGCCTGCTCCAGCAAGGCCGGCTGCCGGAGGCGCTGACGCTGGCCGAAACGCTGCTCGATGCGGACGCGCCCGCCCGCCAGCTTGCCGAGGTCTACCGGCTCAAGACCGAACTGCATACCCGGCGCTCGGAGAACGCGCTGGCGGTGGAAACGGCCATCCGGGGGCTGCGGATGTTCGGCATTTCGCTGTCCGCGCATCCATCGGCAGCGGACGCCGACGCCGCCTACCGGGCCATCGCGGCGCGGCTGGATCGCCCTGGACTCAAGGCGCTGGCGCACCTTCCGCAGATGTCGGACCCCGATGTGAAGGCGGCCATGGCGCTGCTGGCCGCGCTCTCCGTGCCCGCCAGTTTCGTCGACGAGCACCTGGTGTTCCTGGAGCTGTGCGAGATGATGTGGCTGACGCTCGCGCACGGCATCAGCGGCCCGTCCACCGCTGCGCTGGGCTGGCTCGGCGTGCTGGTCTGCCACCGCTTCGCGGCCTACGAGGACGGCTTCCGCTACGGCGAGATGGCGCGGGAACTGGTCACGCGGCATGGCTACGTCGCGTATGAAGCCCGCACGCTGCTGCCGCTCGACCAGCTCAGCGTGTGGACGCAGCCGCTGGGCTACTCGACCGACTGCGCCCGGGCGGGCTTCGCGGCCGGCGTCGCCAACGGCGACGTGACCACGGCGTGTTTCCTCTGCTGCCATCTGGTGAGCAACCGGCTAGCACGCGGCGACACGCTCGACGAGGTTTCCGCCGAAATCACCAGCGGACTCAACTTCGTGCGGCAGACCGGCTTCCACGACGTGGAAGCCATCCTGCTGCTGCAACAGCGCTTTGTCGACGGGCTGCGCGAAGCGGAATTCCCGCTCGGCGCCGACGCGCCCACCGCGCTCGACGGCCACGACCTCGCCCGCACGCCGGCGCGGGAGCGCATGTCCACGCTGGAGTTCTGGTACTGGCTCTATCGCGCCACGCTGCAATACCTGGCTGGCAGGCACGCCGAAGCCGCCGCGAGCCTGGAGACGGCCGGGACGCTCGCGTGGTCCGCGCCGGCCCATATCCATCAGGTCGATTTCCATCTCTATCGCGCGCTGACGCTGGCCGCCAGCACGCCCGACGCGGCGGCGCGCGCCACGCTTACCGAGGACGCCAGCAAGCTGCGCCGCTGGGCCGACGCCAATCCGMTCACCTTCACCGACAAGGCGCTGCTCGTGGAAGGGGAGCTGGCGCGGCTCGATGGCGACGGACTGGGAGCGATGACGCGCTACGAGCAGGCCATCGCCCATGCCACGGCGCACGGCTTCGTGCACACGGCCGCGCTGGCGCACGAACGCGCCGGCCACTATTGCATGGCGGCCGGCCTGACCACCGCCGCACGCGGCCACCTGCGCGCGGCGCATGACCGCTATCGGCAATGGGGCGCGACGGGCAAGGCTCGCCACATGGCCGCCACCTACCCGCAATTGTTCGATGCGGCGCGTGGCCCGGCCTATGTGCTCGCCAACGGCAAGCGCATCCGCGACGTGGAAAGCGTGATCCGCGCCTCGCGCGCGCTGACCGACGAGATCCGGCTCGACAARCTGGTGGACACGCTGATGACCATCACGCTCGAATACGCCGCCGCGCAGCGKGGGCTGCTGATCCGCCTCCAGGGCAAGGCGCCGATCATCGAGGCGCGCGCCCACACCTCGCCCGCCGGTATCCGCGTGCAGCTGGCGCAGGGCGCCCCCGCCGCCGATGACCTGCCGATGTCGATGTTCCACACCGTCATCCGCACCGGCCGACCGGTGATGGTGGGCCACGCGACCGGCACCAACCCGTTCGGGCTCGACCCCTACTTCGCGGCCCACACGCAGTGCGCGGCCATCTGCATCCCGATGTCGCGGCACAACACGCTGATTGGCGCGCTGTACCTCGAAAATCGCCTGCTCGGCGACGGCTTCACGCCCGAGCAGACCGAGGTGCTCGAACTGATCGCCTCGCAGGCCGCTATTTCGCTGCGCACGGCACGGCTCTACGAAGACCTGCTGGCCGAGAACGACCGCCGGCAGCAGGTGGAACGCGCGCTGCGTGCGAGCCAGGCCTCGCTGAGCATGGGCGAGAGCGTCAGCCACACCGGTAGCTGGCGCTGGGACCTGCGGCTGCAAGCGATCTCTTGCTCCGATGAGATGCGCCGCATCTTCGAACTCGACACGGCGCGCGCCCACTTCGCGCTGGAGGATTTCGGCGCCCGGATGCATCCCGACGACCGCGCCGCCGCGCTGCACACCATCATCCAGTGCGTGTCCGACAAGGTGCCCATCCACCTGGAGTACCGCATCGTGCGCGGCGACGGCGCGGTCCGCCATGTGGAAGGCATTGGCAAGCCGCTGGTGACGGACGGCGAGATACTCGAGTACGTCGGCACGGTCACGGACGTGACCACGCGCCGCCATGCCGACGACGCGCTGCGCAACGCGCAGGCCGACCTCGCGCGGGTGGCGCGTGCCACCACGGTGGGCCAGCTCACGGCCTCCATCGCTCACGAGATCAACCAGCCGCTGATGTCCATCGTCTCGAATGCCGGCGCAAGCCTGCGCTGGCTGGCGCGCAGCAAGCCCGAGATCGAGTACGCGCGCGAGGGCCTCCAGGCCATCGCCAGCGAGGGGCAGCGCGCCGGCGACATGATCCGCAGCCTGCAGGGGCTTACGCGCAACGCCGCGCCCGTGCTGGCCGAGGTGGACATGCACGAGTCCATCCGCCATATCCTCGCCATCTCGCGCAGCGAGATCGAACGCCGGCAGGTGTCCGTGCAACTGGCGCTGCATGCCGACGCCTTCTGCGTGTTCGGTGACGGCGTGCAGCTCCAGCAGGTGCTGCTGAACCTCGTGGTCAATGCCGTGGAGGCGATGGGCGACATCACCAACCGCGCCCGCCTGCTGACGATGGGCACGCGCATCACCGGCGACAACATGCTGGAAGTCAGCGTTTCGGACACCGGGGCGGGGCTCGACGAGGGCGCCATCGACCAGGTGTTCGAACCGTTCTACACGACCAAGGAGAACGGCATGGGCATGGGGCTGGCCATCTGCCGCTCCATCGTCGAAGCCCACAAGGGCCGGCTCCGCGCCACGGCGCGCACGCCGCACGGCACCGAGTTCTCGTTCACGCTGCCGCTGTGTTGGCCGCTGGGCGGGTGAGGGACCGGAGCGCCAGCCGCCGCACATTCCAGACATTCCATACCCGGGGATAGTCGTCACAAACCGATGCACAGGCGCCCCCATGCGCGGGGACGAGTGTGCTGGCGGCGGGACACGCCTAAGCTGGAGACCTGCCGGATGCCGGCCTGATCCCCGGAGAGATGCATGTCCCGAATCGCCTTCCCCTTCACGCTTCCTCTTGCGCAGCATGCCGGCTGACGCGGTACCGCTGGAGGCGCTCCCCGAGCTGTCCCGGGCGCGCGTGCAGTGGCTGGGCCTCGCGCTGGGCTGCGCAACGGGCGTGGACTTCGTCGCCACGTCGATGCTCGCCACCGGGACGCTCCACATCCGCGCCGGCATCTACGCCACGCCCGACGACTTCCTGTGGTGCCTGACCGCGTATGCCGGTGCGGCCATCGTCGCCAACCTGCTGACGCGGCGCCTCGCCGACGATCTCAGCTACCGCGGCTTCACGCTGCTCGGCCTCGTCATCGCCTTCGTCGGCTGCCTGCTGTGCGCCGCGTCGTCCAACGTCGCGGAACTGTCCGCGGCACTGGCGGTGCAGGGGCTGGGCGCCGGCGGGCTGTTCTCGGCGTCGCGCGTGTTGATCCAGCTGATTGCCACGCCAGCGGAGCGCCCACGGCTGCTGACGGGCTTCGTGATTGGCACGATTGGCCTGCCGGCGATTGCGCCCTGGCTGACCGCCACGCTGATGCTCGACACCGGCTGGCGCATGATCTTCCTCGTGCAGGCGCTGCTGGCCGCGCTGACGGCCCTGTTCGTATTCTGCGTCTACCCGCACCGCGCCCGCCCGCCACGCACGCCGGACCTCGACGACGTGGCCGGCATGGACTGGCTCACCGTGCTGCTGGTCGGCGCCGGCGCGCTGGTGCTGGTGCATGGCCTGGCCTCGCTGCGGCTCTATGCCACCGGCGACTCCCTGCGCGTGGCCGCCGCGCCGCTGGCCGGTCTGGTCGTCGTCGTGCTCGCCTTCATCCGGCTGCACCGCGCGCCGGACGCCTGGCTCAGCCCGCGCCGCCTGAACGGCCGCCGCTACTTCACGGGGCTGGCCTATTACTCGATCTTTGCCTGCCTGAGTGGACTCTGGACCTTTACGGTCTCCAACGTGATGCAGCTCGGCCTCGGTTTCACGTTCGAGACCACCGGCATGGTGCTGACCCTGTCGGCGCTCGGCGGGCTGGTGGCCGGCGTCGCCTTCATGCTGATGGGATCGCGCCTGCCCGGCGCGCGGCGCTACCTGGCGCTCGGCTACGGCATGACGGCGGCGGCGGCGTGGCTGTTCGCCACGCGCCTGTCGGACGGGCTGCCCGTCTCCGCCGTCCTGCCAGCGCTGCTGCTGCAAAGCGTGGCGCTGCCGTTCACGCTGATCCTCGTCGCCAAACTCACCTTCATGGAGACCTCGCTCGAGGACTTCCCCCACGCCTACCAGTTCAAGAACATCCTCCGGCAGGTGGCGCTGATGGGCGGCACCGGACTGGCCGGGCAGTGGCTGCAGGCCGGGGAAGCCGTGGCGCGCACGCACCTCATTGGCCGTGTCACGCCCTACGGGCTGCCCGCCCCGCTCGACGCCACCGCGCTGGCCACGCTGTCGCAGTTAATCGACCAGCAGGCCGTGCTGGTGGCGTCGGCGAACATGCTGGCGGTGGTCGCCGTCATCTGCCTGGGCATCGCTGCCGTCGCCATCTGGCAGCGCGCGCTACGCTAGCGGCCTCTGGTTCGATACCACCTGGCCCTGCCCGGTCCGCGTACGCACGTCTACCGTCACGTACATCGACAACCCCACACGCAGCGGATGGGCGGCGAGTTCCGCCCGGTTCAGCGCGATGCGCACCGGCAACCGCTGCGGCGGCTTGATCCATTGGCAGATGGCGCCGTGGGCGGGTTGCGGCGTGAGCGCCGCACCGTTCCTTGCCGAGAATCCGGCCACCGTGCCGTGATAGCGCACCTTCGCGCCATATGCGTCGGCGTACAACGTCACCGGCTGGCCGGCGCGCAGCCGCGCAAGCTGGTGCTTCTTGAACCGCGCATCGACCCACACCGCGTCTGATGGCACGCCCCGCGTGTCCGGGGCAACGATCGCCACCACTGCGCCGGCAGCGCGCGGCGCGGCATCCACGATCTTGCCGGCCACATAAGCGTCATCCGTGGATTCGAAATGGCGCCCCTCGATCCACCAGTGCCCGACAACGGCGGCGAGGCCCGCCATCGCACAGGCAGCGGCGCACGCGGCGGCAAGCGGCCGTCCCGCCGATGAACGCGACTGGATATTCATGACAACTCCTTGAATACGGGAGCAGGMCCCCCTCGGAGCGAATTGTTGGCACGCCGGTGCTGCGAGGATGGCGCGTCCGCCGGCTTTTTGTCGATTGGAACGCCGCTAGGGCGGGTGCCTATACCTTCGTGTCACACGCCGCAAACCTGTGGCCGATTGGCGGCATCCGGGCCCGCCCCTACGATGCGAAGACGCCTCCACCTCCCTGACGACCATGCATCCAACCTCCACCCCTCGCGCCGTGATCATCGGCGGCTCTCTCGGCGGCCTGTTCACGGCCCTCTGCCTGCGCGCCATCGGCTGGCACGTGGATGTGTTCGAACGCTCGCCCCAGGCGCTGGACAGCCGGGGCGGCGGCCTCGTCCTGCAGCCCGATGTGGCCGACGCACTCGGCTTTGCCGGCGTGCCGTTGCCCGAGGACTTCGGGGTGCCCTCGGGCGGCCGCATCTTCGTCACGCGTGACGGCGACGTGCGCCGCGTCTACATGCCGCAGACGCAGATCGCCTGGAACGGCCTGTACGGTCACATGCGGCAGGCGCTCGGCCCCCGCGCCGTGCATGCGGGCGAGACCTTCCTGGCGCTGCGCCAGCATGGCGCGCGCGTGACCGCCTGCTTCGCGTCGGGCCGCACGGAGACCGCCGACCTGCTCGTGGCGGCGGACGGGCCGCTCTCCACCGTGCGCGCGCAACTGCTGCCCGGCGCCGCACCGGCCTACGCCGGCTACGCGGCCTGGCGCGGCGTGCTGCCCGAGTCGGCCCTGCCAGACGCCACGCGCCAGCTCCTGCACAACAACTTCGCCTTCGAGGAAGGGCACGGCCACCAGTTGCTGACCTACCTGATTCCCGGCGAAAACGGCGAGACCGCCCCGGGGCAGCGCCGGCAGAACTGGGTCTGGTATCGCCCATTACCAAGCGGCCCGGCGCGCGACGCGGCGCTGCGGGACCGCGTGGGGCACCAGCACCTCCATTCGCTCCCGCCGGGCGTCATGCGCGACGGCGAGATCGATGGCCTGCGCCACGCGGCGGTGCGCGACCTCGCGCCGGACCTCGCCGCGCTGGTCACCGGCACGCCCGATCCCTTCCTGCAACTGATCCACGACTACGAGGCGCCACGCATGGTGTTCGGCCGCGTGGTGCTGACCGGCGACGCGGCCTTCGTCGCACGCCCCCATACCGGCGCCGGCGCGGGCAAGGCGGCCGGCAATGCGGTGGCGCTGGGSCGYGCGCTGCACGCCAACCGCGGTGGCATCGACACCGCGCTGTCCCAGTGGGAGCGCACGCAGCTGCCAGCTGGCGCGCAACTCGTGCGCTGGGGCATGGCACTGGGCACCCGCATCATGGGCCGGCACGACGCCGCCTGACCCCCGGCGCGGTCGACGCGGGCGATGGAGGCGCTGCTATCATGCGCATCCATCACAAGACCCGTACGAGAGACATCGATGAACCGCCTGCCTGCCGTGCCGACCTCCCCCCTGCGGGCCGCCTTGCTGGCTGCCTTGCTCGCCCCGCTGCTCGCYATGTCGATCCCCGGCGCGGCGCTGGCCGAGACGCTGGCCAAGCCYGCGCTGGACCATYTGGTCGCCAGCCAGTCGGCCAAGCCGCCGGCCAGCTTCAACGCCTTCCTGACCGCCGCCGTRAAGACCGAGCCGAAGCTGGCSCCGGCCGTGCGGGCCTACCGGGCGAAGAAGCCGCTCAAGGGCGACRATCTCGTCAACATCGGCCGGCTGCTCGGTGTCTATAACCGGCTCCACAACGAAACCGCCGTGCTGGACAGCATCACCGAGATGGTGGCGATCCGCACCGTGCGCGACGAAAAGGTGCCGCAGCACGAAAACCCCGCCATCATCGCGTTCGGCAAGGTGGTCGAACGCATGTCCCGGGACTTCGGCCTGACCTATCGCAACGTGGACAACCGCGTGTTCGAGGTGATCCTGCCCGGCACCGGCGCGGACACCTTCGGCATCCTCACGCACGCCGACGTAGTGCCCGTGGTGGCCGACGAATGGGTGCTCGACGATGGCACCAAGCTCGACCCGTTCAAGGTGACCCGCGTGGGCGACTACCTGTACGGGCGCGGCACCATTGACGACAAGGGTTCGATCGCGGCGGCAATGTACGCGATGAAGACCGTGCGCGAGAGCGGCGTGCCGCTGGCCCGCACGATCCGTCTGATGATCGAAACCACCGAGGAAACCGGCGGCGACGGCATGAAGTACTACCAGGCGCACACCACGCTGCCGGCGTACAACATCGTGCTGGACAGCAAGTACCCGGCGGTGGTGGCCGAGAAGGGTTCGGGCGCGCTGACGGTGCGCTTCGCGGACCGGCCGACGGACGGCAAGGCCCCCGCCATCGTGGCAATGGCTGGCGCGGCGTCCGCCAACGCGATTCCGCAGACCGCCACGGCACGCATCACGGGCGGCGATCCGGCCGCCGTGGCTGCCGCGCTGGAGAAGGCGCGCGAGCCGTTCATCGCCCAGCATGCCGCGCAGGGCAAGTTCTCGATCGACGTGACACCGGGCGCCGGCGGCGTGGACGTCAAGGTGACCGGCTCGTCGGCCCATGGCTCCCGGCCCGAAGAAGGCGTGAACCCGGTACCGCGCCTGGCGCTGTTCCTGCAAGGCGCCGGCGTGCCGTTCGCGGACAACCAGTACGCGCGCGCCATCCGCTACCTYGGCGACCTGTACGGCACCGGCTATCTGGGCGAGAAGATGGATGTGGGCTATCGGGACGATTTCATGGGCCCGCTGACGATGTCGCCCACGCTGATCCGCGAGCGCAACGGCAAGCTTGAAGTCACCGCCAACGTGCGTATGCCGCGCGGCGCCACGCCGGACGAACTGCGCRCCCGGGTGGCGACCAGGATCAACGCCTGGGCCAGCGCCACGCAGACGGCGGTCGAGATCCAGCACGACCAGGGCAACTGGATGGCGCGTGACCCCAAGGGCGCCTGGCTCTCTACCCTGCTGAATATCTACGGCGACACCACYGGGCTCGAAGCCAAGCCRGTGCCCACGGCCGGCAGCACCACGGCCAAGCTGATGCCGAACGCCATCAACTTCGGCCCGGCCATGCCCGGCAAGAAGTACACCGCGCACAACGCCAAGGAGTACAAGGAAGTGGCCGACCTGAACCTGGACATGCAGATGTTCACCGAGATGCTGGTCCGCATCGGCAATCTGGACACCATGCAGTAAGCCGGCGCCGGCATGCGCGGCGGGGGTGCAGCGGCGCCCCCCCCGCATGCCGGYTTTTACATCTTTACAGCCCCAGGTCGCTCAGGCTCGGGTGGTCATCCGGGCGGCGGCCCAGCGGCCAGTGGAACTTGCGGTCCGCCTCGCGCATCGGGGCATCGTTGATGCAGGCAAAGCGCCGCTGCATCAGACCGTTCTGGTCGAATTCCCAGTTTTCATTGCCATACGACCGGTACCAGTTGCCCGAGTCGTCATGCCATTCGTACGCAAATCGCACCGCRATRCGRTTGCCATCGTGCGCCCACAACTCCTTGATCAGCCGGTAATCGAGYTCCTTCTGCCACTTGCGCGACAAAAARGCCTCGATCGCGGCACGCCCCGTGACGAACTCCGCCCGGTTGCGCCATTGGCTGTCGACGGTATAGGCCAGCGCCACGCGCGCCGGATCGCGACTGTTCCACCCATCCTCGGCCCCCCGGACCTTCTGGGCGGCGCTCTCGCGGGTAAAGGGCGGAAACGGYGGACGGGATTCGGGTTGGGTCGACATCGAAGCTCCTTGAGGATGGGWTGGCTATCGCCGGAATGAGACAGATCTGTCTACTATCGTGAAGTAGACAGATCTGTATGTCAAGGAGATTTTCGGGAGGTGGGCGACCGCGCCCGCCCCCCCTACCGCTTCGTCGCCACCACCTCCAGGTACTCGCTCGGCACCACCATCGAATCCTTGCCGGCCACGTTCAAGCTGTTGAGCAACGTGGTCAGGTCGGCTTCCAGCGCGCTGGCCTTGTCGGCCGGCAGCGAGGCGAACGCCTTGTGGACCGGGCCGTACCACGTGCGGAACACCTCGATAAAGTGCGCCGCCGAGCGATAGCGGAAGTTGAACTGGCGCGCCGTCACGCGGACATCGACCCCATGCGGTGCGAACAGCGTGCGCAGGTGCTCCTCCACCCCCCATTTGGACGGCGGCGACACCCCCGCCGGCGGCGGCACGTAGGCGCCCAGCGTCTTGAACATCTGGCCGACGAAGCCCTGCGGCGTCCAGTTCGCCAGCCCGATGCGGCCGCCGGGCCGGGTCACGCGCGCCATCTCGGCGGCGCACTTGGGCTGGTCCGGGGCGAACATCACGCCGAAGGTGGAGAGCACGGCGTCGAAGCTCGCGTCGTCGAAGGGCAGCGCCTCGGCGTCGGCCTGCTGGAAGGAGACCTCCAGCCGCTCGGCCTTGGCGCGCTCGGCGCCGCGCTCCAGCAGTGCGCCGACATAGTCGGTGGACGTCACGATGCAGCCACGGCGCGCCGCCGCCAGCGTGGCGTTGCCGTTGCCGGCGGCCACGTCGAGCACGCGCTCGTCGCAGCGCAGGTCRCAGGMTTCAGCAAGCTGCTCGCCCACGATCTGGAGCGTGGTGCCGATCACGGCATAGTCGCCGCTGGCCCAGGCCACCTGCTGGCGGCCTTTCAGGGCGGCAAGGTCGGGCGAAGTCGCCGGGGCAGCGGCAGCGTCGGGGGTAGTCGTCATGATGGGAGTCTCCTGATTGTGCGCCCGGCAGGTCCGCCGGCTTACGCGCGGGACCGGTTGAACCCGGCCTCACGCGCGAGCACGATGGCCTGCGAGCGGTTTTCCACCTCGAGCTTCGAGAAGATGCTCGTGATGTGGTTGCGCACGGTTTTCTCGCACAGCCCGAGGTAGGCGGCGATCTGTGCGTTGTCGCGGCCCTGCGCGATCAGCACGACAATGTCGCGCTCGCGCCGGGTCAAGGTGTGGAACGCCGGGTCGTCGACCGGCACCGGCGCGGGCAGGAAGGCGCGTACTTCCTCGAGCCACCGGTCCCATGCCGGCTCCGTCTCCAGCAGCAGGTGGTTGCCGCTCTCCAATGGCACGAAGCGCGCGTTCGGGATCATGCTGGCGATCAGCCGGCCTTCGTCGAACGGCACGCGCGCGTCGCGCACGGCGTGGAGCACCAGCGTGGGGCAGGTCACCAGCGGCAGCAGTTCCACCACRTCGATGTCGTTGAAGATSCGCATGAAGCGCGCCGCGTTGRCCGGCGAGGTGGACACGCGCTCCAGCTCGTTGAACCAGCGGTGCTGCTCCGCCGTGCCGCCCGGGATGAACTGSGTGGTGAAGAACTGGCGGAAGGCCGGGTTCTCCTGCCCCCAGCCCAGTTCGGCCAGCCGCGCCATCAGCTCGGCTTCTTCGCGCATCTCGGCCCCGAGGTTGCGCTTGAGGCGCCCCCGGGCGTAGCCGCCGTGCARCACGAGGTGGCTCACCCGTTCGGGATGCGCCACCGCGTACGCCACGGCGATCGACGCGCCYTGGGAAATRCCCAGCAAGGGGAAATGATCGACGCCGGTGGCGTCCACGATGGTTTCGAGATCACGCAGCCACGCCTCGAAGGACAGGTCCTCCACGTGGCGATCAGAGAGGCCACAGCCGCGTTCGTCGTAGCGCACGAGCGTGTGGTTCTCTGACAGCGCGCACAGCATGTGGCTCCAGACCGGACTCCCCACGTCGAATTCGAGGTGGCTCATCCAGTTGGCGGCCTTCACGAGCGGCGGTCCGCTGCCCGTGATGGCATACGCCAGTCGCACCCGGTCAAGGCTGGTGCAAAGGCGTATCTGCTGCTTCAGCATCGGCATGGTGGGATCGCGCGCGGGACAGGGTACGGCCGGTGCAGGGCGCCGGGGCGATAGCTCACCACGTCCGCTTGGAACGGGCGATTGACTAATCTTAGTCAACGATCCCCAGCGTGCAGGCAAAACCACGGCCAGCTGGCCCCGCGAAGTGCGGAAAGCCAGACGTGGTGCATACCGTGCCCGGCGCATTATCCGCGGTCAGGCGTTGCGCAGCAGACATCCGCCACCGGCAGCGCCCATCCGGGCCCCATCGGTGAACGGGTCGCGCTGACCCATGCGGGCGCCATCGGTGTAGGGGTCGCGCTGATCCATCCGGGCGCCGTCGGTGTAGGGATCCGGCTTGCTGGTGCGCAGGCCGTCCTGGTACGGATCGAACTTGCCGCCCTTGCAGGCAGACATGCCGGCCTGCGCCGCGGTGGTGGTGAAAGAGGAACGATCGCCGCCCAGCCCGGCATACGCCAGGTTGCACAGGCCGATGGCCAGCGAGGAAGCGGTCAAGAGGGTCTTGGCAAGATTCGTGTACATCGCAAACTCCAACTACAACGTCAGGAAGGCGATCACAGCTCAGGATGAAGGAACGGTGTGGGGATCGCCTGAGCCGCACTGCTCCTTGTTCGAGGGGCCGATTGTGGGCAGCGGGGTGCGGGCGAACATGAGGCGGGTGTCCCGGTTTGCGGGATTCGTCAGGGTCTGTGCGGGGGGATTCCGTGGGACAAGGGTCCCGGGCGCGGGTAATTACCGGGGGGTGGCGGAGGCGCTGGCGCGCTTCCGCGGGGGCTTCAGCGAAATGAAGCGGCGAGAAACGGCAGTTAGAGGGTAAGCCCTAAAGCAGGACAACCGCCCCACTCCAAAACCCTCGAAGCGCGCCAAACCCGGGACACCCGTCTCATGTTGGCGGCGCGTGCCGCTGGAATGATCCGCCTACGTCCTGTCAGGCACCTTCTGCATGGACGCCGTTCATTCCAGAGGAGTTTTGCAATGCAAGCCGTATCCCTGTCAGCCGACACCGCCCGCTACGCCCGCTGTATCGCCGCATCCAAGCGCATCCGCTGGGACATCGACCGTGACGTCATCCGCGACCGCACCTTCGACCTCTCCCACAAGTTCCTGCCCGACGGGCTGTCCCTGGCCGACGAACTACCGTTCCTCAGCGCGGCCGAACGCCGCTTCGTGAGCCAGGTGCAGGGCCGCACCTACGCCAATATGTTCGGGCTGGTGGAGCGCTTCGTCTCGGCCAAGGTGGTGGAGCTGACGCAGGCCCACAGCGTTGGCGATCAGGTCGCGCTGGAGGCGCTGGTGCGCTTCACCGACGAGGAACTGAAGCACCAGGAGCTGTTCCGCCGCATCGAGCAACTGGCCGCGCAGGGCATGCCGGCGGGCTACACCTTCGGGGCGGACGCCAACGCCGTGGCTGCCTTCGTGCTCTCCAAGTGCACCTGGGCGGTGCTGGCGCTGACCTGCCATGTCGAACTGCTGTCACAGGCGCACTATCGCGGCAGCATCGGCACCGCGCCGGACCTGTCCGACCTGTTCAAGGACGTGTTCCTGTACCACTGGCGCGAGGAGTCCCAGCACGCCAACCTCGACGAGCTGGAATGGCTGCGCGARGACGCCCGCATGTGCCGCACCTCGCGTGATGCCGCCATCGACGACCTGATCGCGCTGGTGGGCGCCGTGGACGAGATCCTGCAGGCCCAGGCCACCGCCGACGCGCACTACGTCATGCGCGTGATCCGTGGCACGCCAGACGCCCCGCGCGCCGCCGAGGTGGAAGCCGTGGTGCTCAAGGCGTACCGCTGGACCTACATCGTCTCGGGCATGCTGGAACCGCGCTTCAGCAAGCTGCTGGGCGGGATGGTCGATGCCGGGCAGATGGCGCGCATCGAGGCCGCCATGGGACCGCTGATGTACGCGATGCCCGCCGCCGGCGTGCCGATTCCGGCGATGGCGGCCTGACGGCGGTTCGATGATGGCGGACGGTGGCGTGGGCGGCCTGAGTACCGCCCGCGCCGCCTAGGCCACCGCCTGCATGGTCTGGCCGGCCTGCATGCCCGCCAGGTAGCGATGGATCTGCGCCACGACCGCAGCGCCCTCGCCTACCGCGGCGGCCACGCGCTTGGTCGAGCCCGAGCGCACATCCCCGATCGCGAASACGCCYGGCACGCTGGTCTCCAGCGTGTAGTCGGCGCGCTCGGTGCAGGACTGGTGGGCTTCATAGCCGGTCAGCACGAAGCCCTTGGGGTCCGTGGTCACGTTGCAGGACCGCAGCCATTCCGTGTTCGGCGCGGCGCCGATAAACAGGAACACGTGGCGCATCGGCCGGGAGATGCAGTCCGGGCCGCAGGAGCGCTCCCTGTAGCGCACCGTGGAGAGCCAGCCCTCGCCCTCCATCGCCGTGATCTGCGCGTGCGTGTGCAGGAAGACATTCGGCAGGCTCTTCAGGCGGTCGATCAGGTAGCGCGACATGGTGGCCTCGAGCCCCTCGCCGCGCACCAGCATATGCACCTCGGCCGCGTGCGAGGCGAGATACACCGCCGCCTGCCCCGCCGAGTTGCCGCCGCCGACCAGCATCGCGTGCTCGTCCTTGCAGAGCTTGGCCTCCACCGGCGACGCCCAGTAATAGACGCCCCGCCCCTCGTACTGATCCAGCGATTCGATCTCCGCGCGCCGGTACTGGGCGCCGCTGGCAATCACCACGGTGCGCGTGGGCACCATGCGGCCATCGGTCAGCTCGATCCGGATCGGGTTCTCGCCGCAATGGAGCGCGCTCACCTCGAGCGGAATCGCCACGTGGGCCCCGAACTTGAGCGCCTGGACGAAGGCCCGCCCGGCCAGCGCCTGGCCCGAGATGCCCGTGGGAAAACCGAGGTAGTTCTCGATCCGGGCGCTCGCGCCGGCCTGCCCGCCCGGGGACCGGCAGTCGATCACGGCCACGGACAGCCCYTCGGACGCGGCATAGACCGCCGTCGCCAGCCCTGCGGGGCCGGCGCCGACCACCACCACGTCATAGATATGGTCCGGCGCGAATTCAGGCACCAAACCGAGGCATGAGGCGAGCTGGCCCTCGTCCGGCGCGCGCAGTATGCCGCCGTCGGGGCAAATCACCATCGGGAAATCGCTCGCGGGCGCGTTGCTGACGTCCAGCAGCGCCATGGCGTCCGGGTCGGTGTCGATATCGACCACCTTGTGCGGATAGCCGTTGCGGCGCAGGAAGGCTTGCAGCGCCAGCAGCAGCGGCTGGGTGCCCTTGCCGACCAGCACCGGGCCGCCGCCGCGCTCGATCAGGCCCACCCGGCGCAGGATCAGCGCGCGCATGATGCGCTCGCCCAGATCCGCCTCGGCCACCAGCAGCGCGCGCAGCCGTTCGGGCGGCACCACCAGCGCGGTGGAGTCCTCCAGCGCCACGGCATCCACCAGCGCCGGCTTGCCGGAGAGCTGGCCCACCTCGGCCAGGAACTGGCCCGGGCCCTCGTCGTTGATCGGGAAACTGTTGCCCAGCCCGTCGCGCTGGATGATCTGGAGCTTGCCGGTCAGGATCAGATGCATGCCCGGCGCCGGGTCGCCGACGCGGAACAGCGTCTGGCCGGCCTTGAACGATTCCACCGCGCCAAAGCGCCGCACGCGCTCGATCTCGGCCGGCGTCAGGGTCGGAAACATCTGGTGCTTGCGGGTTTCCAGCACCGAAAACGGCGCCTCCAGCCCTACCACCGGCTCATGTGCGGCCTGATTGGCGACCWGATCAGCAACCGGGTCCGGACTGGCTTCGGGCTGCGAAGCTCCCTGCGTCATCTCCATGCGACTCCCCTCAATTTCGGTCTAGGTAGGACAGGACTCGACTGCGTACTCGACTGAGATAGTAGCCGGCGTGGCTACGAAACACACATGAAGATTTTAGGAAGCGATGGCCACCGTTGCTTGCCGAATTGCCCGGCGCGCGGCACTTTGCACGGCGGCGTCACCCATGAAAAAACCGACTGGCTTCTAGCGATTTAAATCATGGTGAGAATATTCAGCGCTCGCTACACTGGCCCCGACAACGCCCCCACAGGCTACAGAAGCCAACAAGCAAGGAGACGAGATGTACCGTGATCGCATTCGCCTGGCCGCCCTGCAGGACCGGATCATGTCGGCCGATGCGGCCGCCGCGCTGATCCAGGACGGCATGACGGTCGGCATGAGCGGCTTCACCCGCGCCGGCGACTGCAAGGCCGTGCCCTTCGCCCTGGCCCGCCGCGCCGCCGCCGACCCGCTCCAGATCACGCTGATCACGGGCGCCTCGCTCGGCAACGACATCGACAAGATCCTGGCCGAAAGCAACGTGCTGGCGCGCCGCCTGCCGTTCCAGTCCGACGCCACCCTGCGCCGCAAGATCAACGACGGCGAGGTCATGTTCATCGACCAGCATCTGGGCGAGACCGTGGAGCAGCTGCGCAGCGGCCAGCTCGCCCCGGTGGACATCGCCGTGATCGAAGCCGCCGCCATCACCGAGACCGGCGGCATCGTGCCGACCACCTCGGTTGGCAATTCGGCGAGTTTCGCGATGATGGCCAAGAAGGTCATCGTCGAGATCAACACCAATATGCCGGCCGCGCTGGAAGGGCTGCACGACATCTACTTCCCGGTGCAGCGCCCGTATCGCCAGCCGATTCCGCTGATTGCCGTCGAGCAGCGCATCGGCCTGCCCTATATCCCCGTCGATCCGTCACGTATTGCGGCCATCGTGCTCACCGCGCGCGACGACAGCCCGTCCAACGCGCTGCCGCCCGACGGCGACACGCGCCTGATCGCCGGCCATCTCAACGCGCTGTTCGAGCGCGAGGTGCGCGCCGGGCGGCTCTCCCCGTCGCTCCAGCCCTTGCAGGCCGGCATCGGCACGATTGCCAACGCGGTGCTGCACGGGCTCGTAGATTCGCCATTTCATGACCTGACGATGTACTCGGAGGTCTTGCAGGACAGCACCATCTCGCTGCTCGACGCCGGCAAGCTGCGCTTTGCCTCGGCGTCGTCGATGACGCTGTCCGGGCCGGTCTATCGCCGCGTGCTGGAGGAGATCGACCGCTACAAGTCGCGGCTGGTGCTGCGGCCGCAGGAGATCAGCAACCATCCCGAGGTGCTGCGCCGGCTGGGGTTGATCACCATCAACACCGCGCTGGAGTGCGATATCTACGGCAACGTCAACTCCACGCACGTGGGCGGCACGCACATGATGAACGGCATCGGCGGCTCGGGGGACTTCGCGCGCAATGCCTACCTGTCGGTCTTCGTGACCAAGTCCGTGGCCAAGGACGGGCGGATTTCCAGCATCGTGCCGATGGTCTCCCACGTGGATAACAGCGAGCACGACGTGGACATCCTCGTCACCGAGCACGGCCTCGCCGACCTGCGCGGGCTGGCGCCACGCGAGCGGGCGCTCCAGGTGATCCGCAATTGCGCCGACCCGGCCTACCGCGACGGCCTGCTCGACTATTTCCGCCGGGCCCAGACGCGCGGCGGCCAGACCCCGCACCTGCTGGAAGAGGCGTTTGCGTGGCATCTGAACTATCGCGAGCACGGCACCATGCTGCCGGCATCCCGGGCGACGGCCCTCGAGCCAATCGAAGCCGCGCCGCTGGCGGCCTGACGTTTCTGCACGACCGGGCGGTTTTTACATCCCGCCCGGCTGCCGGCTGCCTCCTACGGGCCTCCCACGGGCCCTTTTCGGCATGGAACGGCACTTGCACCGTGCCGGAAGGTGGCGCGCTCCCGCCACCGCTGGAGACGCCATGCAAGAACCGGTTCGCCTGATCCTGATGTACGGCCTGATCCCGCTCTGGATCCTCGCGGGGCTGGGCGACTGGTGGTTCCATCGGCGCCAGCGCATCGAGATCAACGCGGGCGTCCGGGAATCGGCCCTGCACAGCCTGATGATGGTCCAGGTGGGCGTCCCGGTCCTGCTGGTGCTGTTCTTCGAGGTGAACGCGCTGCTGTTCGCCATCATGATCGTCGCTGTGGTCGTCCACGCGGTCACCGCCTGGGTCGACGTCCGCTACGCGGTGACCCGGCGCACGGTGCCCCCGAACGAGCAGCACATGCACAGCCTGCTGGARATGCTGCCGATCACGGCCGTGGTCATGCTGGCCGCCGCCCACTGGGACCAGTTCCTGGCGCTGTTCGGCGCCGGCGCCGAGCCGCCCCGCCTCACCCTGACCCCGAAACGCGATCCCCTGCCGTCGTCCTACCTGATCGGCCTGTTCGCTGCGCTCGGCCTGTTCGTGGTGCTGCCTTATGCGGAGGAACTGCTGCGCTGCCTGCGTGCCCAGGCGGCACGCGCCAAGCCCGTGGCGCAGCACACCTAGCCCCG
Source organism: Cupriavidus sp. KB_39 (assembly GCF_052114485.1). Classification (NCBI taxonomy): domain Bacteria; kingdom Pseudomonadati; phylum Pseudomonadota; class Betaproteobacteria; order Burkholderiales; family Burkholderiaceae; genus Cupriavidus; species Cupriavidus sp. KB_39. Next base: position 38,712 of record NZ_JBFREV010000001.1, read on the forward strand.
CTCGATGCCGGCGCCGGATGACCGCACCGGCAATGTGCCCTCAGCGCATCGATCGAAAAATTCGGCTAAATTGGCTGCCTTGGTCGTGCAAGCGACCTGAGCCACACACAACGTGAACGGGAGCGCCATGCGCGGTCATCACCTCGTAGGATGGGCACGTGTCGGTCGTCATCCCTAGCCGCCCCGCCGCCAGGTGGCGGGAGTTCGTCCGCTTCCTCGGACCGGCCTACCTCGTGGCCGTGGGCTATATGGACCCCGGCAACTGGGCCACCGACCTCGCGGGCGGTTCCGCCTACGGCTACACCCTGCTCTGGGTCGTGGCGATGTCCAGCCTGATGGCGATGCTGCTCCAGGTGCTGGCCAGCCGGCTCGGGCTGGTCACCGGCATGGATCTGGCGCAGGCGTGCCGGCACGGCGCCTCGCGCTGGTCGGCCTGGTCGCAATGGGTCCTGGCCGAACTGGCGATCTGCGCCACCGATCTCGCCGAAGTCATCGGCACGGCCATCGCCCTCAACCTGCTGTTCAACATCCCCCTGCTGGCTGGCGTGGCGCTGACCGTGCTGGACGTGCTGCTGGTGCTGATCCTGCAGCAGCGCGGCTTCCGGCGGCTGGAAGCCTTCGTCATCAGCATGATTACGCTGGTGCTGCTGTGCTTCGTGGCGATGCTGATCATCGCCGAGCCGTCCTGGTCGGAGGTGGGCTGGGGGCTGCTGCCTTCGCCGCGCTCGCTCACCGACGCCAACGCCGTGGTCATCGCCACGGGCATCATCGGCGCCACGGTGATGCCGCACAACCTCTACCTGCACTCGGCGGCGGTCAAGACGCGCACCGTCGAGGACAATGCGCCGGCGCTGCAACGGGCGCTGCGCTACACGGCCATCGACACGCTGGTGGCACTCGCCATCGCCTTCTTTATTAATAGTGCGATCCTGGTCACGGCGGCCGGCGTGTTCCACCGCAGCGGCCATGCGGAGGTGGCCGAGATCCAGGAGGCCTTCCACCTGCTCTCCCCGCTGACCGGCGCCGCCTGGGCCAGCGTGATCTTCGCCGTGGCGCTGCTGGCCTCGGGCCAAAGCTCGGCCGTCACCGCCACGCTGGCCGGGCAGGTGGTCATGGAGGGTTTTATCCGCACGCGGCTGGCGCCGTGGGCGCGGCGGCTGGTCACGCGCGGCGTGGCCATCGTGCCGGCGCTGATCGTGGCGTGGCTGTATGCCGACAAAGGCGTGGCGCAGCTGCTGATCGCCAGCCAGGTGGTGCTGAGCCTGCAACTGCCGTTCGCGGCGATTCCGCTGGTGCGTTTCACCAGCAGCCGCGCCCGCATGGGCGCCTACGCCAACCCGCGCAGCGTGGTGATCCTGGCCTCGCTGACGGTCGGCATCATCATCGCCATGAACGCGGCCATGCTCGTGCTCACCTTCCGGGAATGGCTGGGTTAAAAATTTTCGGAAAAGCTGTCACAAGCCGGGTTCACGGTACGTCTTACAGGGAAAGGCAAGCGCAAAGGGCGCACGCCAACTCCCTTGAACTACCGTGAGGAACCATCATGAGTGCATCGCGTATTAACTTCTTCCAGCTCGCCCCGGCCAACCTGAAGGCCATGATCGCGCTGTCGGGTTCGGTCAAGCAAAGCTCGCTGGGCCCGCGTCTGGTGGAGATCGTGCAGTTGCGTGTGTCCCAGATCAACCAGTGCGGCGTCTGCGTGGACATGCACTGGCGCGACCTGATCAAGCAGGGCCTGGACCCGCGCCACGTGAACGCCATCGCCGGCTGGCGTGAAGCCCCCGCCTCGTTCTTCAACGCCCGCGAGCGCGCCGCGCTGGGCTGGGCCGAGGCCGTCAACGCACTGCCCCACCAGGACCTGACCGACGCCGCCTGGCCGGCCCTGCGCGAGCAGTTCAGCGAGCAGGAAATCGCCGAGCTGTCGTACACCATCGCCGCCATCCGAGGCTGGAACGTGATGAACCTGAGCCTGCGCAACCAGATTCCGGAAACGCCGGCTCCCGGCTTCTGATCGGGCTTTTGCTTCTCTAGCGCGCCAGGTTGGACTGCCGCGAGGCGCCGACAGCGGGATTCCGCTGCCGGCGCCTTTTTCGTATTTGGCGTTCGCGTRCCGCGTGCGGTGTCCGCATCATGCTTCGACCCCATCCCCTGCCAGCCGGCCTCTGCAGTCGCGCTAAATTCCTGGCGGTTAATTGCATAACAAGCGCCCGACACTCCCGCACTAACAGACTCTTTCGCTCCCGCCCGGAAGTGGCCTATGCTGTGGCCACTAACAGATCGAGAATCCGGGGAGGATGGCTCCCCGCGCGCCCAGCCATGGAAAAAACAGCATTCGTCTTTGCCGGTGGAGGCAGCCTCGGTGCCATCGAGGTCGGYATGTTGCGGGAACTGGTGAAGTGGGGCCTGGCGCCCGACATGGTGATCGGCGCCTCGGCCGGCGCCATCAACGGCGCGTATTTCGCCTGCCATCCGCACGAGGAAGGCACGGCCAAGCTGGAGAGCCTCTGGCGCGGCATTCGCCGGGCCGAGGTGCTGCCCTGGTCCTGGCGCAGCATGCTCGGCATGCTGGGCGGGCGGCGCGGGCATCTGGTCGAATCGTTCGGCCTCCAGAAGTTACTTTCGCGCCACTTCGGCGAATCCCGGCTCGAACATGCCAGCCTGCCGCTCTATGTGGTGGCGACGGACATGCATACCGGCGACGAAGTGGTGCTGTCCTCGGGCAATATCGTCGATGCGGTGCTGGCCAGCGCGGCCATTCCGGGCGTGTTTCCGCCGGTGCAGGTGGAAGGCCGCGCGCTGATCGATGGCGGCGTGGCCAACAACACGCCCGTTTCCACGGCCGTGCGGCTGGGCGCCACGCGCATCGTGGTGCTGCCGGCCGGCTTCGCCTGCGCCGAGCGCCGCCCGCCGCGCGGCGCCGTGGAACACGCGCTCAATGCGCTGTCCCTGCTGGTGGCGCGGCAACTCGTGCATGACCTGGAGCGCTGGGCCGACCACGCGCATATCGCCGTGGTGCCGCCGCTTTGTCCGCTCGATGTCTCGCCCTATGACTACACGCGCTGCGGCGAGCTGATCGACCGCGCCGCCGAAGCCACCGTGGCCTGGCTGCGTGCCGATGGCCTGAAGAGCCGCCGCGTGCCCGGCGCGCTGGAGCCGCATAGCCACGATGAGTCGTCGCCCAGCTGCAGCGCCGATCTTTCCCCGCCCCCGGAGGCGGACCACATCCACACGCACGCCGCCCCCAGCCACTCGCACAGCCACCCCGGCCACACGCATGGGTGACGGGGTACTGCCGGGCCGGCGCGACTGGATGCGGCGGGATGCGTCCGCCCAGCGCATGGAGCGGATCGAGGCGTTTATCGGCGGCCATGGCTACGACATGCATCGCCACGACACCTACGCGATTGGCCGCACGCTGACCGGCGTGCAGCGCTTTTCCTATCGGCGCGGCGTCTGCAACAGCCTGCCGGGTGGCACCATCGTCCTGCACCCCGACGAGCCGCACGACGGCCAGGCCGGCACCGAGGCCGGCTTCCAGTACCGGATGATCTATGTCGAGCCCGCGCACGTGCAGCGCGCGCTGGGCGGCCGGCCGTTGCCGTTCATCCCGGGCGGCCGATCGGACGACCCCCGGCTGTTCGCCGCCACCGAGACCCTGCTCCGCGCGATGGAYAGCCCGATCGACCCGCTCGAGGAAGACGACGCGCTCTACGACCTGGCCCACGCGCTGGCGGCCGTCGCCGGCGGCACTACGCCGGGGCGCTGGCAGGCGCTCGACTACCGTGCCGCCGAGACGGCCCGGACCTTCMTGCTCGACAACGTGGCGCGCATCGTCACGCTGGACGAACTCGAAGCCGCCACCGGCCGGGACCGCTGGCGCCTGTCGCGCGATTTCCGTGGACTGTTCGGCACCAGCCCGTACCGCTACCTGACCATGCGCCGGCTCGACATGGCCCGCCGGTTGATCGTGGCCGGCCAGACCCTGGCCGACGCCGCCGCGTGGGCCGGCTTCACCGACCAGGCCCATATGACGCGGCACTTCGCGCGCACCTTCGGCATCACGCCGGCGCGCTGGCTTCGCACGCTGGGGCGCACGCCGTAGCTGCACGATCGTACAAGACGGCCCGCCCGCCGGCGGCGCATGCTCGGGCCTTCATCCCATCCGAAGGAGCGCCCCATGTCCCCCACTCCCAATCCCACCCCCAATCCCACCCCCTACCGCGCCATCAACTTCGCCGAGAAGCTCGCCCTGTTTTCGGACCACTGGCAGCCGCGCGTGATTGCCGAGATGAACGACTACCAGTTCAAGATCGTCCGCATCGYGGGGGACTTCGTCTGGCACAGCCACGCCGACACCGACGAGACCTTCATCGTGCTGGACGGCCACCTGCGCATCGACTTCCGCGACGGCCACGTGGACCTGCGCGCCGGCGAGATGTACGTGGTGCCGCGTGGCATCGAGCACAAACCGTTTGCCGATGGCGAGGTGCGCATGCTGCTGATCGAGCCGCGCGGCGTGCGCAATACGGGCGACGACGTGGGCGAGCGCACTGCGCAAAACGACGTCTGGATCTGATGGGTGGAGGTTGGTGGGATGTTGGCCCGGCCCCAACCGTTCCTCGCGACGTGTTGGCCCACAACCCCCTGTTTTCCCCGTGAAAGTGGCCCGGCCTGCCCGCCCGGGGCCGAAATGATGGTGGCATGTTCCCTGCGAAAAGGAAGGACGAGCGCGGCGCCGCGATGCTCGTCCCGCAGCACCTTTTCAGCCGGAGCGAAAGCTCCTTTGGAGAACCATCATGAAGATCCCGCCACAGTTGCGCCCCACCGACGCCGCGCCCCTCCACCAGCCTCGTCCTCTTTCGCCTCTCACGCCCCTCGCCCTGCTCTACCGCATGCGTGGCGGCATCCTGCTGCTCCGCGTGCTGGCGCTCTGCGCCCACACGGCGGTGTATGCGCAGCCCGCGCTGGCCCCGGCCCCGGCCGTCACGCCCGAGCAGAAGTTCTCGCCCGGCTATCTCGAGGCGGTGTCCACCGGCTACGAGAACGGCCAGGCGCTGGGCGCTGTCGAAGGCATCGCCCCGGTGCGCCCGACCCGTACCGAGCGGACCGATCCCGCACCGGCAGCACCTTCCACGCCGATGATCCCGGCTGCCGTGCTGGCCCATCCGCCGGGCTCGCTGCGCCGTGTGACGGCCCATTAACCCGTCCCGGTTGCTCCCCTCCTGCTGCCGAGCAGTCTTTACACGCGCCCGCGCAAGGCTTGCATGGGCGTGAAGCGCACCCGCAGCACCCTAAATCCCGCAAGGCCAGCCCTGACAAGGGCCAGCCGGCGCGGTACGAATCTTGCCCCTCTTCTGGATTGCCAGTAATGGCACACCCGCAACTTCAGGAGATCAGCAATGGGCGACCACAACACCGAGCGTTATCGCCGGGGCCAGACCTGGCGGGCCTTTGAAAATGTCCGCGACGACGACGCTTACGATCCATGGCGCGACGATGCATGGAGCGACAACCGGGGGCTGCGTGCGCGCGATCAGGACTGGCAGCCCGAGTCCGCCAGCGATGAATGGGACGATGCCCGCCGGCGCCAGCGCCTGACCCCGGGACAAACCAGCGACGGCGGCCCGCCCCGCAGCGGCTATGCCGGCGCCTACCGGGACAGCGGCCAATGGCAGGGCAGCAACCTGCGCTACGGGCTCAACGGCGGCTACGCCAGCAGCGACTCGCCGGAAGACGACGCCCAGCGCCGCCAGCAGGCGTACCGCAGCCGCCGCCAGGCCAGCGAGTTTGGCGACTATGGGGACTTCGAGGACTACGGCGGCCCGCAAGGCAATCGCGGCAACCGAGGCTATCAAGGCAATCAGGAAGCACGCGGCTACGGCGGCGAGCGCGGATGGGAACAGGGTCGGGGTCAACGCGACTATCAGCAAGGGCAGCAAGGTCAGCGCGGCCAGCAGGGCTTCGGCAGCGCCGAYCAGCAATGGCTGCGCCGCGCCCAGCAGCGCGAACCCTGGCAGGCCGGCGGGTCCGGGCATGACGCCTACTTCAACGACCTGCGCAGCGACACCCGCTACTGGACCGAGCCACGCGACGAGTGGGGAGAATCCCGCCCCTCGGGTGGGTCTGACCGCTACGCCGGCCGCCAGCCCTACGCCCAGTCCTACGGGCGCGACTACCCTGGCACCAGCGCCGGCACCAGCGGCTACGACGAGGAACTCGGCTACCGCTCGCCACGGCGCTGGTCGGACGATGACGATGACCGCGATCAAGGCGAGGAGCACGGCGCGCTCTACAATCTCGGCCACCGGATCGGCGAAGCCGTCAGCAACTTCTTCGGCCACGACGACGATGACATCGACAAGCGCAACGTCCCGCGCGGCTACACCCGCACCGACGAGCGCATTCGCGACCAGATCTGCGAACGGCTGACCTTTACCAGCGGCGTGGATGTGGGCGAAGTCAGCGTCGACGTGGACAAGGGCAAGGTCACGCTATCCGGCACCGTCCATCAGCGGAGCCAGAAATATGCCATCGAGGACATCGCCGATAACACGTTCGGCGTTACCGAAGTCGAAAACAACATCCGCGTCGAGAAGCGCGAAGCGCCCGCCGGCGGCACCAGCGCCGGCTCCAACGGCTGGTGAGTCCATCCCCACCGGCCGGAGCCACCCATGGTGACGCGCCCGGCCGGCCAGCCCCAACCCCAACCGCAGCCCCAGCCACGCTCCTACGCCGGCTGGCTGTGGCTGGCTGCGCTGCTGGCRGCGGGCGCGCTGGGCTGGCCCTACGTCAAACCCTATATAGATARTGCGCTGTACGCGGTGCGGCTGGCATCGATGCCGGCSCCCACCGCGCTGGCGRTGCCGGTGCAGGGCGTGGCCCAGCGCGGGCTGCGGGACACCTGGCACGGGGCGCGCTCCGGCGGGCGCAAGCACGAAGGCATCGACATCTTTGCCGCACGCGGCACGCCGGTGCTGGCCGCCACGGAGGGCATCGTCTCGCGCGTGGGCACCAACAGCCTGGGCGGCAAGGTGGTCTGGGTGCTCGGGCCGGGTCGTCAGATGCACTACTACGCGCATCTGGATGACTATGCCGATGTGAGCATCGGCGACCGCGTGGCGCCGGGCGCAGTGCTCGGCTACGTCGGCACCACCGGCAACGCGCGCGGCACACCGCCGCACCTGCATTTCGGCGTCTACACCGGGACCGGGGCGATCAACCCCTATCCGTTGCTGCGCGCSCCGCCCGTGCCAACTTCCCCGCCATCCTCCTGATCAAGCCGCCAGCCGGAACACGCTGACGCTCTGCTCCATGCGCAGCGCCTGTTCCTGCAGCGCCTCGGCGGCGGCGGCGGCTTCCTCGACCAGCGCGGCGTTCTGCTGCGTGACCTGATCCATCTGCGTCACCGCCTGATTCACCTGCGTGATGCCGCCGCTCTGCTCGTGGGAGGCGCGGCTGATCTCGTCCATCATCGTCGTCACGCGCTGCACGGCCGTGACGATGCGCYCCATGGTCGCGGCGGCCTCCCCGGCCAGCGCCGTGCCCGCCGTCACCCGGCTGGTCGACTGCGAGATCAGCGCGCGGATTTCCTTCGCCGAATGGCCGGCGCGCTGGGCCAGCGTGCGCACCTCGCTGGCCACCACGGCGAAGCCCCGGCCCAGTTCCCCCGCGCGCGCCGCCTCCACGGCCGCGTTCAGCGCCAGGATATTGGTCTGGAAGGCGATGCTGTCGATCACGGCGATGATCTCGACAATCCGCTTCGAATCCGCCTCGATCTCGCCCATGGTCTCGCGCACGCGCGACACCGACTCCCCGCCCGCCACCGCAATCGCCGACGCCTCCGCCGCCAGCGCGCTGGCCTCATYGGCGTTGCCCGCGTTCTGCTGGACGATGGCGGTCAGCTCCTCCATGCTCGCGGCGGTCTGCTCCAGCGACGACGCCTGCTCCTCCGTGCGCTGCGACAGATCGGCATTGCCCTGCGCGATCTGCCCCGCCGCCACCAGCACGTTCTGCGCGCCGTCCTTGGTCTCGCCGATGATGCCGCGCCACGTCTCCACCATCGACATCAGGTGCCGTTTGACGTCGCTCAACTCGTCCCGGCCATGGGCGTCGATGCGCACGGTGAGGTCGCCGGCGTTGATGCGCGCCACCAGCGTCGCCACGTCCTGCACATCGGTGCGCATGCCCTGGCTGAAGCCGGCAAACAGGTAGAGCGCGCCGCCCACCGTGACCAGCGCGATGACGACCAGCAGCACCAGCTGGCGCTGCTCGGCGGCCACGCGCTGGGCCAGCATCTCGCCCGTCAGCGCGGCGAACTCCTGATTGAGCGCCGACACCGCCTCGATCGCCGCCGTGCCTTCGGAAAAATACGACTTCGCATCGATCGTGATGCCGCTGGAACCCAGCATGCTCACCTTGAGCGTGCGGTAGAAGTTGTCCATCGCGGCCAGCTTGGCGGTGGCGGCTTCCATGCGGTCCTTGAAGGCCGGCGCGCCGCGCTCGGCACGGGCGATGTCGCGCCGCACGGCTTCCAGGCCGTCCTGGATCTGCTCGGCCAGCGCGGCGAGATCGGCCTGCTGGGCTGCATCGGAATAGCCGCCCTGCGCGATGATGCCCGCGCCCCGGCCACGCGCCAGCGCGCTCAGCTCGGCCAGCTTCGGCATCGGGCCGACCATCAGGTTGATCAGGTAATAGGAGCCGGCGTCCGGGTCGAGCGCCAGCGAAGAGCGGTCCGCCACATCGCCAATAAACAGCCGCGTCTGCTTGACCAGCGCGGTATGGCGCTCGAACAGCGGCGCGGCGGGGGTTTCCAGACCGAGCTTGCGGATCTGCGCCCAGGCTTCGTCGAGCTTGGCCGCATCCTGCGTGACGTTGAACGATGTCACGCGCGCCACCTCGGCGCGCAGTGCGCTGAGATGCCCATCGGCCTTGCCGTTGGCGGCATCGAAGGTCGGCCGGAAGGTGGCGTTGCCGAGCAGCAGCCCATTGGCGGCGCCCCGGCGCACCTGCGTCTCGCGCATGAAGTCGAGCGCGCGGCCGACCAGCGTCAGGCCGCGCTGTTCATCCTGCGTGGCACGGATCGACTGTACCGACTGATTCAGCACCGCRACCAGCGCGCCGCAGAGCGGAATCAGGAACAGGATGGTCAGCAGCACCAGCTTGCGCGTGATCGTGAGACGCGCCATCAGATGCTTTGCAGGGGTGAGGAAAGCGGTCACGGGGCTCCTTGATGTCGAGGACTGATTTCACGCTGTATCGGTCCCGATTCGAAGGAATAAAGCCACTTTCCCCGCTATTTTTCGCACTGCACAAACACGGTGCCGCCGCCGCACGCGCACGGTGCGCAAAGCACGGCGGCGGGGCGAAAATCAGGCCGTGGCGCCGCCGTCGAGGCCGATCACCTGACCCGTGATGTAGCGGCCCGCCGGCGAGGCGAGCAGCACGGCCAGACCGGCTACGTCACTCGCCTCAGCGATGCGCCGCATCGGGATGGCACCGCTCAGGGCCTTCTCGCGCTCGGGATCCCCCCACAGCGCGTCGCGCGAAAAATCGGTGCGCACCGGGCCCGGGTTGATGCTGTTCACGTTGATGTTGTGCGGCGCCAGCGTCAGCGCGAAGTTGCGCATCACGGCGTCGATGGCGCCCTTGGAGACGCTGTACAGCGGCAGGAAGGCCGAACCGCGGCGGCCGGCGATGCTCGACATGAAGACGATCGAGCCATCGCGGCGTTCGATCATCTGCGGTGCGAGTGCGTTGACCAGCACAAAATTGCCGCGCACGTTGCCGGCCATCACGTCATCGAACTCTTTCTCGCCCTGCTCCAGCATCGAGCCGACCACGCCGCTGGCGGCGGCGTTGAGCAGGAGGGCATCCACGCGGCCGAAGGTGGACAGCACCTTGTCGGCAAAGGCGCGCACGCTGACGAGGTCGGCGATATCGCAGGGGATGCCGGTGGCGTCGATGCCTTCGGCCTTCAAGGTGGCCGCCACGCGCTCKGACACCGCGCCATCGCGGCCCGAGACCACCACGCGGGCGCCTTGCTGGCCCAGCGCGCGGGCCATCTCGAGCCCCATGCCTTTGGTGGAGCCGGTAATCACCGCGACGCGGCCGGACAGGTCGAACAGTTTGGACATAGCAGGAATCTCCTTGGATCGATGGGACGACATGACAACAACGATGCCAGCCACTTATCTTAAATGATGATCAGCATCTATTGAATAAAGTATGGACGTCATCTAAACTGCGGTCAAGGCAAGTTTCAGTCAGATTTCCAGAGGGAGGCGTCAGATGGCGCGCGCATCACGAGCAGTGGCCAGCCAGCACAAGGTGGCCATCGAGGAAGCATCGGCAAAGTTGWTCCGGGAACGCGGRCCGCACGCAGTCAGTGTGGCAGAAATCATGGCGAATGCCGGGCTGACCCACGGCGGCTTCTACGGCCATTTCGCGTCGAAGGACGACCTCGTGGCCGTGGCCTGCCGGCGCGCGTTCGAAGAAGGCGACCAGCGCTGGGACCGGCGCATCGCCAGCGCGGACGGCGACCGCCAGGCCGCCCGGCGCGCGCTGGTGGCGGCCTACCTCACCCCCGTGCACCGCGACCACGCCGCCGAGGGCTGCGCCGCCGCCGCGCTGGCCGCCGATGTGGCGCGCGAGGATGCCGACAAACCCGTGCGCCCCGTGTACCGCGAAGGGCTCTCGGCGCTGATCGACAAATGGCGCTCGACTGCCCCGGCCGACCTGCCCGAAGCCGACGCCCGCCAGCAGGCGCTGGTGGAGGTGTCGGCCATGGCCGGCGCGCTGATGCTGGCCCGTGCCACGACCGGCGACCCGCTCTCCGAGGCAATCCTCGATGCCACGCGTGCGTGGCTGCTGGGCGCGGATGTTGACGAACCGGCCGCCGAGCCTGCCCCCGAACCCGCTGCCGGCTGAGGCCGGCGCGGACACCTTTTCTCCACACATCCGACCCACCCAAACCAAGACCCCCATGTTTGCGCAAGCCCTTTCCAGCCGGCTGGACCGGCGCGGCATCCACTATGCGTGGATCGTTGCCTCCATCACCTTCTGCGTGATGCTGACCACTTCCGCCGCGCTCGGCCTGCCCGGCGCGTTCCTGAAACCGCTGACGCAGGAGATGGGCTGGAACACCGACCAGATCTCGTCGATCCTCGCCTTCCGCTTCGCGCTGTTCGGCCTGATGGCGCCGTTCTCGGCCATCCTGATGGAACGCTTCGGCGTGAAGAATGTGGTCTGTGCAGCGCTCGCGCTGATCGCGGGCGGCATGGCGCTGGCCACGGTGGCCACGGAGTTGTGGCAGTTGTTCGTCGCCTGGGGGCTGATGCTCGGCATCGGCTCGGGCATGACCGCGCTGGTGCTGGCCGCCGTGGTGGCCAACCGCTGGTTCACCGCGCGGCGCGGGCTGGTGATCGGCATCCTCACGGCGAGTTCGGCCACCGGCCAGCTTGCGTTCCTGCCGGTTGCGGCATGGCTGATCGAGCATATGGGATGGCGCACGGCGGTGGTTCCGGTGCTCGTGGCCTGCGCCGCGCTGGCACTGCTCGTCTTCGCGCTGATGCGCAACCGGCCCGGCGATGTCGGCCTGCCCGCGTTCGGCGAACTGCCCGGCACGGCGCCGGCGCCGTCCGGCCCGCCCATGCCGCTAACGCTGCGCGGCCCCTTCGTCGTGCTGCGCGACGCCGCGCGCACGCAGACCTTCTGGCTGCTGGCCGGCACGTTCTTTATCTGCGGATTGTCCACCAACGGCCTGATCCAGACSCACTTCATCGCCCTGTGCGCGGACTTCGGCATGACGGCGGTACCGGCGGCCTCGGCGCTGGCCATGATGGGCGCATTCGACTTCGTCGGCACGATCCTGTCTGGCTGGCTTTCGGACCGGTACGACAGCCGCAAGCTGCTGTTCTGGTACTACGCGCTGCGCGGCCTCTCGCTGTTCTGGCTGCCGCATTCGGAGTTCACGCTCTACGGCCTGTCCATCTTCGCGATGTTCTACGGCCTGGACTGGATTGCCACGGTGCCGCCGACGGTGAAGCTGGCTGCCACCACGTTTGGCCGCGAGCGTGCGCCGATGGTGTTCGGCTGGATCTTCGCCGCCCACCAGATCGGCGCGGCCACGGCGGCGTTCGGCGCAGGGCTCTCGCGCACGCTGCTGCTGACCTATTCGCCCGCACTGTACGTGGCGGGCGGAGCCTGCCTGGTGGCTGCGTTGATGGCGCTCGCGGTGCGCCGCAAGGCGCCGGCCGCTACCCCGCCTCAGGCGGCGGCGCAGGCTTAACACCGGCCTCGCCAGGTTCGCCAGCCTGGGCAGGCGGCGGTGCGACGGCCACGAAGGCGTCGATCAGCGCCGCCGCCGGGGCGCGCTTGAGCGCCGACTGCCGCACCAGCACGCCGATCTCGCGGAACAGCGGCGGGCCGGGCATCGGCACTTCCTCGATGTTCGGCGTCTGCCGCAACGGCACCAGATCGGCGGGGATGATCGCGCAGCCGAGTCCCTCGCCCACCATCTGCAGGATCACGGCCGGCTCGTCCAGCTCCATGCCTTCGCGCACCCACAGCCGGTGCCGCTTGAGGTAGCGGTCCACCAGYTGCCCGCCCGTGGAATGCCGGTTGTAGCGGATGAACGGCACGGTGGCGAGCAGCGTCTTCAGGTCCGCCGGGCCGCCCACCGGCGCAATCGCCACAAAGCGCTCGTGCAGCAGCGGCACCCATTTCAGTTCAGGCGGAATCCCCAGGCGGGGCTTCACCAGCACGGCGATGTCCAGCTCGCGCGCATCGACCTGGGTCAGCAGCTGCGTGGACATGCCGGGCACGATGTTGACGTGGGTGTCCGGGTAGGCGACGCGGAAGCGCTGCATCGCCTTGGGCAGCAGCGTCGACTGCACCGTGGAGACCGCGCCCAGATCCAGCGGCGCCGTGTCCGGCCGCGCCTGGGCGCTGCCCTTCATCGACTCATAGAGCGCCACGAAGCGCGTGGCGTCCGGCAGCAGTTGCCGGCCCTCCTCGCTCAGCGCGACGGACTTGCCCGAGCGGTCGAACAGCGCGTAGCCGAGATCCTCCTCCAGCCGGCGGATCTGCGTGCTCACCGCCGACTGCGTCAGGCCGAGCCGCGCGCCGGCGGCGGAAAACGACGCCGTCTCGGCGGCCATCAGGAAGGTGCGGAAGTAGCGAATCACGGGCGTAGCAGCGTAGGCAGKCGCATATCGAAATTTCTGATACTCAGACCAGAAATCATTCGTTTCATATTACGAGTTCTGCTGATTACAATCAACGACAGATCMAAACATCCCTGCCCACGAAAGGATTGCCATGAGCACGATGCCCCTGTTCCACCTTGCCTTCCCCGTGCACGACCTTGCCGCCGCGCGCCAGTTCTACGGCGACCTGCTGGGCTGCCCGGAAGGCCGCAGCTCCGACGCCTGGGTCGATTTCGACTTCTACGGCCATCAAGTGGTGGCGCATCTCTCGCCGGACGAATGCGGCCATCGCGGCACCAGCGCGGTCGATGGCGACGATGTGCCGGTACGCCATTTCGGCGCCATCCTGCCGATGGGGACGTGGGAAGCGCTGGCCGACAAGCTGCGCGCCGCCAACACCAAGTTCGTGATCGAGCCGCATGTGCGCTTCAAGGGCCAGGTGGGCGAGCAGGCCACCATGTTCTTCCTGGACCCGTCGGGCAACGCGCTCGAGTTCAAGGCATTCGGCGACCTGAGCCAGGTGTTCGCMAAGTAATCGCCAAGTCGTCCCCATCAAACCCAGACCCACAAGAGAAGAGCGAGACATGACCGAATTCGTTATCCAGCCGGCCCCGCAGGCCAGCGTGGCCGTGGCCGGCAGCCAGGCCCGCTTCCCSATCCGTCGCGTGTTCTGCGTCGGCCGCAACTACGCCGCGCACGCCCGCGAGATGGGCAAGGATCCGGACCGCGAACCGCCGTTCTTCTTCACCAAGCCGGCTGATGCCGTGGTGGCGGCCGAAGGCACCGTGGCCTATCCGCCGCTGACGGAGAATCTGCACCATGAGATCGAACTCGTGGTGGCCATCGGCAAGGGTGGCGCCAACGTCACCCCGGCGCAGGCRCTGGATCTGGTGTGGGGCTATGCGGTCGGCGTCGACCTCACCCGCCGCGACCTGCAGGACGTGGCCAAGAAGATGAGCCGCCCCTGGGACTGGTCGAAGGCGTTCGACGCTTCCGGCCCCTGCGGCCCGCTGCATCCGGTGTCGAAGGTCGGCCATCCGGCCAAGGGCGCGATCTGGCTCAAGGTCAACGGCGAGGCCCGCCAGCAGGGCGACCTCGACGAACTGATCTGGCCCGTGGCCGATGTGATCGCCTATATCTCGGAGAGCATGACGCTGGCCCCGGGTGACGTGATCTTCACCGGCACGCCCGCCGGCGTGGGCGCGCTGAACCCGGGCGACGTGGTCACGGGTGGCGTAGACGGCCTCGGCGAGATCGCTTTCACGATCGGCAAGCGCTGATCCGAGGGTTCGCAAGGTCGCCAGACGGCGCCGATCCACACGGGGATCGGCGCCGTTTTTCTTTATCAATCATCGATTTACGATGTAGACACGCGCGGCACACCAGACACCCCTCTGCCCCACAATCGAAATTTCTTTAAAAAGTCCTTGCCTATCTATCTAGTAGTAGATAATATTTGGCTCATGGACGGCGCTGCACCACCCGGCAAACAGAAACAAGCCCCGCGATGCAGTCCAAGTCCACGCAGTACATGTAGTTGGTTGGTACCGGAAGACGGTCTTTTTTTTAGCCCTGACCCTCTACCTACCAGTAGATAGCAGCAGCAAGGACCGTTACAACGCAGCAAGACATCGGCCCCGCGATCCACCTCTAACCGAGATCGCCCGGTCAAACCAAAGACAAGGAGCAACACCATGAACGCCAAGACCATCCTCTCCGCCGCCGCCCTCGCCGCCGCTTTCGTGACGGGCGCCGCCCAAGCCGCTCCCGGTAACAGCACCGGCGAAGTCTACGGTTACAGCTATCGCGTCAACGACCAGCGCAGCCCCTTCACCGATGGCGCCCGTGCCAGCGGCGTGAACGAACCCCGCAACCCGTTTGTCGACGGTGCCCGCGTGAATGACCAACGCAGCCCGTTCAGCGACGGCGCCCGCGTCGGCAAGACCGACCCGTACACCGATGGTGCCCGCACCGTTGCCGGCCTGGACACCCAGGGCGTCTCGGCCAGCCCGGCCCGCACGGTGGATGCCTTCACCGACGGCGCCCGTGCCGGCAAGTTCGACCCGTACACGGACGGCGCCCGCATCGTGGCTGGCCTGGACCGCACCGGTGTGTCGAGCGAACCGTCGCGCACCTTCGACGTGTACACCGACGGCGCGCTGGCCTGAGCCTAGTGCAGCGCCGCGCGCCCGGTAATCGCCTGGTAGCGAAACCGGGCGCACGGCCTAGATCGAACAAGGAGTTTCATCATGAGTTTGCGTGACAGCGCCCTGATCCTGGGCGGATGGGTAGTGCTCTGCATTGCCAGCGGATCACTGCTTTCTCTCGTCGCGCAGTCGCTGTCGGTCTGATCTGATCCGATCTGATCGGCGGCGGCATGAACCGGAGGGTCTCCCATAAGGGAGACAGTCGCCATGAAAACGCAACCCGTACGCGAGCAATTGCTGGAACACGCGTCAGTGCTGATTCGGCGCCGGGGCTACAACGGTTTTAGCTACCGCGATCTGGCGGAGCTGGTTGGCGTCAAGACGTCTAGCATCCATTACTACTTTCCGTCGAAGGACGACCTGGTACTGGAGGTGGTGCGGTGCTACCGCGAGACCGCCACGGCGCGGATCGGGGCCATCGACACCACGCTGCCGCTGGCCGAGCAGGCCCAGCGCTATATCGAGCCGCTGCGTGGCGGCTCGGACAACGGGCAGGTCTGTCTGGTCGGCATGCTGTCCGCCGAGGTGATGATGCTGCCGCCGGCCATCGGCGCGCTGCTGCAGGATCACTTCCGCATGCACGAGGCGTGGATTGCCGARCTGCTGCGCCGCGCCGAAGCCGAGCGTGGCCAGCCCTACCCGCTGCCGCCGTCGGCCTTCGCCAAGGTGTTGTATGGCGCGATCCAGAACGGGATGATCACGGCGCGGATGTCGGGGTCGAGTGACCGCCTGGACGCGGCGGCGGATATGCTGCTTGGCGCCGTGGCGCACCCCGTACCGGTATCGGCAAAGGCCGAAGAGGCCGTGGCGGTGTAAGGTCCAACCTCCGGCATCAGGCGCGTGGCGCCCGTCGCTTTGCGGCGGGCGCCTTTGTCGTTTTGGCGGGGGCTTTCTCTGCCGCGACCTTCTTTGCCGGCACCTTCTTCGCCGGCACCTCCCCCAGATCCAGTTCGATCCATGTCGGCGCGTGATCGCTCGCGCGCGCTTCGCCCCGCACCCATTTGTCCACACCGGCATCGACCATGCGCGGCGCCAGTTCGGCATTCAGCAACAGATGGTCGATGCGCAGCCCCGAGTTGGTCTGCCAGTGCTGGCGGAAGTAATCCCAGAAGGTGTAGATGCGCTCGTCCGGGTAGCGCGTGCGCAGGGCGTCCGTCCAGCCTTGCGCCAACAGGCGGCGGTAGCACTCCCGGCTCTCAGGCTGCAGCAGCGCGTCCTTGAGCCACGAGCGCGGGTTGTAGATGTCTTCGTCGGTCGGCACCACGTTGAAGTCGCCGGCCAGCACCACCGGGTGGCCGCTGTCATACAAACCCTGTGCGTGACGGATCAGGCGCTCGAACCACGCCAGCTTGTAGTCGAACTTCGGTCCCGGCTGCGGGTTGCCGTTCGGCAGGTAGAGGCAGGCCACCAGCACGCCGTTGATGGCGGCTTCCAGGTAGCGGCTGTGGGTGTCGGCCTCGTCGCCGGGCAGGCCGCGGCGCGCCTCGATCGGGTCCGTGCCACGGGCGAGGATGGCCACGCCGTTCCACGACTTCTGCCCGTGCCAGATGGCGCCGTAGCCGGCGGCGCGGATCTCGTCGATCGGAAACGCCGTGTCGAYGGTCTTCAGTTCCTGRAGACAGGCCACGTCGGGCGCCTCGCGCGCCAGCCAGTCCMGCAGCGCCGGCAGGCGGGTGCGAATGCCGTTGATATTGAAGGTGGCGATCTTGAAGCGGGACATCGGCTCTCCTGTGCGAAGTGGCAACACCATCGGCAAGTTTCAGCAGGTTTCGATAGCGTCGCGTGCTTTCCTTCCGGCGCAAAGACTGTATATTTATACAGTTCTTTCGTTGCCCTTGCCTGCTGCGCCTTGTCCGCCAYATCCATCCCAGAATCGCGTGCTCTGCCCCGCTACACGGTTGCCGTGCGGGCGCTGTGCGAGTTCACAGCCAAGGCGGGTGACCTCGACCTGCGCTTCACGCCTTCGCCCACCGCGCAGGAAGGCGTGGCCGGSCACGGCGTGGTCACGGGCCGGCGCGGCGCGGGCTATGAGGCCGAGGTGTCCCTCTCCGGCACGTTCGAAGGGCTGCACGTGCGGGGCCGCGCCGATGGCTACGACCCCRCCGCCAATCGCCTCGAGGAAATCAAGACGGTGCGCGGCGAAGGGGTCGAGGTGCCCGCCAACCACCGGGCACTGCACTGGGCGCAGGCCAAGGTCTACGGCTGGCTGCTATGCCAGACGCGTGGGCTGGCCGAGATCGACATCGCCGTGGTCTATTTCGACATYCTGAGCCAGCGCGAACGCGTGGAGCAGGAGCGCCACGACGCCRCCACGCTGCGTGCCTTCTTCGAGGCCAGTTGCCGACGCTTCCTGCAATGGGCCGAGCGCGAGATCGCCCACCGTCAGGCACGCGATGCCGGGCTGGYGGCGCTGACCTTCCCGCATGGCGATTTCCGGCCCGGCCAGCGCGTGCTGGCGGAGTCGGTCTACAAGGCCAATGTGGCGGCGCGCACGCTGCTGGCGCAGGCGCCCACGGGCATCGGCAAGTCGATCGGCACGGTGTTTCCGGCGCTGAAGTCGATGCCAGGGCAGCGCCTCGACAAGCTGTTCTTCCTCTCCGCCCGCACCACGGGCCGCGCGGTGGCATTGCAGGCCGCCGCACAACTTCGGAGCGAGGGCGACCGGGGTTGCGACCCATTGCCCCTGCGCGTGCTGGAGCTGACCGCCCGCGACAAGGCGTGCGAACACCCCGATCTGGCCTGCCACGGCGAATCCTGCCCGCTCGCGCAGGGCTTCTACGACCGCCTGCCTGCCGCCCGCGAAGCCGCCGCCGCCGTGCCGCTGCTGGACCGGGACGCCGTGCGCGGGATCGCCCGCCAGCACAGCGTCTGCCCCTACTACCTCGCCCAGGAGATGATCCGCTGGAGCGATCTGGTCGTGGCGGACTACAACTACTACTTCGACCGCAGCGCCATGCTGTACGCGCTGACCGTGCTGAACGGCTGGCGCGCCAGCGTGCTGGTGGACGAGGCCCACAATCTGGTGGAGCGCGGTCGCGCCATGTACACGGCCACGCTCGACCCCGCGGCCTTCCGGGGCGCGCGGCTGGCTGCGCCCAAGGCGCTGTCGGGGCCGGTGAACCGCGTCCATCGGGCATGGCAGGCGCTGGCGCGGGCCGAATCGTCAACCCGCGCGAACTTCGAAACCCACTCGACTGCCCCCGGCACGCTGGTGGAGGCGCTGGCCCAGCTATGCGGCGCGATCCTCGAACATCTGAGCGCCCATCCCGGCCAGCACGACGCCACGCTGGAGCGCTTCTACTTCGACGCCCTGCACTTCCTGCGCCTGACCGAACAGCTACCCGACCACGGGGGCCAGCACTCGCTGTTCGAGATCACGCGCACGCCCGGCCCGCGCGGCGGCGTGCAGGCCCAGCTCTGCGTGCGCAACCTGCTGCCCGCGCCGTTCCTGCGTCCGCGCTTTGCCGGCGCGCATGCCACCACGCTGTTCTCGGCCACGCTCCAGCCGGCGGACTACTACACCGACATGCTCGGCCTGCCCGCCAGCGCGGTCTGGGTGGAGGTGCCCTCGCCCTTCCACGCGGACCAGCTCGACGTGCACATCGCCCGCCATATCTCCACGCGCTATACCCAGCGCCAGCGCTCGCTGCCGGCCATCGTGCAGTTGATGGCCGACCAGTACGCGCGGCGRCCCGGTAACTACCTCGCCTTCTTCAGCAGCCACGACTACCTGCGCCAGGCTGCCGATCTGCTGGCCGCGCAGCATCCGGAGATTCCGATCTGGGCCCAGGCGCGCGGCATGGACGAGGCGGGGCAGGCCGCGTTCCTCGGCCAGTTCGCGCCGGGCGGGCGCGGCATCGGCTTCGCGGTGCTGGGCGGGGTGTTCTCGGAAGGCGTGGACCTGCCCGGCGACCGTCTGATCGGCGCCTTCGTGGCCACACTGGGGTTGCCGCAGGTCAATGATGTGAACGAGCAGTTGCGCGAGCGCATGGCAGCCGCGTTTGGCGACGGCTACGCCTATGCCTACCTGTATCCGGGGCTGCGCAAGGTGGTGCAGGCCGCCGGGCGGGTCATCCGCACGCGTGAGGATCGGGGCGTGGTGTGGCTGATCGACGACCGCTTCGGCCGGCCGGAAGTGCAGGCGTTGCTGCCGRCGTGGTGGGAAATCGACACCCCGGCACGTAAATCTGTCGCGCCGATGGCAAAAACCGGYATYGGCACGCYGCACGCGSCGGCGCTGCCRCTGGCAGAATGACGGCAGCGCCTCTGGCGCGGTTCTCGCTTGCCCTTACTTGCCCCRAARGGGGTAAGCCTCGACGGAGACCCAAGAATGAGCATGACCAAGGCCTTTGCCGCCACCGAGCCCACCCGCGCGGAGATCGACGCGCTGCCGGGTGCCACGCTGCTGGAGTTCGGCGCGCCGTGGTGCGGCTTCTGCATGCGCGCCCAGCCGCTGATCGAGRCCGCGTTCGGCAAGCATCCGKCCATCCGGCAYATCAAGGTYGAAGACGGCAGCGGGCGCCCGCTCGGCCGCGCGTTCCGCGTGAAGCTGTGGCCGACGCTGGTGTTCCTGCGCGATGGCCAGGAAGTGGCCCGGCTGGTGCGCCCTGCCGACGCGCAGGCGATTGCCGAGGCGATGGCGCAGATCGACGGCGCGTCAGTGACGCACTGATCACACCGATCAAGCCTCCAGCGGCATCGCGCTGGTGCATTTGATCTCGTCCAGGCAGACGCTGGACTTGACCCCGCTCACGCCGGGAATGCGCATCAGCGTATCCAGCAGGAAGTCGGACAGCGACTTCAGRTCCTTGGCCACCACCTTCAGCACGTAGTCGATATCGCCGGTGACGGAGAAGCACTCCTGGATCTGGGCGAGTTCCGCCACCAGCCCCTTGAACTTCGACAGGTCGCGGATATGACCGCGCTCCATCGTCACATGGATGAACGCGGTGACGCCAAAGCCGAGCGCGGTGCTGTCCAGCCGCGCCTCGTAGCGCTTGATGATGCCGTTCTCCTCCAGGCGCCGGTGACGCCGCAGCGTCTGCGCCGGAGACAGGCTGATCGCCTCCGCCAGCTCCAGATTGCTGGCCCGTCCGTTCTCCTGCAGCACCCCCAGCAAGCGGCGATCCGTGCGGTCTAGCTCGGTATTCTGCATTTCCGTTTCCTCRRARCGCGATTTCGCGAAATCTTATCTCATATTTCAGGGTTTCCCTGCGTCCCGAACGAAATCCTATTTACTGGCGCGGGTTATACACTCGATTCCAGTTCGGACGGCTTTGAAAGTCGCTGAAATACGATTGCCAGCCCCGTGCTGGACTCCCTTGCCCCCACTTCCTTGTAGAGCACACCATGGCCGATCTCTTTGAAAACCCGATGCAGCTGATGGGCTTCGAGTTCGTCGAATTCGCTTCGCCGACGCCGAACGTTCTGGAGCCCCTGTTCGAAAAGATGGGCTTCTCGCTGGTGGCCCGCCACCGCTCCAAGGATGTGCTGCTGTACCGCCAGGGCGACATCAATTTCGTCATCAACAACGAGCCACACAGCGAGGCCGCCTATTTCGCCGCCGAGCACGGCCCGAGCGCCTGCGGCATGGCCTTCCGCGTGAAGGACTCCCACAAGGCGTACAACCGCGCGCTGATGCTGGGCGCCCAGCCGATCGAGATCGCCACGGGCCCGATGGAGCTGCGCCTGCCCGCGATCAAGGGCATCGGCGGCGCACCGCTGTACCTGATCGACCGCTTCGAGGACGGCAAGTCGATCTATGACATCGACTTCGAATTCCTGGACGGTGTGGACCGCCGCCCGGTGGGYCATGGCTTGCGCCTGATCGATCACCTGACGCACAACGTCTACCGTGGCCGCATGGCTTACTGGGCGAACTTCTACGAACGCCTGTTCAACTTCCGCGAAATCCGCTACTTCGACATCCAGGGCGAGTACACCGGCCTGACCTCGAAGGCGATGACGGCGCCGGACGGCAAGATCCGCATTCCGCTGAACGAGGAGTCGTCCAAGGGCAGCGGCCAGATCGAGGAATTCCTGATGGCGTTCAATGGCGAGGGCATCCAGCACATCGCCTTCCTGACGGACAACCTGATCGAGGTCATCGACAACCTGCAACTGGCCGGCGTGGAGCTGATGACGGCGCCGAACGACTATTACTACGACGCGCTGGCCAACCGCCTGCCGGACCACGGCCAGCCGGTGGACCAGCTCAAGGCGCGCGGCATCCTGCTGGACGGCACCACCGAGGGCGGCAAGCCCCGCCTGCTGCTCCAGATCTTCTCGAAGGCCGCGCTGGGCCCGGTGTTCTTCGAATACATCCAGCGTGCCGGCGACGAAGGCTTCGGCGAAGGCAACTTCAAGGCGCTCTTCGAATCGCTCGAGCGCGACCAGATCGAGCGCGGCACGCTCAAGGTCTGACCCTCCCTCCGTTTCCCGTTTCACCTGTTTCACCTGGTCCGGCGTCCTCCCGGGACGCCTGACCCCTCCCCGCCGCCGGAGCTACCCGCGCCGGCGGCCTTTTCATAGCGTCCGACCTCCCGGGTCAAAAGAGACGTGATCGCCATTCCACCAGAGTGGCCAGATAGGTAGAGGACACAAACCCATGCACGCCCCCCAACAGGACGGCACGCTTCAGCGTGGCCTGAAGAATCGTCACATCCAGCTGATTGCCCTTGGTGGCGCCATCGGCACCGGGCTGTTCCTGGGCATCGCCCAGACCATCAAGATGGCCGGCCCGGCCGTGCTGCTCGGCTACGCGCTGGCCGGCATCGTCGCGTTTTTCATCATGCGCCAGCTTGGCGAGATGGTGGTGGACGAGCCCGTCGCCGGCTCCTTCAGCTACTTCGCCAATAAATACTGCGGCCACTTCGCCGGGTTCATGTCCGGCTGGAATTACTGGGTGCTCTACATCCTGGTGAGCATGGCCGAGCTGTCGGCCGTGGGCATCTACGTGCAGTACTGGTGGCCGGAGCTGCCCACGTGGATCTCCGCGCTGGCGTTCTTCGTGCTGATCAACGTAATCAACCTGTCGAGCGTGAAGTCGTTCGGCGAGATGGAATTCTGGTTCTCGATCATCAAGGTGGCGGCCATCGTCGGCATGATCGGCTTTGGCGGCTATCTGCTGATGGCCGGCGGCGCGGGCCCGGAGGCCTCCGTGGCCAACCTGTGGCAGCACGGCGGCTTCTTCCCGAACGGCCTGGGCGGCCTGGTGATGGCGATGGCCGTGATCATGTTCTCGTTCGGCGGCCTGGAACTGGTGGGCATTACCGCCGCCGAGGCGGACAACCCCGAGAAGAGCATCCCCAAGGCCACCAATCAGGTGATCTACCGCATCCTGATTTTCTACGTGGGCGCGCTGGCGGTGCTGCTGTCGCTCTACCCGTGGGAGAAGGTGGTCACTGGCGGCAGCCCGTTCGTGCTGATCTTCCACGCGCTGGATAGCGCGGCGGTGGCCCATGTGCTGAACCTGGTGGTGCTGACGGCGGCGCTGTCGGTCTATAACAGCGGCGTCTACTGCAACAGCCGCATGCTGCTGGGCCTGGCGCAGCAGGGCAACGCGCCGAAGGCGCTGATGAAGGTGAACCGCCGCGGCATTCCGCTGGCCGCGCTGGGCGTGTCCGCGCTGGCCACCGGCGCCTGCGTGCTGATCAACTACTTCATGCCGGGCGAAGCCTTCGAGCTGCTGATGGGCCTGGTGGTATCGGCCCTGATCATCAACTGGGCCATGATCAGCCTGATTCACCTGAARTTCCGCCGCGACAAGCGCCTGGCCGGCCAGACCACGCGCTTCCAGAGCCTGGGCCATCCGCTGACCAACTACCTGACCCTCGCCTTCCTCGCCKGCATCCTTTATGTGATGTATCTGACACCCGGCCTGCGGATCTCGGTCTACCTGATTCCGGTATGGCTTGGCGTACTTGGCGTAAGCTATCGCCTCCGGCAAAAGAACGCCGCCGCCGCGCTGCGCGCCCCGAGCGTGCAGGCGCAATGAGTCTCCGCCCCCTGAAACACAGCCAGAGCTTTCCCATGTTCGAACACATCGAAGCCTTTCCGGGCGATCCGATCCTCTCGCTCAACGAGGACTTCCAGCARGACCCGCGTACCAACAAGGTCAACCTGAGCATCGGCATCTATTTCGACGGCGAAGGCCGCCTGCCGGTGATGCAGGCCGTGGCCGAAGCCGAAGCCGCGCTGCTCGCGGACATGGGCCCGCGCCCCTACCTGCCGATGGCCGGCATTCCCGGCTACCGCCAGGCCGTGCAGGCGCTGGTGTTCGGCGAAGACTGCGCGGCCCGCGCCGAAGGCCGCGTCGCCACGGTGCAAACGCTGGGCGGCTCCGGCGCGCTGCGCGTGGGCGCCGACTTCCTGAAGCGCTACTTCCCCACCGCGCAGATGTGGATCAGCGACCCGAGCTGGGAGAACCACCGCGTGGTCTTCGAGCGCGCCGGCTTCCAGGTCAATGCGTACCCGTACTACGACCCCGCCACGGGCGGCCTGCAGTTCGACGCCATGCTCGCGGCCATCGAAGCCATTCCGCAAGGTGGCATCGTGCTGCTGCACGCCTGCTGCCACAACCCGACCGGCGTGGACCTGAACCAGGACCAGTGGCGCCAGGTCATCGCGGTGCTCAAGGCGCGCAAGCTGCTGCCCTTCGTGGACATGGCCTACCAGGGCTTTGGCGCGGGGCTCGACGACGACGCCTTCGCCGTGCGCGAACTGGCCCGCCAGAACGTGCCGGCGCTGGTGGCCAACTCGTTCTCGAAGAACTTCTCGCTGTACGGCGAGCGTTGCGGCGGCCTGAGCGTGATCTGCCAGAGCGCCGACGAAGCCAGCCGCGTGCTGGGCCAGCTCACCGGCGCCGTGCGCGCCAACTACAGCAACCCGCCCACCCACGGCGCCCGCGTCGTCGCCCGCGTCCTGACCACGCCCGCCCTGCGCGCCAGCTGGGAGCAGGAACTGGCCGCCATGTGCGAGCGCATCGCCCACATGCGCCAGGCCATCCACGACAAACTGCGCGACCACGTCAGCGGCGAGGCCCTCTCCCGCTACATCACCCAGCGCGGCATGTTCACCTACACCGGCCTCTCCGCCGATCAGGTCGAACGCCTGAAGGCCGAGCACGGCGTGTACATCCTCCGTTCCGGCCGCATGTGCGTGGCGGGGCTGAACGAGCGCAATGTGGGGGTGGTGGCGAGTGCGATCGGGGACGTGTTGAAGGGGTGAAAGCCTTTCCGCTTGTGCAGCATGCGAAACAGATCGGGCCGCTCTTGCGGCCTGTTTTGTTTTCTAGAGTGCGCTGGATTCGCCCCGGCAGCATTCCGCCATCCGGTTTACYATCGCGGATCTTCCCAAGATTCCGACAGGAGCCCGTGCATGGCCGCAGCAGATTTGTCCGCCTTCCCGATCACCCGCAAGTGGCCGGCGCAGCATCCCGAGCGCCTGCAGTTGTATTCGCTGAACACCCCCAACGGCATCAAGGTTTCGCTGATGCTGGAGGAGCTGGGCCTGCCCTACGAGCCGCATCTGGTGCGTTTCGACAAGGATGACCAGACCACGCCCGAGTTCCTGTCGCTGAACCCGAACAACAAGATCCCGGCGATCCTCGATCCGAATGGGCCGGGCGGCAAGCCGCTGGCGCTGTTCGAGTCGGGGGCGATCCTGATCTACCTGGCCGAGAAGACCGGCAGGTTCATGTCCACGGACCCGGCGGCCCGCTACGAGACGATTCAGTGGGTGATGTTCCAGATGGGCGGCATCGGGCCGATGTTTGGCCAGATCGGCTTCTTCCACAAGTTCGCCGGCAAGGACTACGAGGACAAGCGGCCGCGTGACCGCTACGTCGCGGAGTCGCGCCGGCTGCTGGGCGTGCTCAACGAGCGGCTCAAGGGCCGGCAGTGGATCATGGGCGATGACTACACGATTGCCGACATGACCACCTTCCCGTGGGTGCGCAATCTGGTCGGTTTCTACGAGGCCGGCAGCCTCGTCGGATTCGACGACTTCACCGAAGTGCGCCGTGTGCTGGACGCCTTCCTGGCCCGCCCCGCCGTGCAGCGCGCGGTGAACATCCCCAAGCGTCCCGAGTAAGACCCTTTCCCGGGCGCAGGAATCAGGCAGGAATCAGGCGGCGAAGCCCAGCAAGGTGCTCACCGCCGCCGCTTCCTCGCGCACCGCGCGGCCGGTCGGCCCGTCGATCGATGGGTCGAAGCCGCCCGTGGCACCCAGCGCGGTCAGCACCGCGCACACCCGCCCCGTGTAGTCCCGCACCGGCGCCGCCACGGCGCTGATCCCCTTCAGATTGGTATCGCGCACGGCCGCGCAGCCATCGGCGCGCACCGCCGCGCGTAGCGGGCCGAGCGGGTCCTGGGCGTCAAGCAGCGCGCGCTGCTCCGGCGTGGCCGCCTGCAGTTCCGCCTCCGCCAGCGCCTGCACGCGCTGGTCGTCGAGCAAACCCAGGAACACGCGGCCCGTGGCCGACCACAGCAGCGGCATCACCGATCCCACCCGCACGTTCACGGTCACCGGCAGAGCCGGTTCCTCGAACCGGACGATGGTCGGCCCCTTGTTGCCCATCACCGAGATGAAACAGGTGATCTCCAGCCGCTCGCGCAGCCGGATCAGCGACGCCTCGGCCAGCCGAATTGGGTCGGACTGCCGCATCGCGGCCAGCCCGATCTGGAGCGCCTCCAGCCCYAGGTGGTACTGCTGCGTGCCGCTCTCCTGCGCCACCAGCCCTTCCTCGATCAGGCTCGCCAGGTAGCGATGCACCTTGGCCGGACTTTCGTCGATATGGGCCGCGATGGCCGTCAGGCTGGCACGGCCGCCCAGGCGCGCCAGCCCCTTGAGCACGGCCATGCCGGTCTCGGCGGCCTGCACGCGCTGGCGGCGTTCGCGGGGGCGGGCTTCGGGCTCAGGACTCCCGGGAATGTCGGGTATGGCTGGCATGGCGTTGGGTTAACCCCCATTCAACGATTACGCATTGCGTATATGATTTACGCACAACAAGGCCACATACTATCCGGCCAAATACCAAGGAGACAAGCACCCATGCCCCGCCATCGCGCTGCCGGCCTCATCGCGGCATCCCTGACCTTTGCGTTTTCCGCTGCCTTCCCTTCGGCCCACGCCGCCGACGCCTATCCGAGCAAGCCGATCCGCTGGATCGTGCCCTACCCSGCTGGCGGCGGCTCGGACTTCCTCGCCCGCACCATCGGGCAGGGGCTCTCCGCCAAGGTCGGCCAGCCCGTGGTGGTGGACAACAAGCCGGGCGGCAACACGGCGATTGGCGCGTCCGAGACGGCGCGGGCGGCAGCCGATGGCTACACGGTGCTCTCGGCCGATAACGGCACGCTGGTCTTCAACCCGGCGCTCTACAAGACGCTGTCGTACAACCCCGCCAAGGACCTCGCGCCGGTGACGCTGCTGGGCCGCTTCCCGATGATCCTGGTGGTTGGGCCGGGCACCACCGCCAAGACCGCGCAGGAGTTCATCGCCCAGGTCAAGGCCGCGCCGGGCGGCGTGAACTACGGGTCCGCCGGGGCCGGCAGCCCGCACCACCTGGCCATGGAACTGCTCAAGGTGGAGGCCCAGCTGACCATGACCCACGCGCCGTATCGCGGTGCGGCGCCCGCGCTGTCCGACGTGGCGGCCGGCCAGATTCCCGCGATGATGGTCGACTACGCCGCCGGCGCCGGCTTCATCAAGGGCGGCAAGGTGCGCCCGCTGGCCGTGGCCAACGCCACGCGCCTGCCGCAACTGCCGGACGTGCCGACCTTCGCCGAACTCGGCTACCGGAACGTGGAAGCCGCCGCGCTGGTCGGCATGGTCGTGCCGGCGGCCACGCCGCCCGAGGTGATCGCCACGCTGAACAAGCAGGTGGTGGCGGCCATCAAGGAGCCGGCTATCCACAAGAAGCTGGTCGATTTCGGCGTGGAGCCGGTCGGCAACACCCCGGCGCAATACAGCGAGCTGCTGCGCAGCGAGATTGCGCGCTGGACCAAGCTGATCCACGACCTGAAGATCACGCTCGATAACTGAGGTTCGCWGTATGTCGTCATCCGCCACGCCCCCGTCTTTCTCGTCCGCCGCCGCCCGTCCGGGCGGTTGTCCCATCGACCACACCGCGCTGCGGGCGCCCAACGGCTGCCCGGTGAGCGCCCACGCGGCCACGTTCGATCCGTTCGAGGACGGCTACCAGCAGGACCCGCCCGACTACGTGCGCTGGTCGCGCGAGCAGGAGCCGGTGTTCTACAGCCCGAAGCTGGGCTACTGGGTGGTTACGCGCTATGACGACATCAAGGCGATCTTCCGGGACAACCTGACCTTCAGCCCGTCCATCGCCCTGGAGAAGATYACGCCCACGGGCGACGMGGCCAACGCGGTGCTGGCCWCCTAYGGCTATGCGATGAACCGCACGCTGGTCAACGAGGACGAGCCAGCCCACATGCCGCGCCGCCGCGCGCTGATGGAGCCGTTCACGCCCGCCGAACTGGCCCACCATGAGCCGATGGTGCGGCAACTGACGCGCGAATACGTCGATCGATTCATCGACAGCGGACGCGCTGACCTGGTCGACCAGATGCTCTGGGAAGTGCCCCTGACCGTGGCGCTGCACTTCCTCGGCGTGCCCGAAGAGGACATGGACCGGCTGCGCCAGTATTCGATCGCCCATACGGTGAACACCTGGGGCCGCCCCAAGCCCGAGGAGCAGGTGGCCGTGGCGCACGCGGTAGGCAATTTCTGGCAGCTCGCCGGCAAGATCCTCGACAAGATGCGCGAGAACCCGGACGCGCCCGGCTGGATGCAGTACGGCCTGCGCAAGCAGCGCGAGCTGCCCGAGGTGGTCACCGACTCCTACCTCCATTCGATGATGATGGCGGGCATCGTGGCGGCGCACGAGACCACGGCCAATGCGTCCGCCAACGCGATCAAGCTGCTGCTCCAGCACCCGGATGCCTGGCGCGAGATCTGCGCGGACCCGGCGCTGATCCCCAATGCGGTGGAGGAATGCCTGCGCCACAACGGCTCGGTGGCGGCCTGGCGCAGGCTGGTCACGCGGGATGCGCAGGTCGGCGGCATCGCCCTGCCGGCCGGCAGCAAGCTGCTGATCGTCACCTCGTCCGCCAATCACGACGAACGGCATTTCGCCGATGCGGACCTGTTCGACATCCGCCGGGACAATGCCAGCGACCAGCTGACCTTCGGCTACGGCTCGCACCAGTGCATGGGCAAGAACCTCGCGCGCATGGAGATGCAGGTCTTTCTGGAGGAGCTGACGCGCCGGCTGCCCCATCTGCGGCTGGCCGAGCAGTCGTTCAGCTACGTGCCGAACACCTCGTTCCGGGGGCCGGAGCATCTCTGGGTCGAATGGGACCCGGCGCGCAATCCCGAGCGCACCGATCCGTCCGTGCTGACCTGGCGCGACGCCGTGCGGATTGGCGAGCCCTCCGGGCAAGCCATCGCCCGCACTGTGGTGGTAGAGCGGATCGACCCCGTGGCGGACAACGTGGTGCGGCTGCGGCTGGTGGCGCCCGATGGCAAGGTGCTGCCGCGCTGGGCGCCGGGTGCGCACATCGACGTGGAGTGCGGCCATACGGGGATTTCGCGCCAGTATTCGCTGTGCGGCGATCCGGCCGACGCGGGCGCCTTCGAGATCGCCGTGCTGCGTGAGGTCGATAGCCGGGGCGGCTCGGCCTGGGTCCATGACGTGCTGCGCGCCGGAGACCGGCTCCGCATTCGTGGCCCGCGCAATCATTTCCGGCTCGACGAGGGCTGCCGCAAGGCGATCTTCATCGCCGGCGGCATCGGCGTGACGCCGGTCAGCGCGATGGCGCGGCGGGCCCGCGACCTGGGCATCGACTATACGTTCCACTACTGCGGCCGCTCGCGCGCCAGCATGGCCCTGCGCGAGGAACTGGCCGCGCTGCATGGCAACCGGCTGCACGTCCATGCGGGCGACGAAGGCCAGCGCGCCGACTTCGCCGCGCTGCTCGGCACGCCCGACCCGCAGACGCAGATCTACGCCTGCGGCCCGGCGCGCATGATCGCGGCGCTGGAAGACCACTGCGCCGCGTGGCCGGAGGATGCGCTGCGCGTGGAGCACTTCGTCTCGGCACTCGGCACGCTCGATCCGTCGCGGGAACAGCCGTTCACCGTCGAACTCAAGGATTCCGGCCTGACAGTGGAGGTGCCCGCCCACCAGACGCTGCTCACCGCGCTGCGCTGCGCCAACATCGACGTGCAGAGCGATTGCGAGGAAGGCCTGTGCGGCTCCTGCGAGGTGCGCGTGCTGGCGGGCCAGATCGACCATCGCGACGTGGTGCTCACGCGCGGCGAACGCGAGGCGAACAGCCGGATGATGGCCTGCTGCTCGCGCGCGGTGGGCGGCGGGAAGCTGGTGCTGGAGYTGTAGCGCGCCACGTCAAGGCCGGCGCCCCCGCCATCCGTGYGCTACCGCACAGACTCGCCAGCCCCGGCGCCGTTACCTGCCGCGCCCACGCCTAGTATTCAAGGCTCAATCCCGGGCCTGAGGAGACCGTCATGGCGCGCTACCAGATTGCTGCTGCGCTGGCCCTGCTGCTTGCCGGCTGCGCCACGAGCCCGGGTACGCCCGGCAGCACACAGGCGTCGCGCACGGAGAACTGCAAGGCGACCTCCGAGCAGGAAATCTCGGCCCTGTTCGACCGCTGGAACCGCTCCCTGCAGACCGGCGACCCCCGCAAGGTGGTGGCCAACTACGCGGAACGATCGATCCTGCTGGCCACGGTGTCCAACAAGCCGCGCGTGACACCGGCCGAGAAAGAGGACTACTTCACCCACTTCCTGCAGAGCGGGCCGTCCGGCAAGATCGACTTCCGCACCATCGAAATCGGCTGCAACACCGCCGTGGATGCCGGGCTCTACACCTTCACCTTCGCCCGAACCGGCGCCACGGTGAAGGCGCGCTACACCTACACCTACCGCTGGGACGGCACGCAGTGGCTGATCACCAGCCACCATTCGTCGGCCATGCCGGAGAAGACCTAACGCGGCCCGATATTGCGCCGCAGCACGACTACCATCGGTCGCATCCGTCACAACACGCGCGTAGTTGCTATCCTGAAGTGGAGAGCCCACACACAGGAGAC
Source organism: Cupriavidus sp. KB_39 (assembly GCF_052114485.1). Taxonomy (NCBI): domain Bacteria; kingdom Pseudomonadati; phylum Pseudomonadota; class Betaproteobacteria; order Burkholderiales; family Burkholderiaceae; genus Cupriavidus; species Cupriavidus sp. KB_39. The sequence continues at coordinate 69,255 of NZ_JBFREV010000001.1, forward strand.
GCCCCCATGTGCCGCTGGCTGGCCTATTCCGGCCGTTCCGTCCCGCTCGAGGCTGTGTTGTTCCAGCCCGAGCACTCCCTGATCGACCAGAGCCTGAACTCCCGGCTGGGCCACACCACGACCAATGGCGACGGCTTCGGCGTGGGCTGGTACGGGCGGCATTCGGAGTTGCCGTTCCGCTATCGCGGCCTGCACCCGGCGTGGAGCGACACCAACCTGCGCGAGGCCGCCCGGGCGGTGCGGGCGCCSCTGTTCGTCGCTCATATCCGGGCGGCCACCGGCACGCCCACCCAGGAAACCAACTGTCACCCGTTCCGCTTCGGGCGCTGGCTGTTCGTCCACAACGGGCTGATCCGCGACTTTCCGCTGGTGCGGCGCGACCTGATGATGGCGGTGGCGCCGCATCTGTTCCGCTGGATCGAGGGTTCGACCGACTCCGAGGTGATGTTCTTCCTGGCGCTGACGTTCGGGCTGGAGCGCGACCCGCGCGGCGCGCTGGAGCAGATGGCCGGCCTGATCGAGGASGTGGGGCATCGCCACGACGTGGAGCACCCGCTGAACATGACCGTTTGCGTCATGGACGGCCAGCAGATCGTGGCCGTGCGCTATTCCAGCGAAAACGCGTCGCGCTCGCTGTTCCACAGCACCTCGTTCCGGCAGCTACGGGCGCTCTATCCGGAAGACCCGCGCATCATCGCCGCCGGCGACGACGCCTTTCTGGTGCTGTCCGAGCCCCTGATCGACGTGCAAGGCGTCTGGGAGGAAATCCCCGAGGCCACGATCCTGGTGGGCAAGGGCGGCGAGATCCAGCACCTGCGGTTCACGCCCCGGCTGCCGGTGCGGGCCTGAGCGGGCCTGGGCGGGCACCCCCGGCCGGGCCCGGATCGTCGTTACCCGTCGCTTACTTCCCGGGCATTTTCATCAGCCGCTTGGCCTCTTCGATGTTCTGCTCGGCGCGCTGGGTCATCACGGCCAGCGCTTCCGCTTGCGATTTCTGGGCCATTTCCGCCAGTTCGCGCATGTTGTTGAACGCCGTCTGCAAGCCTTGCTGGACGAACTCGCCCTGCCGGGCCATGGCCGCGGCAGGATCGCCGCCTGCGGTCAGCTTCTGGGCCGCGGCCTGAATCTCCTGCATGCTCTGGCTCAGGATCTCGGCCTGCTTTTGCACCAGCGCCTGCATGCCTTCGTAGGCAATCTTGTTGGCCTCCGTGATGGCGTCGATATCCTTGCGCCGGGCTTCGATCACCGCCGTCATGTCGACGCCGGGCAGCTTGTACTGTTCGAGCAACTTGGTGAAATCGGTAAACGGATTGGGCGATGTTGCCATGACGCATCTCCTCGTTGAGGTGGGGGAAAGCCGAAAAACCGGGCAGATCGTGCTGGCCGATCGCGGCGCGGTTGCCTAAGTGTAGGTGCTACGGGCGACGGATACGATGCTCGCCGGCCATCCCTCAATGAAAATCCCGGCTCTCCGCCATCAGCTTGCCCAGCAGCGGGCTCAGGTCGACCAGTTCCTGCGCCACCAGGTGCCTGACCTCGCCCTGCCTTTGCCAGGTGCCGATCACGCCCAGCAGCTTGGCGCCGAGCACCTCCTTGCGCTGCCGCTCCACCAGGTCGGGCCAGATGATCACGTTGATCGGCCCGGTTTCGTCCTCGATGGAGGTAAAAATGGTGCCGTTGGCCGTGGAGGGGCGCTGGCGCACCGTGACGATGCCGCACGCGCGCACGCGGCGGCCGTTGCCCAGCCGCGATAGCTGCTGCGCCGTGAGGAACTTGAGCGCCGTCAGGCGGCGGCGCAGCAGGGTCAGCGGGTGGCATTTCAGGGAGAGCCCCAGGCTGGCGTAGTCGGCGGCCACGTCTTCGCCGATCTTCGGCTCGGGCAGCAGCAGCTCGGCTTCGGCCGGGGGTGCCTCGTGCAGCAGGTCGCGGTGCACGGACTGCACCGCCGCGCCGCGCGCCAGCCAACGCGCCTGGCGCCGGTGGCCGGCCAGCGACACCAGCGCGTCGGCCGCCGCCAGGACGTCGATGTCGTGCTTGTCCAGCCCCGCGCGCCGTGCCAGGTCTTCCACGCTCTCGAACGGCCGTTCGGCCCGCGCCGCCTCGATGCGCAGCGCGGCATCCTCGCGCATGCCGCGCACGCGGCCCAGCCCCAGCCGCACGTCGCGGTAGCGCTGGCCGGGGCGGCGGGCCTCCAGCGCGCTCTCCCAGCCGCTGACGGTCACGTCCACGGGCTGCGTCACCACGTCATGCCGGCGCGCGTCCTGCACCAGTTGCGACGGCGAATAGAAGCCCATCGGGTGGCTGTTCAGCAGGCCGCACAGGAAGGCATCGGGATGATGGCACTTGAGCCACGCGCTCACGTAGACCAGCTTCGCGAAGCTCGCCGCGTGGCTCTCCGGGAAGCCGTACTCGCCAAACCCCTCGATCTGCTTGCAGATGGCCAGCGCGAAGGACTCGGGATAGCCGCGCGTGGTCAGCGCGCGCACCAGCGCATCCTGGTGCTTCTTGAGATCGCCGCGCCGCCGCCACGCCGCCATCGAGCGGCGCAGTTGGTCTGCCTGCCCCGGCGTGAAACCGGCCGCGTCGATGGCGAGCTGCATCACCTGCTCCTGGAAGATCGGCACGCCCAGCGTGCGGCCCAGCACGCGGCGGATCACGTCGTTGAAGTAGGTCGGCAGCTTGCCGGTGCGGCGCAGCGCCTCGCGCCGCTTGAGGTAGGGGTGCACCATGCCGCCCTGGATCGGTCCCGGCCTCACGATGGCCACCTCCACCACGAGATCGTAATATTTGCGCGGCTGCAGGCGCGGCAGCATCGACTGCTGCGCGCGCGACTCGATCTGGAACACACCCACGGTATCCGCCTTGCAGATCATGTCGTAGGTGGCGTCGTCGGTCTCGGGCAGGTCTTCCATGCGGCACGGCAGCCCGGCCCGCTCGGGCTCGGGATTCGGGATCATCGCCAGCGCGCGCCGGATGGCGGTGAGCATGCCGAGCGCGAGCACATCCACCTTGAGCAGCCCCAGCGATTCGAGGTCGTCCTTGTCCCACTGGATCACGCTGCGGTCGGCCATGGCCGCGTTCTCGATCGGCACCAGCCGCGACAGCTTGTGCCGCGCGATCACGAAGCCGCCCACGTGCTGCGACAGATGGCGCGGAAAGCCGCGCAGCTGCTCGGTCAGGCTCGCCCATTGCCGCACGGCCGGGGAGTCGGGGTCCAGGCCGTAGCSCGTAATGCGCTCCAGGAACGCCGTGCCGCCATCCCACCACGCCTGGCCCTTGACCACCTGCTCCACCACGCTCGGGTCGATGCCGAGCGCGCGCCCCACGTCCCGCAGCGCGCTACGGGAGCGATAGGTGATCAGCGACGCCGCCAGCGCGGCCCGATGCCGGCCGTACTTCTCGTAGATGTACTGGATCACCTCCTCGCGCCGCTGGTGCTCGAAATCGACGTCGATATCGGGCGGCTCGTCGCGCTCGCGCGAGAGGAATCGGCCGAACAGCAGGTTGGCCTGCTCCGGGCTCACCTCGGTGATATGCAGGCAGTAGCAGACCAGCGAGTTGGCGGCCGAGCCCCGGCCCTGGCACAGGATGCCGCGCTGGCGCGCGAAGCGCACGATGTCGTGCACGGTCAGGAAGAACGGCTCGTAGTGCTTTTCCTCGATCAGTTCGAGTTCGCCCTCAAGCTGCGCCTCCCACTCGGGCTCCATGCCGTGCGGAAAGCGCTCGCGGCTGCCCCGCTCCACCTCCTTGCGCAGGTAGCTGATCGGCGTCTCGCCGTCGGGCACCAGTTCCTCGGGGTATTCGTAGCGCAGCGTGTCCAGCGAGAACCGGCACTGATCGGCAATYTTCAGCGTCTGCGCCAGCGCCTCGCGCGGATAGAGCCGCGACACCACCTGCCGCATGCGCAGGTGCGCCTCGGCATTGGGCGCCAGCGCCATGCCGCAGGCGGGCAGCGGCTGGCCGAGCCGGATGGCGGTCAGCACGTCGGCCAGCGGCTTGCGTGAGCGCACGTGCATSGTCACGGCGCCCGCCGCCACCAGCGGCACGCCGGTTTCCGCCGACACGGCCTGGAGCCGGGTGCGRTGCAGCGCCTCGGCATGGCCCTGCAGCAGTTCCAGCGCGATCCACACGCGCGTGCCGAACGTCTCCCGGCACCACAGCGCCTGCGCGCGCAGCACATCGGGATCGGCGCAGTAGTCGGGCAGCAGGATGGCGAGGCAATCGGGCATGCCGCGCAAGTGCGCCTGATCCGGCTCGGGGCTGGCGAGGTCGGACGGATACAGCAGATAGCTGCCCTTCTCCGCGCGCGTGCGGCCCAGCGTGATGAACTCGCAGAGATTGCCGAAGCCCTCGCGGTTCTGCGCCAGCAGCAGCAGGCGCGGGGGCGGCATGGGCATGGCATAGGGCTCGGGGGGCTGCCCGGGGGAGGCCGTCAGCGTGAAGCGGCTGCCGAGGATCACGTTGAACGCATCGGCGGCGGCGGCGCGCGCCTCCAGCACGCGGTGGCGGTGCGCGGCGGCATCGGGGTCGTCGTCCGGGTGGTCGCCGATGAGCGGCAAGGCGTCGGGGTCGCCCTCCTCCATGTCGTCCACATCGTCCATCCCCTCCATTCCATCGGGTGTGAAGGCATGGACCAGCTCGGCATCATCGAACTCGCCGTCCGCCTGCCCCGCCGCCAGCCGGCGGGCGCTGCGCGCCACGGCCTCCCACATCTCCTCGCGCAGCACCTTGATGGCGTGATGCGCGCGCGCCGTGCCCGCCACCGAGCACTCGTCGGTCAGCGCCAGCCCGCTGTAGCCGAGCTGGAATGCGCGCGCGATCAGTTCCTGCGGATGCGAGGCGCCGGTGAGGAACGTGAAGTTCGACACACAGTGCAGCTCCGCGTAATCGGGCAGCGAGGGCAGCAGCGAGGAGAGGCCAGGAAGCGACGACAGCATGGGGAAAACGTCAGGAATATTCAGGCGAAATCAGGCGAACAGCCCGTGCAGGAACCAGCGGTATTCGCCGCCCTCTTCCTGCCCGCTGCGGGTGGGATGGCCGGGGCGCTCGCGATAGACCCAGCAGCGCAGCCCGTCCGCCCGTTCGGCGATGAAATAGTCGCGCGTGGCCAGTCCGCCATCCCACCAGCCGGCTTCGATGCGCTCGGGGCGGGTGAGCATGACCAGCGGGCCTTCGTAGACGGGCCGGTGCCGCTGCACGCGCAGCGGCCGGGGCGCCTCCAGCAGCCACAGCGGCCGTTCGGGCGGCAGCGTGCCGGTGGCGGGCGCGCGGGGCGGCGGCTCGTCCACMGGGCCCCACTGGTTGGCGCATTCGGGGCGATGGTCGGCCAGCGGGCGAGGCTGCAGCACGTTGTCGCGGCCGAGGCGGGCCATCAGCGTATCGATCAGCCGGCCCAGTTCGGCCGGCGCCGCGCCGGGCTCCGGGAACAACGAATCGCTCTGCGGCAGGCAGGTCTCCATCGCCTCCACGCGCAGCGCCAGGCCGCCCACGGGCGCGTGGAAGCGCACCTTGTCGAGCTTCTCGCGCAGCAGCCTGGAAAGATGCACCGGGTCCCGGCTGGGCTGCGCCAGGCCCAGCGGCACCAGCGTGCTGTCCATGTCCTCGCCCAGCCGGTAGCGCTCGTGCTCCAGCACCAGCACGCAGCGCGTAACGCCGGCCTGCTGCGCCGCCAGCCAGCCGGACAGCGCCAGCAGCAGCCGCTGCGCGCCGGCCAGCACCCCGTCGGCCGCTTCGATGCGCCCCGGCAGCTCCATCCGCTGCGCGAAGGCAGGCGGCGCCTCGAACCATGCAAAGCCGGCCGGCGCCTGATCGTAAGCCTGATCGAGCCGCGCCAGCAGTGCCGTGCCGATGCGGCGCGACAGCCCCGCGCGCGGCAACTGCCTCACCTGCCCCAGCGTGCGGCAGCCCACGCCCTCGAGCCAGCCCGGATCGGCCAGCGTCTGCAGGCACGCCACGGGCAGGGCATCGAGCAGGCGCGTCATGCGGGCAGGCTGGATGGCGCGGCGCGCGGGCCGCACGATCCCGCGCCGCGTCCGGCGCAGCGGCTGCCGGGCGAGCCAGGCCGCGCCCTGCGCCGTGGTGCCGCAGCCCAGTTGCGCGAACGTGCCGAGCTGCCGCACCCGCGCGCGGATGGCACGGCACAGCGCGCGGTGCCCGCCGAACAGGCGCAGGCTGGCGGTGACGTCGAGCATCACGGTGGCCGATTCGGCATCCGGGTCGATCGTCACGGCCGGCGTGAAGTGGAGCAGCGTCAGCGCCACGTCGGTCATCAACGCCTCTTCGGCCGGGAGGCTGCGCTCCAGTTGCACGACCTCCGCCGACAGCGCCTGCACGCCGCCGCGCCGCATGCCGAACGCCACGCCGAGGGCCACGGCCGGGCCGTTGGCCAGCACCACGCGCTCGTGCGCCATCACCGCCACGGGCAGCGCCTGTTGCAGCGTGCCGGAGGCGGGGACGGACGGCGCACCGGCGGCCTCAGGCCAGCTCGGTTGCAGCGCGTCCAGCGGCAGGCGCGGCAGATGCACCGCGATCCAGAACGTCGGCAGCATGATGAGGGGGCACCACGGAAGGCGCGGTGGGAGTGACAGGAGCGGTGGGARTGACGGGCGTGGCGACGCGTGCGGGCACGTGCGCCATGCCGCCCAGCGACAGTTGCAGCGGCGCGTCCCGCACGGGGCCACGGCGCTTGTGGAAGGCAATCGACAGCATGTTGCCGGGCAACGGCGACAGCGCCAGCCGCAGCACGGCCGGCGACGATTCCTGGAGCACGCGCAGGGGCCGCAGCACCCAGACCACGGTATCGCCGGCCTGGGCCAGCACCTGAAGCCGGCGCAGCGCCTCGGGCCGTGCGATGCCGAGCCACACCAGCACSGCGCCGAACGCCTGGCTGCGCAGCATCTGCTCGGCCGCCCAGAGCATGTCCGTGCGGCGCGAGGCCGGCGGGGTGGCCGCCGGCGGCCGCACCCAGTAGAGCTGTCGCGCAGGCAGGCCGGCCAGCCCCGCCAGCCCAGCGGCATTCGGCAGATAAGGCGGATTGACGAACGCCAGGCGCCGCCCCGCCGCGGCCAGCGTGCGCAACGCCGGCATCAGCARSCGCAGTTCGCCCACGCCATCGTGGGCGAGCAGCAGTTCGGTGACCGCGCCAGCGGGCCAGCCCCCGCCGGGCARCTCCTGCGCCAGCGCGTCATAGCCGCTCGGGCACACGGGCAGCCGGCCGGCATGGCCCAGTTGCCCGGCGCGCCACAGSCCGGGGTAGCGATGCTCGAGTTCGGCCACCGAGGCCCGGTGATCGGGCACGGGATCGGGAGGCGAAGGCAGTGGAGACGCACCATCCTCCTCGGCAGGCAGGATGTGCGGGGGCGCAGTCATGGTGATGAATTCGGCACACGCGGCGGGCGTGCGCCATCGGAAGATTGACGATTACTGTATGTTTATACAGTATCGACGCCGGCGCAAGAGGGGCATGGCCGAAGTGGAACGCGCGCCGCCTCGTTGGGCGAAAAGTGGCCCAAAAGGCCCCACATCTCCCACTACAGTGGGGCAACTGCCACGAAACGACGTGGCGGATTGCAAACAAATGTCAATCCGGATTGTGCAGCGCGGGGCAGGTGCGGAAAAATGCGCCCCTATGAAACGGAATACACGTCAATGTGTGCATCTTCTGATCGCCGGTTTGCAGCGCGAGGGTCCGCTGCGCCGCGACGCGCTGGCTGACGCCAGCGGCTTGTCCCCGGAGGAGACCACCCGGGCGCTGAAGGCCGCGCGGCAGATGAGCGTGATCGACCATGTGCCCTACGGCCCGGGCACCCTGCCGGCTGCCGTCTACTACCAGCTGACGGGGCGCGAACTGCCGCCCGCGCGCAAGAGCACGCGCATACCGCCCGCGCCCGACAACCGCTTCCAGCCCCTGCTGGACGCCTGGTGGAACAGCGACGAACTGGACCGGGTCTGAGGCGTCCGGCTTCGACGCCCCTCCCCGCGCCCTACTTCTCCCGCCGATACCGCGCCTGCATGATCTGCATCCATTCGCCGTCATCGCCCTGCATGAATGAGGTCAGCGTGCGGTTGTCATCGTCCTGGAAGGCGATCACGTCGCGGAATTTCGAGGTCTTGCCCGGCACCAGCTTGCCTTCCGGCGTGAAGGTCGGGCCATCGGCGCGCAGCGTCAGCGTGCGGCCATCGGCCTCGAGGTCACCCTCGTAGATCCACATATGGGTCATCATCGACCCGATGAAGGTGCCCACGAAATGCTTGCGCGTGGGGTCATAGCCCAGCGTCATCACCGTGACGGCCTGCCCGCAGCCGGGCATCTCGCCCTCGGAGCGGCCCTGCACCCAGAGGTCGCCCACGGCGCCCACCTGTTCGGGAATCTTCCACTTCTGCGGCGGGGTGTCCGGCCCCATCACCGCCTCGCCTTCGGCCATCCATTTGCCCACCAGCTTCTGCAGCCAGCGGTGTTCGTTGGTCGTTTCGGTCTGCATTGCAACGGTCTCCTGTTGATCGGTTTGATTCAGTCGATGATGTCGCTGCCTATTTGTGTACAGCGTACACAAGAGCTTAGGAGATGGTCCCGTACGTGTAAAGACGCGCCAATGAAAAAGCCGCCAAGATGACAGCATTGTCATCTTGGCGGCTCGCAAACCCTTGTATTTACTGGGGCAGCCGTACCTTCGGCACGATGAACTGGTTGCCGGGCGCGCGCATGACATCACACTGGGCGTCGCCCTTGCGCGTCTCGCCGGCCTGGTTCACGAACTCGACGTTGCCGACCACGCTGTAGAAGTCCTCCGCCACGCGCCGCGTGGTGCCGCGCACCCAGCGGAAGCGGTCGGGGTTCGGCAGCCTGGCCTTGACGGCCTCCATGCAGGCCACGGGTGCCTCGGGTGCCTCGGGGCGTCCGCCGCGCTGGCCCAGTTCGATATTGACGGGCGCCTCGGTAGCGAAGGCGAAGGTCGAGAGCGTGGCAGCAGCCAGCGCCACCAGCATGCGGCGCCCCTGCCGTGAAACCGGCAACGTCATGGAATCCCTCCGAAAAACGAAAAACGGCCGACACGCGTGGCGTGCCGGCCGGCCGTCATTGTACTGCGACGTCAGGGGTCAACGTCAGGGCCAACGTCATACCGCGCCTACACCGACATGTCGCGCGGCTCCGGCTTGCTGTCGTCGAACCAGCGGTACAGCACCGGCACCATCACCAGCGTCAGCAGCGTGGAGGTGATCAGGCCSCCAATCACCACCACGGCCAGCGGACGCTGCACCTCGGAGCCSGGTCCGGTCGAGAACAGGAACGGCACCAGGCCCAGCATGGCGATCGTCGCGGTCATCATCACCGGGCGGAAACGCTGCGTAGCGCCGCGCACCACCGCGTTGCGCAGCGACATGCCCGACTCGCGCAGCGTGCGGATGTACGACACCAGCACCACCCCGTTCAGCACCGCCATGCCCCACAGCGCGATAAAGCCCACGGACGCCGGCACGGACAGGTACTCGCCCGTCACGAACAGCCCGATGATCCCGCCGATTGACGCGAACGGCAGCACCGTGATGATCAGCGTGGCAAAGCGCAGCGAGTTGAACAGCAGGAACAGCAGGAAGAAAATCGCGGCGATGGTGATCGGCACGATGATCTTCAGGTGGCCCATGGCGCGCTCCATGTTCTGGAACTGGCCGCCCCACTCGAAGTAGTAGCCCTCGGGCAGCTTGACCTTGCTCTCGGCCGCGCTCTGGAGTTCGGCCACGAAGCCGCCCAGGTCGCGGTCCTTCACGTTGATCATCACCACCACGCGGCGCTTGGCCATTTCGCGGCTGATCTGCGCCGGGCCGTCGCTGACCTCGATCTTGGCCACGGACTCCAGCGGCACCTGCACGCCGCCCGGCGCCGGCACCAATAGCTGGCGAATGGCCTGCACGTTGTCACGGAAGTCCTCGGGCAGGCGCACCGCCGCCGCGAAGCGGCGCTCGCCCTCGAAGATGTCCGTGGCGCGCTTGCCGCCGATGGCAATCTCGATGATGTCGTGGATGTCCGACACGTTCAGCCCGTAGCGCGCAATCGCCTGCCGGTCGATCTCGATCGACAGGTATTGCTGGCCCGAGATCCGCTCGATCCGCACGTCCTGCGAGCCCTGGATGCCGCCCGCCACGCGCGCGATCTCGCCGGCCAGCTCGCGCAGCTTGTCAAGGTCATCGCCGAAGATCTTCACCGCCACGTCGGAACGCACGCCGCTGACCATCTCGTCCACGCGGTCCGAGATCGGCTGCGCCATCACGACCTGCACGCCTGGAATGGCCTTGAGCTTCTCGCGGATGGCGTTGGCGATGTCGTCCTGAGTCCAGCCGTCCGGCCACTCGTCGCGCGGCTTCAGGCTGGCGATGGGGGTGGACTCGTTCTGGCCCTGCGGGTCCGCCGGGCTCTCGCCCCGACCCACGCCGGACACCACGGACTTCACGCCCGGCACCTCCAGCACCAGCTTGTTGGCCATCTTCTCGAGCTTGATCGACTCCTCCAGCGAGATGTTCGGCACACGGTCGATGGCGGGCACGATGGAGCCCTCCTTCATCTCGGGGATGAACGAGGTACCCAGCAGCGGCACGATCAGGATCGTCGCGACGAACAGCCCCACCGCCGACAGCACGGTGGTCTTGCTGTTCTGCAGCGCCCAGTGCAGCATRCGCAGGTAGTTGCGCTTCATGAACGCGATGAGCTTGGTGTCATGCTCGGCGCCGCCCTTGAGCAGGTAGGCGGACAGCACCGGCGACAGCGTCAGCGACAGGAACAGCGAGATCGCCAGCGCAATCGAGATCGTGAAAGCCAGCGGCGCGAACATCTTGCCTTCCATGCCGGACAGCGTCATCAGCGGCAGGAACACCAGGATGATGATGCCTACCCCCACGATCACCGGCGTGGCCACCTCCTGCACCGCCTTGACGAGGATCTCGGTGCGGGTCAGCCCCGATTTCTCGGCGTGGCCCAGCCGCTCGAACGCGTTCTCCACCACCACCACGGAGCCATCCACCATCAGGCCGATGGCGATGGCCAGCCCCCCGAGCGACATCAGGTTGGCCGACAGCCCCACCTTGTTCATGACGATGAACGTCATCAATGGCGTGAGCACCAGCGTGGCCAGCACAATCACCGACGAGCGCACGTCCCCAAGGAACAGGAACAGCACGATCACCACCAGCACCACGCCTTCGAGCAGCACCTTGGTTACGGTCCAGAGCGCGGCGTCCACCAGTTCGCTGCGGTCGTAGTACGGCACGATCTGCAGCTTGCCGGGCAGCATGCCGCGGTCGTTGATCTCGGCCACGCGGGCCTTCACGCGGCTGACCACTTCCTTGGCGTTGCCGCCGCGCATCATCATCACGATGCCGCCCACGGCCTCGGTCTGGCCGTTCTTGACCAGCGCGCCCTGTCGCACCTCGTGGCCGATGGTCACCTGCGCCACGTCGCGCAGGTAGACCGGCGTGCCGTTGACCTCCTTCAGCACGATGCTGCCGATGTCGTCCACGCCCTTGGCCAGGCCCACGCCGCGAATCAGGTACTGCTCGGCATAGTGCGGCAGCACGCCGCCGCCCGAGTTGGCGTTGTTGCGCGCCAGCGCCTGGTAGACCTGCTGGATGTTGACCCCGTAGTGGCGCATCCGCTCCGGGTTGACCAGTGCCTGGTACTGCCGCACGTAGCCGCCCTGCGAGTTGATTTCCGCCACGCCGGGGATCGAGCGCAGCAGCGGCCGCACCACCCAGTCCTGGGCGATGCGGCGCTCGGCCAGCTCYTCCTGCGTCAGTTCGCGGTTGCCRTCRTCGGCGCGATCCAGCGTGTACTGGTAGACCTCGCCCAGGCCCGTGGAAACGGGGCCGAGCACCGGCGTCACGTCCGCCGGCATGCGCCCGCCCACCTCGATCAGCCGCTCCATCACCAACTGGCGCGCGAAGTAGACGTCGGTCTTCTCCGTGAACACCAGCGTGATCAGCGACAGGCCCGCCTTGTTCAGCGAGCGCATTTCCTCGAGGCCGGGCAGGCCGGTCATCGACATTTCGATGGGCACCGTGACAAAGCGCTCCACCTCCTCTGGCGAGCGCCCGGTGGCTTCGGTGGCGATCTGCACCTGGACGTTGGTCACGTCCGGGAACGCATCGACCGACAGCTTGCTGGCAGCGCGCAGGCCGAAGAAGAACAACACCACGGCAATCACGCACACCACCAGCCGCTGTTTGATAGCGGCTTCAACTAGGGATGTCATCATGGCCGCTTACCCCTGTTCCAGGCGCTTGCGTTCATTGTCCAGATGGAACGCGCCCTCCACGACCACGCGGTCGCCCGGCTTGATGCCGCCCTGCACCACGCGCATGCCGTCGCTCTCGGCGCCGAGCTTGACCTTGGTGATGCGGTACTGGCCCGGGGAGGTCTCCACGTAGACCTGCTCGTCGTTGCCATCGCGCACCACGGCGGACTCCGGCACCACGAGCTGGTCCACCGGCTTGCCTGCAATCAGCATGCTGGCCAGCATGGCGGGCTTCAGGCGCCCTTCCTTGTTCTCGAGTTCCGTGCGCACCAGCACCGTGCGCGACTGCGGGTTCACGGTGCGGCCGACGTAGATCAGCTTGCCCGTGATGCGGCCGGCGCCATTGGCCACCGACGGCACATCGATATCGACACTCTGGCCCTCGGCCACCTGGGCGGCCTGCTGCTCGGGCACCTCGGCGAYTACCCAGACGTGCGAGAGGTCGGCCACGGTGTAGAGCGCGTCGGCGGGCTGCACCACCTGGCCCTGGGCCACGTTGCGCTCCACCACGGTGCCCTGGATGCTGGAGTAGACCGGCGAGTACGAGTCGATGCTGCCGCTYTTGGCCAGCGTGGCRATCGACGCCGCGGACATGCCGAGCACGCGCAGCTGGTCGCGGTAGGCGCGCATCTCGGCGGCGGCGATGGCGTATTCGCTCTCGCGGCGTTGCAGTTCGGCGCGGCCGATCACGTCGGCGGCAAACAGCTGGCGCGCGCGCTCGGCATTGCGGGCCTGCAGCGTGCTCTGCGCCTCGGCCTTCAGGAAGGCCATCTGGGCGGCGCCCAGCTCGCTGCTGTGCAGGCGGGCGAGCACCTGGCCGGCCTTGACCTCCTGGCCGAGGATGCCGTACAGGTCGGTCACCCGGCCGGTCACGCTGGCGCCGATGCGCGACACGCGCTGTTCGTCGAAATCGATGCGGCCGGACACGCGCAGCATCTCGCTGAACGGGGACGTGGCGACGGGCGCCACCTTCAGCGTTTTCTGGAGGTTCTCTTCGGGCTTGACGATGCCGGGCGGCAACTTGGGCGCCTCGGCGGTCGGCTCGGGTTTATCGGAGCAGCCGGCCACGGCCATCAGCATGACCGCGGCGGCGATCAGGGAAAGCAGGCCACGTGGACGATAGGGATGATGGGGGCGCATGATCAGTTCGGAGTCGGCGGATTCGGGGAGTCGGACATCGACGGCGCAGCGGGTGCACCGGGCGCACCGGGTGCGACACCGGCAGCGGTGCCGGGGGCGGTCGACATAAGCTTTTCAATCTGGATGGCGGCAACCTGGAGTTCGTACTGCGCGGAAATCAGTTCGCTGCGGGCGTTGCGCAGCACGCGCTGCGCGTCCAGGTAGTCGAGAATGCCCCGCTCGCCGAAGCGGTAGGCGGCCTCGGCCACGCCCAGCGCGGACTCGGCCTCGCGCACGATGCCGGACTCCAGCGCCGTGACCTGCGCCTGGGTGATCTCGTACTGGCGGTAGGCGGTTTCCAGCTCCTGGTTCAGCTCGAACTCGCGCGCCTCCAGCGCGGTGCGGGCCTGGGTGGCCTGCGCCGCCGCCTCGCCCACCGGGCCGCTGCGGCGGTCCCACAGCGGAATCGTCATGACCAGGCCGATCTGCGACACGTTGTTGTCGGGCTGGCGATCCGTGCTGGCACGCACGGCCACTTCCGGCCAGCGCAGCGAGCGCTGGTAGTCCACACCCAGCCGGGCGCGCTCCAGCTCCATGCGGCGCTGGGCCAGTTCCGCGTTGCCGGCCTGCATGGTGTCGCGCAGCACGGGCAGGTTCGGCACATCCGGCGCGTTGCCCAGGGTGCCGGTCAGGCGGAAGTTCGACGGCAGCGCCCCGCCCACCTGCTGGCGCAGCGCGGTCTTGGCCTGCTCGACGCGCAGCTCGGTGGTCTGGAGCGTCTTCTGGGCGGCCAGCAGTTCGGTCTCGGCCTTGATCAGCTCGTAGCGCGGCGCTTCGCCCACGTCCACACGCACCTTGGCGCGGGAATGGATCTGGCGCATCAGGGACAGGTCTTCCTGCGCGGCGGCCAGCTCGGTCTCGCGGCGCAGCACCTGGTAGTACGAGGTCTTCACGCGCGCGGAGAGGTCGCTGCGGAACCCCTGGCGCACGGCCTGCGAGGCTTCGAACCCGCGTCCGGCCATCTCCTGGCGCAGGCTGCGCTGCTGCGGATAGTCGAACTTCTGGACGAAGGCGTAGGACGGCGCGTTGCCGCTGGCGACACCGGCCTCCTTGCCGTGAAGTCGACCGTACATCACTTCGACCTGAGGATTCGGATAGGCCCGCGCGGTGCTGATGGCCGCGGACGCGGCATCGACATTGGCCTGCGCGGCCTCCACGCCCTTGTTGGTGGACTGGGCCAGCGAGAGCAGGTAAGGCAGGTCGAAGCTGTCGGCAGCGGCCATCGTGGCCGGTGAGGCGGCGCGCGGCAGCGTCACGGGGCCGGACGGCGCGGCAGGCTTGGTGGTGGCGGACTGCGCCACCTTGGGCGCGGCGGCGGAGCCACCGGGCACAGGCTGCGCGGCCATTGCCGGCGCCGCTACCAGCGATAGCGACGCGACCCAGGTCAGCGTTTTATTGATAGTCATGTCGGAATCAATCGAGCGATACAACTGCCCGACGCCGCCACGATGGCCAGGCGCGTCCTCGGCTGCGGCGGGCGCGAGAGGACCTGCATGGCATCACGCCGTGACGGCTCGGATCACGGACGCTTGGGGGCGCTCAGGGGCAATGGACGGGACGACGGACGGCTGGTTAAGAGTAGTCGCTCAATGCCATGAAGACAGAGGCGACCGTGTCAGAGACAGCGCGCGGGGTGGCCCGGGAGATCAGGCGAGGAGATTGGGCGGCCGGAACAGGCCGTCCGGTTGGGACGCGGAGCGTCCCGGCAGGATGGGCGCCACGTCGTCGATCGACTGGGCCAGTTTCATGTCGGGGAGATCGAACAGCGCGCTGGATTCCTCGATTTCATCGAGCAGGTCCAGCGGGTCGAGCAGATCGGCCGACCAGATATTGCAGTAGCCGGGCGGCGGCGCGTTGTCGAACAGCGCCTCGGCCTCCAGCGCGGCATCGCCGGGCAGGACGATCTGGGCGAGGTCGTCACCGGTTGCCAGCATCGCGTCATAGTCCGGCATGGCCGCCTCCACCTTCGGCGTGCCCGCGAGCGCACCCGCCGCTGCCGTAAAGGACAGCGCGGACAAGCACAGGGCAGTCAGCACGAAGAGGATGAAACGTCTCAAAACGGGGGCGCGATGGGCGTTGGGGCGATTGGGGGCACGCACCGGGACGGCGCTGGGGTTCTTGCAGAACACGCACCAGTACCGGCGTTGCTGCGGTACAGCATTGTAACCGAACGCAACAATTGACTGGTCAGACGGGGTAGTAGTTCCCCTAAGACCGTCGCCCCGATGCCCGCGGTCATCCCCCGCAGCGGTGCTACGATCGCCGCTTTGGAACCCGCAGCGCGCCGGCGCACGCACGCGCCGCCATCGTCATATGCATCGAATTTTCCGTAGATCGCTGATCCGGCTGACCATTTTCCTGAGCCTCGCCACCGGCACCCTCGCCGCCCACGCCGAAGGCATCGACCTCGACTGCGACCCCGCCCTGGCCGCCACCGCCCTCCCCGCCCACCGCCTGATCTGCGACCACGCGCTGCTATCCATGGGCTACCGCCGGATCTTCGCGGACCAGCAGCGGTTGCTGCGGGAGCAGAAGATTACGGACGCGGATGTGGCGGCGTTCCGCAAGCAGCGGGATGCGTGTACGTCTTTGGAGTGTCTGGATGTGGTGTTTTCGSGGTGGAAGGTGAAGGCAGGGGCGGTCAAGGGGAGAAAGCCCTGAGCTGGCGGCGCCTGGCGGGTCGATCTCCTCCCGCGTGTCGCGGCCAGCGCCGGCTCAACTCGCAATGAGATTCAGAAACCGTTGCACGCCAGGATTGTCGTTGCCGCGGAAGAACTGCTGCGGAGGCGCATCTTCCACTACCACGCCACCTTCCATGAATACGACGCGGTCAGCCACGTCCTGAGCGAAACGCACCTCGTGTGTCACCACCAGCATCGTCATGCCTTCCCGCGCCAGTTCGCGCATGACTACGAGCACATCCTCGCGGAGCACGGGGTCGAGTGCGGACGTTGGCTCATCGAACAGGATCACATCGGGATCCATGGCCAGGCCGCGTGCAATGGCCACGCGCTGCTTCTGGCCACCGGACAGGCGTGACGGATACTCATTGGCCTTGGCACTCAACCCTACACGCTCCAGCAGCGCCATTCCCCGTGTCATGGCCACCTTGCGGTCGACCTTCTTGACACTCACCGGGCCTTCGATCACGTTCTCGATAACCGTGCGATGCGGGAAGAGGTTGAACGACTGAAACACCATCGCGGATCGCTGGCGGATCGCGGCGATCCGCTTCCTGTTCTCGCGCGAGAGCTCCCGATTCGGAAAGCACTCGACTTCCGTGCCGCAGACCCGTATGGATCCGGCGTCGGGCTGCTCGAGAAAGTTCAGCGAGCGCAACAGCGTGGTCTTGCCAGACCCGGAGGGTCCCATGATCACGACGACCTCGCCCTTGGCGACGCTGAAGTCGACGCCAAGGAGTACCGGCGTTCCACCGAATGATTTGGTCAGGCCACGTACGCAGATTGTTGCTTCCGTATTGTTCATAGATAACGCTTCGACGCCCTGCTTTCCAGCACTGTCTGCAGGATCGTCAGGATCTGGTTCACTACCCAATAGATAAGCCCGACCATCAGGAACATTTCCATGTACCGGAAGGTGGTCGCGCCGACCTGCTCGGCGACCCGGGTCAATTCCACCACCGTGATCGTCGACGCCAGCGAGGTATCCTTGATCAGGGCGATCATGCGGCTGCCCACGGGCGGAATGGCAATGCGAAGACCCTGCGGCAGGATCACGCGCGACATGGCCTTCCAGTACCCCATGCCGAGCGACATCGCGGCTTCCCATTGGCCCTTGTCCACCGCGCCGATACCCGCCCGGAAGTTCTCGCTCAGATAGGCCGCGGCAAACAGCGTGAGTGCAAGCAGTGCAGCGGGAATCGGGTCGAGCGTCACACCGTAGTGCGGCAATCCGAAATAGAGCAGCAGGATCTGTACGAGCAGCGGCGTGCCCCGGAAAACCGACACGTAAGCGAAGGCCAATGCCCGCAGTGCAACGAAGCGGGAGAGCCGGGCGAGGGCCAGCAGCAGGCCGAGGATCGACCCGAGCGTGAACGCGCCGAGCCCCAGGAACAGCGTCATCAGGACGGCGTCCTTGAGCAGTGGCAGCGAACGGAGGAATAGCTCGCCCATCACTTACTCCTTGTCTTCGTTTGCCCTGGCAATGGCACCACGCATGTCATAGTCATGACTTACCCACCGCTTCGCCAGCCGGTCGACCGTGCCATCCGCCAGCATCTCGCCAATTGCCTTGTTGATCGCCGCCGCCAGGGCTGGCTGGTTCTTCGCGAGCGCAGGCGCCGAGAGCTGGTAGGTCAGCGGTTCGCCGACCTCCTTCAGGGGAAGCTTGTTGACCGTCGCGTATCGCAGCCCGCCAAAATGCGACACGATCACCGCATCGATGCGCCCGTTGGCGAGATCGCTGAACAGCAGTCCGCCGTTGTCGTAGGAGCGCAGTTCGGAAGACGTGAGATGCTTGCGTGCCCAGGATTCGTTGCTGGAGCCCGTTGTCACGCCGACGCGTTTCGCGCCGAGATCGCCACGTCCCTTGATGGTCGTAGTGTCGGCACGCACAAAGATCCGGAAGTCCTCCGCACCGTACGGCGTGCCGAAGTCCACTTGCTTGCTGCGCTCGACCGTCGGGGTCAGGTCGTTCATGACCACGTCGTACTTACCCGCCTTCAGGCCTTCGATGAAGTTCTTTCCCGAGTCGGCGATGAACACGACCTTCTGTACACCCATGCGCCGTGCCACTTCCTTGGCGATCTCGACGTCGTAGCCGGCAGGCTGGTTCTTCTCGTCGAGCATGCTCCACGGCGGGCTGCTTTGGGTGTTGGCCACACGCAGCACGTTGTCTGCCTTGATCTTCGGAAGGAGATCGGTAGCGTGAGCGGCCGGCCATAGGCCCATCATCACACCCACCAAGAGTGCCTGCCTGAGTCGCATTGTCAGAGGCCAACGTTTCATTTTTTATCCTGTTGCTGTGAGTGTGTGTGGGGGGGGGGGGGGAGAAATCAGACCGGCCGATGGCCAGCATACTGTTCGAAGCCGTGCTCAAGGTCGGCGATGAGTCGCTGCGTGTCCTCAAGACCAATGGACACGCGGAAGATCGGCTGGTCGGTGGGTGGGAATCTGCGAGCCTTCTGGATCCCTGCCGGGTAGAACGCGATCAGACTATGCGTCCCGCCCCAGCTTGCACCGATCGAAAACACCTTGAGCGCGTTGAAGAACGCTGCGACCGCCTGTTCCGGGGCAGGTTTGAGCACGAATGAGAATAGGCACCCGGCAGCCGTGAAGTCCCGCTTCCAGATCGTATGCCCGGGGTCGTCTGGCAAGGCAGCGAACAGCACGCGATCGACAACTGGGTGGTGCCGCATCCATTGCGCCACCTCCAGTGCGCGCCTGCCCTGCTCGGCGAAGCGCAAGGGGAACGTCTCCAGACCGCGCGACACCAAAAAGCAGTCGTCCGCACTCACGGCAAGGCCCAGGGTGGCTTGCGCCTCGCGCAGTTTTTCGTACAGCGTGAAGTCGTTCGTGCTGATCGCACCCATCAGCAGGTCGGAATGCCCGCCGAAGAACTTCGTGGCGGCCTCGATACTCATGTCCACACCATGCAGGAGCGGCTGGAACCCAAGCGGACTCGCCCAGGTGTTGTCCATCATGGTGAGGATGCCGCGCCGCCGGGCCTCGGCGGCAATTTTCGGTACATCGGGCATTTCCATCGACACCGTCCCCGGAGACTCGAGGCAGATCATCCGTGTCGACGGCAGGATGTAGGAAGCGATGTCGCTGCCGATGTCGGCCGGATAGACATCGACATCCACACCGAGCCGGGCCAGCCAGTCGCCCGCGAAGGCCTTCAGGCCGCCATAGCACGCGTCGGAAATCAGGATGTGGTCGCCGCTTTTGACGAATGGCATGATCGCGCTGACCAGCGCGGCCTGCCCAGACGGAACAACGACGCAGTGGCTGGCGCCTTCCAGCGCCGCGATCCTGCCCTCCAGCTCGCGGTGGGTCGGGGTACCAGTCACCCCGTAGCTGAATCCATCTGGCTGGCGTGATTTTCGCGCAACGAAATCTTCATACGAATCGAATACGATCGTGGACGCCCTGAATACACCAGGAGAAAGACTCTCAAAAGGTTGGTTACGGTAGTCGGCCGGTGGCGTGCTCATTTTTCAATGCCAGTGAATATGTGCCAGCATTTTTCACCACGATTTCAAATCCATCCACCTGCGGGACTTTTCAATCGAGAAGCCTGGCTTATTGGCCAATGAGCCATATCACCTTGCCTTGCGCCCGGGAAAATCCAGATATTCGCTATCTGGAATATCGCAATCAGTGGAATCCCCATCAGGGTATTGGATAAGCTTTCCGGCCCGGGGTGGGATTAGGCATCCAGATATCTGTTGATTTTGTCGGTCTCAGACTGAAGTTGCAGGCGCAGGTACCTCAGGAACTCCTGCCCGTTCGTGGAAACCGGCCGCCCCGGTCGCATGATGAGCAGCGTGCGCGCATCGATCGCCACTGCCAGGCGGCGGACCACAAGTCCGCGCGCCATATAGTCCAGCGCCGCAATCGGATTGACCAGCGCCAGGCCAACTCCCGCCAGTGCCAACTCACAGGCAGTCGCCGAGAGCGGCGTCTCGATGACACGGCGGAGCGTCACGCCATGTTCGACCAGCGCGCTCTCGAGGCGAGTCCTACCCAGATCCTCCGGGTTCATGTCGATGAAGGCGTCCGAAGCGAGGTCGCCCAGTTGAATCACCCGCCGCACGCGCAGCGGGTGTTCAGGCGACATGGCAACCACGCCGGAAAACGTCGAAAACACCGAATGTTCGACACTCTGGGTCGCCACCTCATCATTCATGAGCCCGAAATCAACCAGGCCAGCGGAGACGAGCTGGAAGACCTCCTTCGAACTGCCGACCTGCAGAGACATTCGCACATCTCGCTTTTGCGGCGCGAAGGCGGCGATTGCCCGGCTCACGAAGGAAACGCCGAAGGCTGGGTACGAGGCCACCGATAGCCGCCCGACGCCGAACATTCTCAGGCTTCGGATGCGGTGTTCGATAGCCTCGTAGCCGACGAAAAACTTGTCCACCTCCGTCATCAGCGCGTGCGCTTCCTGGGTCGGCTGCAGGCGGCCGCCAATCCGGTCGAACAGACGCAATTCGGCCAACTCCTCAAGCTTGCGGATGGCCTGGCTCACGGCCGGCTGGGACACCCCAAGCAACCGGGCCGCTTTGCCGGTCGATCCCGACGTGATGACCGCCCGAAATGCCTCAATTTCCCTGATATACACCTATAAGCTCCGCTTCTGTATCAAGAAGGTAAATGAGTGGACTGCGAATATGGGGACGTGAAAAATCCGGCCACGCACAAGACGGCATCGAGATTTTCTGGATAACCGTTCTCCGGACAAGGCTCAAGAGAAAAGAGAAGCTCAAATCCGGTGCATCCGCCCACAACACCTGCACCATTATGGAACGGCACTCCATAATGGTACATCTCTCCCGGATGCTTGCGCGCATACCTTTCCACTAGTATCTCGGAGGACCATAATATGAAGAAGTCGCTTATCGCACTGGGATTAATGAGTGCAGCGGCGAGCCCCGTGTCGGCGCAAAATGCCATGACGTTGTATGGCATTATCGACGCAGGCATCACCTTTACCAACAATGCAGGCGGGCACCAGTTCTGGCAGGTACAGAGCGGCGTGGCCCAGGGGAGTCGCTGGGGGATAAAGGGCGCGGAAGATCTCGGCCAGGGCGTCAGGGCGATCTTTCAACTCGAAAGCGGCTTCAATGTCGATACCGGCAAGCTTGGACAAGGTGGCCTGATCTTCGGCCGGCAGGCGTATGTCGGGCTATCCGACAGCAAATACGGTACCGTCACTGTCGGCCGCCAGTACGATCCCGTTGCCGACCTGGTGCAGCCGGCTGTGATGAACGGCTCGAGCGGCGCCTTCTTCTCCCATGCGGGTGACATCGACAACAGCAACAACGGTTTCCGCGTCAGTAACGCCGTCAAGTACGTCACCGCGCCGCTGGGCGGGCTTACCTTCGAGGCACTCTACGCATTCGGCGAGCAGGCGGGCAACTATCGCGGCAACAGCACGGTCGGCGCGGGCGCCAGCTATGGCAGCGGCCCCGTCTATCTTGGCGCCGCATACTTCTACGCACGCAACCCGGCGACCCAGTTTCCCGATGGCAACTGGGCCCCCAGCACGACGAATCCTGGCGTATCGGGTCGTGGGCCGTTCGGCTATGTCGGCAATCCCTCGAACATGGAAACGTACGCGGCCGGCGGCACCTATTCGTTCGGCCAGGCCGGCCTTATCGGCATGGACTTCTCGCATGTCAGCTTTGACGATGCCAACGGCGTCACCGGCAATACCGTGAAGTTCGACAACTACGAAATCTGGGGTCGATACTATTTCACGCCAGTCCTGCAGACGACGCTCGGATACACCTTTACACGGGCCAAGGTCGACGCCACGGGCGGGAGCCCTAAGTACCATCAGCTCAACGCACTGCTGGACTACTACTTCTCGAAGCGCACCGACGTCTATCTGATGGGCATCTATCAGCAATCCGCAGGTGGTGCCCGGGCCGATGTCTATGACGGCGCAACGGGAAGCCAGTCGTCCACGACGCGACAGGTGGTGGCGCGTGTGGGGGTTCGCCACAAGTTCTAAGCGTGCCGAACCTAAAAAAACGCCGCGATCCCTGCGGACCGCGGCGTGTCAATGTGCCGATCGGGCGGCACCCACTATGCCGCCCGTGCGCCTGTATCAGGCGCCGATCGGCTTGCCTTCGTTGTGCCGGATGACGACCGTGGACGAGCGTGCCGGGAGGCTGGCGCTCGGCCATTTGTCGTTCGGATGCTGGATGTTCACGAAGAACGTCGTCAGATCCGGCGTGTACGCGAGACCGGTGATTTCACAGCCGTGCGGGCCGACCAGGAAGCGCTTCACCTCGCGCGTGAGCTGATCCACGTAGTGCATCGAATTGGCGCCGAAGATGTTGGTCACGCTGGTCCCCGTGCCCGCATCGGTCTGCACCCACAGGCGGCCCTTCGGGTCCACGCGGATGCCGTCCGGGCTCGAGAACGTGTCGCCCACCATGTTGCCCTTCAGGTTCGCCGCCGCGATGGACGGGTCGCCGGCCAGCAGCAGGATTTCCCACGTGAACTTGACCGCCAGCGGCGAATCGCCGGTTTCCTTCCAGCGGACGATGTGGCCGTGCGAGTTGGTCACGCGCGGGTTGGCCGCGTCGGTCACCTGGCGGCCACCGTTGTTGGTCAGCGTGCAGTAGATCGTCCGGTCCAGGCCCACCGTGATCCACTCCGGGCGGTCCATCAGCGTGCCGCCGGCCACGCGCGCGGCGGCCTTGGTGTTGATCAGCACGTCGGCCTGTGTATTGAAGTCGATTGCCACCGGCGCCGGCGGCACGACCGACTGCGTGAAATTGCCGGGGTCCGAGGCACCCGCCACGAGGCCATTCTTGCCCTGGGTCAGTTCGATCCAGTCGCCCGACCCGTCGGCATTGAACTTGGCCACGTACAGCGTGCCGTTGTCGAGCAGGCTGGCGTTGTTCAGGCGATTGGTCGCGTCGAAAGCGGCGCTCGGGATGAACTTGTAGATGCAGCCCGGCGTGCCATCGTCGCCCATGTAGAACGCCACGCGATTGCTCGAATCGGTCATGAACGCGGTGTTCTCATGGTCGAAGCGGCCCATGGCGGTGCGCTTGACCGGCATGCCCGAGATCTGCTGCAGCGGATCGATCTCCACCACCCAGCCGTAGCCTTCCTCGGCTTGCGTCGGGTCCAGGTAGTTATCGGTGGTTTCTTCGCAGGTCAGGTAGGTGCCCCACGGCGTGTGGCCGCTGGAGCAGTTGTTCAGCGTACCGACCACGGTACCGCCCACCACGCTGGCGGCCGGGCCGGAGACGCGATACAGCGAGTTGCCGGTGTAGCGCTTGTTGTACGTCGAATTCTTCTTGACCTGCCAGGCGTTGGCGACGAATTCGACCTCGATCACGGACACGCCAACGGACGACAGCGCCAGGCGCTTCTGCTCGGGCGTGGCGGTGCCGGCGTTGTACGAGCCCGGGAACAGGATGGCGCTATCCATGGCTTCGTGATTCATCACGAGCAGGCCGCCCTTCTGCGGGTCCGTGCCCGGGATCTCGAAGTAGTGCATGCCGTCGTGGTTGCCGCCGGCCTGGCGCTCGGTTTCGGCCGACGACTGGAACGCGCCCGTGTAGCCCACCGAGCCCGCTTCCACCGGGTCGCCCGCCGAGAACAGCACGGTATATGAATAGTTGGTCGGCAGCGTCACGGTGTCGGCGGTCACCTTGTCGGCCACCGGCGTGAAGTTGATGCTGTAGTCCAGCGGCTGCACCGGGGTCGGCGTTGGGGCCGCGCCGGGTCCAGGAGCCGGCGCCGGCGCGGGAGCCGGAGCGGGATCATCATCGCCACCACAGGCCGCCAGCAGGCTGCCGCTGCCGAATGCCGACAGCAGCGACAGGCCCAGCCCGCCACGCAGCACCTTGCGGCGCTCGGGGTTGGCGGCAACGATTTCCTCCAGCGTCTGGCCAGGCACGGTGACCGAGCCCTGGGCTTCGCGGCGCGGTGCGCGGAACTTATCGGTGATGTACGACATGAGTAGAGACCTCCAGTTGTCAGGGAGACCGCCGGGCTTCTGTTGTCCCGGCGGCGACTTGCCGGGGCAGATACTAGCGATCACAAATGACGGTTTCGTTACATCATGTCTGTACATCAATGCATACCCGCCACTCCAGGTTGAGAGACATTTGGGGCGACCATGATCGCCCACCTTTTTTGCACTTTTGCGACGCCCCGGGTGCGCAATCAAGTGATGGTTATTGCGCTTTCAACACCTTGTCACACTCCGTTCATAGCATGGCGTCCGGCCTGAACGATTAGAGGTCGTTCCCACTCGGCGACATGGCGAGCCTTGCCATCGGGTTGCCGACCACACAAAAAAGGACGAGAAAATGCTGGACAAACTCAACGCATCGCGCCGCAAGGCCCTGAAACTCCTCGCCGGCGCGCCGATGCTGCCGCTGGGCATGGGTTCCATTTCCCTGCTGGCCGGTTGCGGCGGCGACAGCGACGCTGCCACGCCGGGTACGCCGAACACGCCCGCCACGCCGGGCGCCACCCCCGCGACGTTCGCCTCCGCCGAATTCACGGGCATGGCCGCGCCGACGCTGGCCGATCCGGCCGCGATGTCCACCACCACGGTGGGCTCGTCGCTCAAGGTGACCATGAGCGACGGCACCAGCCAGACCTACAAGCTGGCCTACCAGCCGTTCTTCATCACCGGCGACCAGGTGCCTGACGGCAACGGCGGCAAGATCCTGGCCGGCGGCTACGTCAACATCAATAACCAGCCGATCACGGACGTCTCGGTGGCCGGCAAGGAACGCCAGTTCTTCTCCGACTCGCCGGACGGCACGTCGCTGCTGAAGATCGATGGCGCCAAGGTGGCCGGCGTGACCGGCAACACCGTGTTCGCCGTGGTCCAGTTCGAATACAACACGGCCGACCAGGCCGGCGTGAGCACCTACGGCTGCCTGCCGTCGCCGATCGCCATCCTCACGCTCGACCAGAACCCGACCACCGGCAAGCTGTCGCTGGTCAAGTACCACAACGTCGACACCTCCAGCGCCAACGGCCTGTGGATTACCTGCGGCGCGAGCCTGTCGCCGTGGAACACCCACCTTTCCAGCGAAGAGTACGAGCCGGACCCGTGGACCACGGACGCCGCCCTGATCGCGCAGTACGCCAAGTACTCCACCAACCTGTACGGCAACGCGAGCATTCCGCTGAACCCGTACCTGTACGGCCACCTGCCGGAAGTCACGGTGAACGCGGACGGCACRGGCTCGATCAAGAAGCACTACTGCCTGGGCCGCATCTCGCACGAACTCGTGCAGGTGATGCCGGACAACCGCACCGTGYTGATGGGCGATGACGCCACCAACAGCGCCATGTTCATGTTCATCGCCGACAAGGAGAAGGACCTGTCCGCCGGCACGCTGTACGTGGCGAAGGTGGGTTCGGGCTTCTCGGTCGATCCGGCCGCCGCTGGCGCCGCGCTGACCTGGATCAAGCTCGGCCACGCCACCAGCGCCGAAGTGGAAGCCATGGCCAAGTCGCACCGTCCGCAGGACATCATGGACGTGAAGTGGGCGGACCCGGTGGACGCCAGCTACACCAAGATCTTCGCGAACGGCATTGCCCAATGGGTCAAGGTCGTGCCGGGCAAGGAGCACGTCGCCGCGTTCCTGGAAACCCACCGCTACGCCTACCTGGCCGGCGGCAGCATGGGCTTCACCAAGATGGAAGGCACCACGGTCAACATCAAGGACAAGATCGCCTATTCCGCCCTGCAGAACGTTCAGGACTCGATGGTGCTGAACAACGCCAAGGGCTGGAACGCCGCCAGCAACATCAGCGTGCCGGCCGCGCTGAAGGCCGGCGTGGTGATGCAGCACAACCTGACCGGTGGCCAGACYGACACCAGCGGCGCTGCCATCAGCAGCGAATGGGTGCCGGTGCACACCAAGGCGCTGATCGCCGGCAAGGACATCGCCGCTGACGCGCTGGGCAACACGGCGGATCCGGAAACGATCGGCAACCCGGACAACCTGAAGTTCTCGGAAAAGCTGCGCACGCTGTTCATCGGCGAAGACAGCGGCCAGCACGCCAACAACTTCCTGTGGGCGTACAACATCGATACGAAGAAGCTGAGCCGCCTGATGTCGGTGCCGTCTGGCGGCGAGTCGACGGGCCTGCACGCCGTGGACGAACTCAACGGCTGGACCTACATCATGAGCAACTTCCAGCACGCGGGTGAATTCATCAGCACCATGCCCGCCGGCGTGAAGACCACGCTCGATCCGCTCGTGCGTGCCAACTACAAGGACAAGTTCGGCTCCGCCGTCGGTTACCTGACCGCGGATGCCACCAGCGTCAAGCTGGGTTGATGTCCTGATGTACCCGGGCCATCCGCACTGCCGGGTGGCCCGGTCATGTGGCAAAAATCCCACGCCCCCAGGGCACCATCCAGTCCAATTCCCGATCAACGCCCGCAATTCACGCGCAACGGGAATATGTCATCTTTAGCCTATTGAAGTCCTGAATAAGGGCGGATAAGGTTCGGCGAATAATATTTTCCACGGTGATATATGTTATTCGCGACATATATTGCACGCCCCAATCTGGAAATCCAAATGAGTCATTTCGAAACGGGACGCAGCACGCCTTCCTTCGCCCTCGATGCCGGCCCCCCCAGGTCCGTTGCGCACGCACGTCCGGTGTGTGCGGCCCCCGTTTCCACCGTGTAGTAATTGTCGGACCGCCCCGGGGCCACAAACCCTCTCAAAGCCCGGGGGCACCGACATTTCTGGGGGTAATTCGTCCAGGGCGTGACGGGGTCAACCGCGCTGCCGCCAGAGCAGCCGGGCGCGCCAGGCCAGTGGGGACGAACTACCCGGTATTCCCATGTCCCGGAGAATGTTCAACATGAGCAGCGTGATCAACGATGGTGGCAGCCCGTCCTACGGGCGAGCGCCGTTCTTTTCCAAGGAAGCGACCTACGCCAAACCGGGATTTTCCCGTTGGATGGTCCCGCCCGCCGCGCTGGCGGTGCACCTCTGCATTGGCCAGGCCTATGCTTTCTCGGTATTCAATGCCCCCCTTTCCAAGGTCATCGGTATTWCCGAATCYGCGSCTGACGACTGGAAACTGACCACGCTGGGTTGGATTTTCTCGCTGGCCATTTTCTTCCTCGGCATTTCCGCCGCCTTCGCCGGCAAATGGCTGGAACGCGTGGGCCCGCGCAAGACCATGTTCACGGCGGCCTGCTGCTTCGGCGGCGGTTTCCTGATTTCGGCCCTCGGGGTCTATACGCACCAGATCGTGCTGCTYTACCTAGGCTACGGCGTGCTCGGAGGGATCGGGCTCGGCCTCGGCTATGTCTCGCCGGTCTCCACGCTGATCCGCTGGTTCCCGGACCGCCGCGGCATGGCCACCGGCATGGCCATCATGGGCTTCGGCGGCGGCGCGATGATCGCCGCGCCGCTGTCCGTGGCGCTGATGAACACCTTCAAGAGCRCCACCTCGGTCGGCGTGACCCAGACCTTCCTGGTCATGGGCGTGGGCTATTTCATCTCGATGACCATCGGCTCGCTGGCCATCCGCGTCCCGCCGCCCGGCTGGAAGCCCGCTGGCTGGACCCCGCCGGTCACCACCAACAAGATGATCACGCGTAACCACGTGCACATCGACCAGGCGCTGAAGACGCCCCAGTTCTACCTGCTGTGGGTGGTGCTGTTCCTGAACGTGACCGCCGGCATCGGCGTGCTCGGCCAGGCTTCGCTGATGATCCAGGAAAGCTTCAAGGGCTCGGTCACCCCGGCTGCCGCCGCGGGCTTCGTGGGCCTGCTGTCGCTGTTCAACATGGGCGGCCGCTTCTTCTGGGCCTCGTCGTCGGACTGGATCGGCCGCAAGAACACCTATTTCGTGTTCTTCGCGCTGGGTGCCGTGCTGTACTGGCTGGTGCCGCAACTGGGTGGCGCCGGCAGCATCGCGCTGTTCGTGCTGGCCTACTGCGTGATCATGTCGATGTACGGCGGCGGCTTCGCCACCATCCCGGCCTACCTGGCCGACATGTTCGGCACGGCCTACGTGGGCGGCATCCATGGCCGTCTGCTGACCGCCTGGGCCGCCGCCGGCATCGCCGGTCCGGTGCTGGTGAACTACATCCGCGAATACCAGGTGGCGCACGGCGTGACCGGTGGCGCGGCGTACACGATGACGCTGCACATCATGGCCGCCCTGCTGGTTATCGGCTTCCTGGCCAACCTGCTGGTCTCGCGCGTCAGCGA
This sequence comes from Cupriavidus sp. KB_39, assembly GCF_052114485.1. Classification (NCBI taxonomy): domain Bacteria; kingdom Pseudomonadati; phylum Pseudomonadota; class Betaproteobacteria; order Burkholderiales; family Burkholderiaceae; genus Cupriavidus; species Cupriavidus sp. KB_39. The sequence continues at coordinate 97,638 of NZ_JBFREV010000001.1, forward strand.
GAAGCACCACATGAGCGACGCCGACGTGGCCGGCATGGCCGGTGTGGCGGGCGGCGCGCACTAAGTATCTAGAACGGAGTCATCCATGGAAAACCAATCTCTCAACGCGCAACCGACCAATACGGGTCTGCTGGCGGTGTTCTGGCTCTATGTGCTGGTGCCGCTGGTCTGGGGGGTGTCCAACACCATCACCCAGGCGCTGAAGCTGTTCCACTAATACCGGACAGCCAGTGACTCAGTGACGGAAGGGCCGCGGCAACGCGGCCCTTTTCATTTCCTCCTACACTTGTCGGGTTGCCCCGCGTGGGGCCCGTTCCTTTCTTTCCACCCAGTTGAATGGAGTCGCCATGAAGATCGATCTATCGGGCAAGACCGCCCTCGTCACGGGTTCCACGGCCGGCATCGGCTTTGCCACGGCCAAGGGGCTCGCCGAGGCCGGCGCGCGCGTCATCGTCAACGGCCGCAGCAGCGCCAGCGTGGAACAGGCGCTGGCCAAGCTGAAAGCCGCCGTGCCAGACGCCCAGGCGGTAGGCTTTGCCGGCGATCTGGTCGATGCGGCGGTGTGCGACAAGCTCGTCGGCACCCATCCCGACCTCGACATCCTCGTGAACAACCTCGGCATCTTCCAGCCGCAGGACTTCTTCGACATCCCCGACAGCGAATGGACGCGCTTCTTCGACGTCAACGTGCTGACCGGCGTGCGGCTCTCGCGCGCCTACGCCCAAGGCATGGCCACCCGGAAATGGGGCCGGATCGTGTTCATCGCGTCGGAGTCCGGGATCAATATCCCGGTGGAAATGATCCACTATGGGGTCACCAAGACCGCCCAGCTGGCCATCTCGCGTGGGCTGGCCAAGCGGCTGGCGGGCACCGGCGTGACGGTCAACGCGGTGCTGCCGGGGCCGACGCTGTCCGAAGGGGTGGAGGCAATGCTCAAGGACGAGATTGCCAAGACCGGCAAGAGCGCCGAGGAAGTGGCGGCCGACTTCGTCAAGGCGCACCGCAGCTCGTCGCTGATCCAGCGCGCGGCCACGGTGGAGGAAGTGGCCAATATCATCGTCTACGCGTGCTCGAAGCAGGCATCGGCCACCACCGGCGCGGCGCTGCGGGTGGATGGCGGCGTGGTCGATACGATCATCTGAGGCCGCCCGCCCCCAGCAAWTCCACCGCACGCGCCAGCACCGGCGACGGGTTCCCCGGATGCCAGATCGCCGAGTACTGCGCGTGCGCCGGCGCCCCGGTGAGCGGCTTGAGCACCACACCGGGCACCGCCGCCGTGCCGAGCGTGCGCGGCACCAGCGCCACGCCCCGGCCCAGCGCCACCAGGCTGATGACGGACAGCAGGTGCTTGGCGTAGTGGCGGAAGTTCGGGCTGAAGCCGCCGGCCAGGCAGGTGGCCGCCGTCAGGTCGAAGTAGCCCGGCGCGCTCTCCCGGGGAATCACGATGAACGGCTCGTCGGCCAGCGCCGCCACATCGATCTTCGCCCGACCGRCCAGCCGGTGCGTGGCGGGCAGCGCCGCCGCCAGCGGCACACTGGCCACGAGGTGCGCCGCCATCTCGCCCACCCCCATCGGCACCTGCGCGAAGCCCAGGTCGATGCGGTCCTTGCGCAGCGCCTCCACCTGCTCTGACGAGCCCATCTCCTCCCACACCGTTTCCACGCCCGCCAGTTCGCGATGCAGCCGGGCGAACAGCGCCTCGATGCCGATGTAGACCACTGCCGCCACGAAGCCGATGCGCAGCGTGCCGGTCTCGCCCTGCTGTGCGCGCCGCACCACCTGCAAGGCCACCTCGGCCTGATTCAGGATGCGCCGCGCCTCCTGCACCAGCGCCGCGCCGGCCGGCGTCAGCCGCACACTGCGCTTGTTGCGGTCGAACAGCATCACGCCAAGCTGTTCCTCGAGCTGCTGGATGTGCTTGGTCAGCGGCGGCTGCGAGATGCGCAGCCGCTCCGCCGCGCGGCCGAAATGCAGTTCCTCCGCCAGCGCCATGAACATGCGCAGGTCCCGAATCTCCATCGTCGCTTTCATGCTTCCCCGCCCCCTTGCGTGCGCCACCGGACAGCGGCGCCAGTCATTCTATTTTGGAATCAGTCTGTTCCCAAAAATATATTGGACGCATCCAAACGCCATTTGCACAATGGCCGGATTCCAAGACAACCCTACAATTCCGGAGACAGGCGCAATGCCCCGCATCCCCAMCCTGGCGCTGGACGCCATGACCCCTGCCCAGCGCGCCGTGCACGACACCATTGCCGGCGGCCCGCGCGGTGGCGTCCGCGGACCGCTGGCGGTCTGGCTGCAACGCCCCCAGCTCGCCGCCACCGCCCAGGCGCTGGGCCAGTACTGCCGCTACGACTCCTCCCTGCCGCCGCGCCTGTCCGAGCTGGCCATCCTCTGCATGGCCCGCGCCTGGCGCGCCGAGTACGAGTGGTACGCCCACAAGCCGTTGGCGCTGAAGGCCGGCGTGCAGCCTGAGGTGGTCGAAGCCATCCGCACCGGCCGCACCCCGGCTTTCGCCAACGAGGACGAGGCCGTGGTCCATGCCGTGATGCAGAGCCTCGACCAGACGCGCCGCATTCCCGACACGCTCTACAAGCACGCCATCGACGTGCTCGGCCAGGACGGCGTGGTGGACCTCGTCGGCCTCGCCGGCTACTACACGCTGATCTCGATGACCATCAACGCGTTCGAGGTGGTGCCGCCCGAAGGCACGCCCAGCGAACTCGATCCGCTCTGAACAGGAATCCCGAAACATGTCATCCACATCGTCCAAGAGACTCGAAGGCAAAGTCGTCATCGTGACCGGCGCGGGCTGCGTCGGCCCGGGCTGGGGCAACGGCCGCGCCGTTGCCGTGCGGTTTGCCGAGGAAGGCGCGCGCATCTTCGCCGTCGACAAGAGCGCCGACGCCATGGCCGAAACCCTGGAGCGCGTGCGCGCCATCGACGGCGACGTGGAAGCCCATTGCTGCGACGTGACCGACGCCGCCGCRGTCAACGCCATGGTCGATGCCTGTATCGCCCGCTTCGGCCGGGTGGACGTGCTGGTCAACAACGTGGGCGGCTCGGCCAAGGGCGGCCCCGTGGAACTGAGCGAGGAGACCTGGGACGCCCAGCTCGACTTCAACCTCAAGAGCGTGTTCCTGACCTGCAAGGCCGTGCTGCCGCACATGGAGGCACAGGGCGGCGGCGCCATCGTCAACACCGCGTCCACSTCCGGCATCCGCTGGACTGGCGCCGCGCAGGTGGGCTACGCCTCGGCCAAGGCCGCCGTGATCCAGTTTTCGCGCGTGGTGGCCGTGCAGTACGCCCCGAAGCGCGTACGCGTGAACACCGTGATTCCCGGCCAGATGCATACGCCGATGGTCGAAGCCCGCCTGGCCGGCCAGCGCGCCGGCGGCAACGTGGACGCCCTGCTGGCCCAGCGCCAGGCCCGCATCCCGCTCGGTTTCATGGGCGACGGGCGCGACACCGCCAACGCAGCCCTGTTCCTCGCCTCGGACGAAGCACGCTTCGTCACCGGCACCGAGATCGTCGTCGATGGCGGGATGAGCGTGCGCTGCGACTGAGCGACAAGACGCGCCGCATATAAAAACAGATAGAGGAGACACCCGCTCATGGCATCGACACCGCGCGCCGCCGCTTCCCGGCGACGCATCCTGCTGGCCRCGTTCCTGGCGGCCAGCCTCGGCCTTCCCTCTTTCGCGCAGGCCGCCCAGGCCGACACCTACCCCGACAAGCCGATCCGCATGGTCGTGGCGTTCTCGCCGGGCGGCCCCACCGACATCATCGCCCGCGTGATCGCGCGCAAGCTTGGCGAGCGGCTGGGCCAGCAGGTCGTGGTCGAGAACCGGCCCGGCGCGGGCGGCAATATCGCGGCGGAGCAGGTCGCCAAGTCCSCCGCGGACGGCTACACGCTGCTCTACAACAGCTCGTCGATCGCCATCTCGCCGGCGCTGTTCCAGAAGCCCGCGCTGAATCCGACCGAGATCTTCACGCCGGTGGCGTACGTGGCCACGGTGCCGCTGGTGGTGATCGTCAACGCCGCCTCGCCGATCCGCACGCCCAAGGACTTCCTCGCACAACTGAAGGCGCGGCCCGGGCAGATGAGCTTCGGCTCGTCCGGCAACGGCACCATCGACCACCTGACCAGCGTGCTGTTTGCCGCGCGCACGGGCACGCAGTTCAACCATATCCCCTACAAGGGCAACGCCGCCGCGCTGCCAGACCTGCTTTCCGGCCGGCTGGACTTCATGATGTCCGGCAGCCTCAACGCCGCGCTGCCGTTCATCCAGGACGGCAGGCTGCGCGCGATTGCGGCCACCACGGCGCGGCGCGTCTCCGTGCTGCCCGATGTGCCCACGCTGGCCGAAACCATCGCGCCCGGGTTCGACTCCGGCACGTGGCAGGGCATCGTGGCGCCGCGCGGCCTGCCCACTACCGTCGTTACACGGATTCACCGCGAGGTGGCCGCCGTATTGAAGGACCCCGACACGCTCGCCGCGCTGCACGCGCAGGGCGCCGAAGCCACCGGCGGCACGCCAGAGCAGTACGGCGCGCTGATCCGCAACGAATATGCGCGCTGGACCCGCGTGGTCAAGGAAACCGGCGCGCGCTCCGACTGACACCAATATGCCGACTTCTGCCGCCAGCACCTCGGGCATCTGGGACTGCCACTTCCATATCTTTGGCCCCTACGACGCCCATCCGCTGCCMCCCAACCCCATCTACACGCCGCCGCCCGCGCCGTTTGCCGAGATCCGGGCGATCCACGCCGCGCTCGGCATCGCCCATGGCGTGATCGTGCAGGGCGCCTGCTATGGCAACGATCACAGCGCGCTGCTTGCCGCGCTGGATACGACCGACGGGGCCTATCGCGGCATTGCGACCATCGATCCCGATATCGACGAAGCCCAGCTTGCCGACATGGCGGCGCGCGGTGTACGGGGCATCCGCCTCGGCCTGATGTCCCACCTCGGCGGCGCGCCGGACATGGGCCAGATGCGCGCCGTGCTGGAGCGGATTCGCCCGTACGGCTGGCACGCGCTGCTACACGGCCAGATCGACGATGTACTGGGCGCGCTCGCGGTGCTGGCCCCGCTGGGCGTACCGCTCGTGATCGACCACATGGCACGCGTGCAGGCGCGCGACGGCGTGGCCTATGCCAGCTTCGCGCGGCTCCAGGAGACCCTCGCCCTGCCCCACCTGTGGATCAAGCTCTCCGGGCCTGACCGCATCACCGACGGCATCGCGCCCTATCTCGATGCCGTGCGCGTRGCGCGCGCCCTGCTGGACACCGCGCCGGACCGCGCGATCTGGGGCACCGACTGGCCGCACCCGAACATCCGCTATCCCCGGCCCGACGAGGCGCAACTGCTGGCCTGGATTCGCGCGCTGTGCGGCGACGCCGCCACCGCCGACGCCGTGCTGCGCCACAACCCCGCCCGGCTCTATGCCTGAMACAGGAACCCCCATGCACGACAACGACCGCATGCCSATCGGCCGCTATCCGGACGCCGCCGTCCAGGTCCTGCAGCCCGCCTTCGAGCACTACCGCCTGGTGCTGGCCGCCGTGGAGCGTATTGCCACCGGCGGGCGCTGGAACGAAGGCCCGGTCTGGTTCGGCGATGGCCGCTACCTGCTCTGGAGCGATATCCCGAACAACCGCATCATGAAGTGGGAGGAAGAAACCGGCGCGGTAAGCGTGTTCCGCGCGCCCTCCGGCCATGCGAACGGCAACACGCGTGACCGCCAGGGCCGCCTGATCACCTGCGAGCACGGTGGCCGCCGCATCACGCGCACCGAGTATGACGGGCGCATCACGGTGCTGATTGACAGCGTCGACGGCAAGCCGCTCAACTCGCCCAATGACGTGGTGGTGAAGTCCGACGGCTCGATCTGGTTCACCGATCCGCCGTTCGGCATCGCCGGCTACTACCAGGGCGAGCGCGCGCAAGCCGAGCAGCCGGAGCGCATCTACCGCTTTGATCCCGCTACCGGCACCGCCACCGTGATGGCCGACGACGTCAGCGGGCCGAACGGCCTGGCCTTCTCGCCCGACGAATCCACGCTGTACGTGATCGAATCGCGCGCCCGCCCGCGCCGCATCCGCGCCTTCCAGGTCAGCGGCGACGGCAGCCGGCTCGGCGAGTCGCGCGTGCTGGTCGATGCCGGCCCCGGCACGCCGGACGGCTTCCGCGTGGACGTGGACGGCAACCTCTGGTGCGGCTGGGGCATGGGCACGCCGGACCTGGACGGCGTGCGCGTGTTCTCGCCACAGGGCGAGGCCATCGGCCATATCTCGCTGCCCGAGCGCTGCGCCAACCTCTGCTTCGGCGGGCGGCATCGCAACCGGCTGTTCATGGCGTCCTGCACGTCGATCTATTCGCTGTACGTCAACACGCAAGGCGCCGTGGGCGGCTAGACCCGCGCGCCACCGACCCTGTCAATCTGGAGGAGACCCCCATGCGCATCCGCATGCTTGCCCCGGCGTTCGCGCTCGCGGCCCTGGCCACGCTGGCCACCCTTGCCACTGCACCCGTCGCCCACGCGGCGCCCATCACGCGGCTCGTTGTCGCATTCCCGGCCGGCGGCCCTGCTGATTCGCTGGCGCGCGCCATCTCGCGCCAGCTGGAACTCGAACTYAAGCAGACCGTCGTCATCGACAACCGCCCCGGCGCCAACGGTGCCATCGCGGCGAGCTTCGTGGCGAAGTCGCCCACCGATGGCTCGGTGCTGTTCCTGACCAGCGCCGGGGCCATCGTCATCAACCCGTCGCTCTACGCCAGCCTGCCCTACAACCCGCAGAAGGACTTGACGCCGATCTCGCTGGTGGTGAACACGCCCGAAGTGCTGGTCGTGAAGCCCGACGCGCCCGCCGCCAACGCTGCGGCATTCGTCAAGCAGGCGCAGCAGGCGGCCAAGCCGCCGAGCCTGGCCTCCACCGGCGTCGGCAGCATGCCGCATATGACCATCGAGCTGTTCAAGGCAGCCACGCGCGTGAACTTCCTGCACGTGGCCTACAAGGGCGCCGCACCGGCCATCACCGACACGCTCGGCGGTCAGGTGGATGCGTTCTTTGGCGATGCGTCCGGGCTGATGCCGTTCATCACCAGCAAGCGGCTGCGGCCGATTGGCGTGGCGGCGCCGAAGCGGCTCGGCTTCCTGCCCGATGTGCCGACGCTCGGCGAGCTGGGCATCGCCAACGTAGAGGCCAGCAACTGGTACGGGATGATGGGGCCAGCCGGCACGCCGCCTGATGTGGTGAAGCGCGTGAACGAGGCCCTGCGCCGCACGCTGGACAACCCCGGCGTGCGCACAAACCTTGAACAACTTGGTCTGGTCCCCGCCCCTGGCAGCGCCGCCGAGTTCACCACGCTGATCCGCAACGACACCGCCAAGTGGGGCCGCGTGGTCAAGGAACACAACATCCACGGAGAATGACATGAGCACGATGACGCTGTACTGGTCGCCCCGCTCGCCGTTCGTGCGGCGCGTGATGGTGACCGCGCACGAACTGGGCATCGCCGACCGCATCCGCTGCACGGACGCCGTGGTGGCCATGACCGCCTGCAACGCAGACGTGATGGGCGTGAACCCGCTCAACAAGATCCCGACGCTGGTGCTGGAGGACGGCGGCGTGCTGTCCGAATCGACGCTGATCTGCGAATACCTCGCTGCCGGCTCGGCGCTGGTGCCGCAGGAGCGCGCGGCCCGCCTGCGCGCGCTGCGCTGGCACGGCATCGGCCATGGGCTGACCGATCTGCTGGTCTTGTGGCGCAACGAGCGGCTACGCCCGACGGCGCAGCAATCGGCACCCATCCTTGACGCCTGGGCCGCCAAGCTGGCGGCGACACTGGCGGTGCTCGACGGCGAAGCGGCCACCTTGCGCGAGTCAGCCGTATCGCTCGGGCATGTCGCCATCGGCTGCGCGCTGGGCTATCTCGACTTCCGCTTTCAGGAACGTGACTGGCGCGCGCAGGCGCCAGCGCTGGCGCAATGGTTCGCCACATTCGACCAGCGCGCGTCGATGCGCGAGACCGTGCCGTCAGTTTGACGCGCTGCCCCTCTCCCCCGGCCCCTCTCCCGCAAGCGGGCGAGGGGAGCAAACCGGCGGTGTTCCTCCCCTCTCCCTCCGGCCCCTCTCCCGCAAGCGGGCGAGGGGAGCAAACCGGCGGTGTTCCTCCCCTCTCCCCCGGCCCCTCTCCCGCAAGCGGGCGAGGGGAGCAAACCGGCGGTGTTCCTCCCCTCTCCCTCCGGGAGAGGGGCCGGGGGAGAGGGCGGGCACCTCAAGCGAAGTCCGGGGTCAAGCCGCGTCGGTACTCCACGACCGGATCAGGTCGACCGTGCCGGCATCCGCCGCGCAGGCCGCTTCGCCGATCTCCCGGCCCCAGTAGCGCTCCGAGCCATCGGCCAGCCGCCACGCGTGCAGGCGGCGCGTGAACAGTTGCAGGTCGTATTCCTCGGTCACGCCCATCGCCCCGTGCACGGCGTGGGCGCTGCCGGTCACCGGGGTCACCGCCTCGCTGGCATTGAGCTTGCCCACCGCTGCGCGCATGCGGTCCGGCCAGGCGTCGTCCGACGCGCACGCGATCTGCGCYGCCACGCGCGCCGCCGCCACCTGCTCGGCCATCACGCTGACCTGATGCTGGATCGCCTGGAACTTGCCAATAGGCCGCCCGAACTGCGCGCGGTCGTTGGCGTACTGCAAGGTCATGTCGAAGACGCGCGCCATCGCGCCGGCCATCTGCGCGGCGTGCAGGCAGGCGCCCAACGTGCGCAGCAGCCCCGGCGCCAGCGGAAAGGTYGTTGACGGGGAGCGGCCGATGGAGACCGTCAGGTCGCCGTGCACGCCGGTCTCGGATACGTCCGCTGCCTCGCGGGCGACCAGCGCGCCCTGACCGCCGTCCTGCACGACGAACCACGCGGCAGTCGCCCCACCCGGCGCATGGGTRCGCGGCGCGCCGTCAAACGTCGCCAGCGCGATCGGCCCTTCCGGCAATTCGATGCCGGCCCGGTGCAGCACGGCCCGCGCGAACATCGTCTGCGCSAGCGGCAACGGCATCGCGTGCCAGCCCATCGTAAAGAACAGCGGGGCGACGTCCGCCAGCGAGAGCCCCGCGCCACCGGCGTCCTCGGGCAGCAGGCAGTCCGCAAAGCCGCTGTCGCGCAGCACGTTCCACAGCGACGCCGCGCCCTGCCCCGCTTCCACGGCGCGCACATGCGCCGGCGTGCAGTGGTCGCGCAGCAGGGCCGTCAGCGCGTCGGAATAGGCGTTATCCATCTCGAAACTCCTTCAGCGCAGGCCAAGCCCGCGCGCGATCATGCCGCGCAGGATCTCGCGGGTGCCGCCCCGCAGCGAATAGGTCGGCGAAATCTGGCTGACGTAGGCCGCCGTGCGATACAGCGCCGTGTCGGCGGCCAGTTCCGGATCCTCCCCGAGCGCCGCTTCGGCCAGCGCGCCCACCGACTGCTCCAGCTCGGTGCCGAGGTCCTTGACCAGCGCGGCCTCCACCAGCGGGCTTTCCCCKGCGGCGAGCCGCGCCGTCACCGCCAGCGACATCGCGCGCAGCGTGGCGAGCCGGCCGACCAGCCGYCCGACGGTGACCGTGTCGCGCCGGATCGACGGCAGCCGGCGCAGCGCGGCAATCCATGCATCGAGCAGCACCACGCTCGAATAGAGCCGCTCCGGGCCACTRCGCTCGAAAGCCAGCTCCGCGTTSACCTGCTCCCAGCCCGCGCCTTCCWGCCCCACCAGCGCATCGGGCGGCAGGGTCACATCCTCGAAGCTCACTTCCGAGAAATGCGCGTCGCCAGCCAGGTCGTGGATCGGCCGGATCGTGATGCCCGGSGCGGCAAGGTCCACGATGACCTGCGACAGGCCCTTCTGGCGGTCGCCCACCTCGCCCGAGGTGCGCACCAGCGCCAGCATGTACTGGCAGCGGTCGGCATTGGTCGTCCAGATCTTGCGGCCGTTCAGCCGCCAGCCGCCTTCCGGCAGCGGCACCGCGCGCGTGCTGACGCTGGCGAGATCGGAGCCGGCGTTCGGCTCGCTCATGCCGATGCAGAAGAACGCCTCGCCGCGGCAGATACGCGGCAGGTAGAAGGCGCGCTGGGCGTCGTTGCCGTAGCGCAGGATCAGCGGCCCGCTCTGCCGGTCTGCGATCCAGTGCGCGGAGACCGGCGCGCCGCATGCCAGCAGYTCCTCCACGAGCACGAAGCGCGAAAAGGCGTCGAGYCCGGCGCCGCCGTAGGCCGCCGGCAGCGTGATCCCYACCCAGCCGCGCCGCGCCAACGCACGGCTGAAGCTGGCGTCGAAGCCCATCCACGAGCGCGCGCGCACATCGGGCGGCAGCGCGGGCAGATGTTCGGCGAGRAAGGCCTTGACCTCGGCACGGAAGGCCGCAGCCTGCGGCGGCAGCGCCGTGAGCTGGAACGTTGCGAACAGCGCACTCACATCGAACTCCTGTTTCAGTCCAGCGTGACGCCGGAATCCTTGACCACCTTGCGCCAGCGATCCAGCTCCTGGGCCACGTACTTGCCGTAGGCCTCGGGGCTGGTCCCGCGCGGCTCGGCGCCCTGCGCGGCCAGGCTGGCRCGYACCTCGGGCGCGGCCAGYGCCTTCAGCGTGGCGGCATTGAGCTTCTTGACGATCTCGGGCGGCGTCTTGGCCGGCACCATCATGCCCTGCCAGGCGCCCACCTCGAAGCCCGGCATGACGGTTTCGGCCACGGTCGGCACGTCCGGCAGTTGCGAGCTGCGCGTGAGGCTGGTCACCGCCAGCGCCTTCATGCGCTTGTCGCGGATGAATGGCAGCGACGAGTTGATCGTGTCCGTCATGAACTGCACCTGYCCGCCGGCAAGGTCGGTCAGGGCCGGCGCGCTGCCCTTGTAGGGTGCGTGGACCGCGTCCAGCCCGTTGGCCTGCAGGAACAGGAAAGCGGCCAGATGCGTGACATTACCGTTGCCGGCCGACCCGTAGGTCATCTTGCCGGGGTTGGCCTTGAGCCAGCTGACGAACTCGGCCACGGTGTTCGCAGGCACCTTCGCGTTCACCTCCAGCACCAGCGGCACCATGGCGGTCATCGCCACCGGCGCGAAGTCGCGCTTCACGTCGTAGGGCAGCTTCTTGTACAGCGCCGGACTCAGTGCGATGGACGAGGTGTTGTACAGCACCGTGTAGCCATCGGCGGGCGCCTTGGCGACCATCTCGCCGCCGATATTGCCGTTGGCGCCGGGGCGGTTGTCCACCACCACCTGCTGGCCAAGGTCTTCCGACATCTTCTTGGCGATCACGCGCGAGACGAGGTCGGTCGGGCCGCCCGGCGGGAACGGCACCACGAGCTTGATCGGATGATCGGGAAATTCCGCCGCGTGCGCCGACATGGCGACCGGCGCGCAGACCAGCGCGGCGACGGCGCAGACGCGTCGCAGCGTGGGGTGATGCCTGGCATTTTTGCTCTGAACTGGCATGTTGTCTCCTCCTGGGTATGCGTGGGGGCCGCCGCCGGCGGGCTAGCGCCCTGCCAGCAGGCGGCGCGCGGTGTAGGTCATCACCAGCTCGTTGCGCTGGTTGAAGACCTCGATGCTCGAATCCACCACCGCGCGGCCGCTCTTCGACGTCGGGCGGATGCCGGTCACGGTCACGGTGGCGCGGATCGTGTCGCCTACCACCACCGGGCCGTGGATCTTCTGCGTCAGTTCCAGCATCGCCAGCCCGGTGCCCTGGATCATGGTCTGCAGGATGAAGCCTTCGATCAGCGCGTAGGTCAGCGCGGCCGGCACCGGKCGGCCCTGGATCGCACCGCCCTCGTAGCCGGCTTCGATGAAGATGGCCTCCAGCATGCCGGTGGTGGAGATGAAGTTGACCAGATCGGTCTCCGTCACGGTGCGGCGGAAGGTCTCGAAAACCTGCCCGACCTCGATGTCCTGCCAGTAGTAGCCCTGCCCGAGGCGCTTGGGCTGTGCTTGGGTCATGTTCGTCTCCTTGTGGATCTTGTTTGGAATGGGGGTATCAGCGCGGCTTGGCTGCGAACGCCGCGCCGTCGCGCGTCAGGGCGTCGATGTCCTGCGCGTCCAGCCCAGCCTCGCCGAGCACGGCGCGCGTGTGCTCGCCGAGCCGGGGCGGCAGCGCCGCACGGGCGCGCTCGCCGTCGAAGCGCACCGGCGCGCCCGGAAAGCGCAGCGTGCCCATCGACGGATCGCTAACCTGCTCGAAGAAGCCGGTGGCTTTCAAGTGCGGGTCATCRATCAGCTCGTCGAGGTCGTTCACGCGCGCCACAGGAATCTGGAGGCCCTCGCAGATCTCGATCCAGTCGTCCGTGGAGCGTTCCCTCACCAGTTCGCCGGTGATTTCGTAGAGGGTTTCGATATGGCGCGTACGCGCCGCGATGTCGGTGAAGCGCGCGTCGGCGGCCAGATCGTCGCGACCGGCGCTGCGGAAGAAGTCGCGCCAGTGCGCGTCGGTGTACGGCATCATGCAGACGTAGCCGTCGGCGGTCTGGTAGGGCCGGCGCAGCGGCGCCAGTACGCGCGGATAGCCGGCGGTGCCGCGCGGCGGCTCGAAATGCTGGCCGTAGAGRTGCTCGACCATATTGAAGGCCACCATCGACTCGAACATCGGYACTTCCACCATCGAGCCCTTGCCGCCCTGCCGCGCGCGCCCGGTGAGCGCCGCCGAGATCGACAGCGCCGCCACCAGCCCGCTGGTCTTGTCCGCTGCGATGGTCGGGAAGTAACGCACCGTGCCGGTCTGCGCGGCCATCAGCGCGGCATTGCCGGACAGGCCCTGGATGATGTCGTCGTACGCGGGGCGCCCGCCGTAGGGGCCATCCTCCGCAAAGCCCAGCAGGCTCACATAGACCAGTTGCGGATGCCGCGCCATCACGCTGGCGGGGTCCAGATCGAGCTTGCCCAGCTTCTGCGGCCGCATGCTGTGCATGAAGACGTCCGCCGTGGCCAGCAGCCGGTGCAGCGCGGCCTGCGCTGCGGGCAGCTTCAGGTTCAGCACCACGCTCTTCTTGCTGCGGTTCACGCCCAGGAAGATGGCCGACATGCCGTCTTCGGTGGCGGGGCCGGTGCGACGCGTGGAATCCCCCTCGGGCGGCTCCACCTTGATGACCTCGGCGCCCAGGTCGGCCAGCCACTGGCTGGCGTACGGGCCCATCACGACCGTGGACAGGTCTACCACGCGAATGCCTGACAGCGGCAGCATGGGCGTCTCCTTATATCTTTTGGCTTTGAGTGACGAGGTTACCGCTGGCGAACCCTTTCCGTCTAATATTAGTTTTTTAGGAACCGATATCGATTAGATATCACCATCTCGCCATGGACCTGCGCCAACTCCAGCAATTCGTCGTGCTCGCCGAAACCGGCAACTTCCACCGGGCGGCCGAGCGCCTGCATATGGCGCAGCCGCCGCTCTCGATCTCCATCCGCAAGCTGGAGGCGGATCTGGGCACGCCGCTGTTCGTGCGCACCACGCGCGGCGTGCGCCTCACGCAGGCCGGCGAGGCGGCGCTGGCCGATGCCCGGCGCGCGCTGTTCCACGCCGATCAGGCCCGGGCGGCTGCGCTCTCCGCCGCACATGGCGAGCGCGGCGCGCTGCGCGTCGGCTTTATCGGCTCGGCTACCTACGCGCTGCTGCCCCGGCTGATTCCGGCCTTCCGCGCGGCGCATCCCGGCATCGAACTGATCCTGCATGAGTCGACATCGGCCTCGATCCTGGACCGGCTCGAACGCGGSCAGGTGGATGCCGGCCTCGTGCGCTTCCCGATCCTGAGCGCCGGCCCCTTCACGCTGACGCCACTGGAGGAAGACACCTTCGTGGCCGCCGTGCCGGCCGACAGCCGCTTCGCCGCGCAGGAGTCCATCGCGCTCAAGGCACTGGCYGACGAGCCCTTCATCATGCATCCSAGCGCCGAGGTGCCCAACCAGCAGGCCGTGGCGATGCTGCTGTGCCAGCAGGCCGGATTCGTGCCGCGCGTGACGCAGGAGGCGGTGCAGGTGCAGACCATGGTCAGTCTGGTGGAAAGCGGCCTGGGCGTGGCGCTGGTGCCCGGCGTGACGGCCCGCTACACCAATCGGCGCGTGCGCTTCCTGCGGCTGTCGAGCCCCCGGCCCGCCGCGCGCATCGGCATTGCGCTGGCCACGCGCGAGGGCGCCGATGACCGCCACGTGCAGCACTTCACCACCGTGGCGCGGGGCATGATGCAGGACGGCTAGCGCCGTTCCGCAGCGCAGCACCGGTCATACAGGCCGTGCATGGCCGTAATGAAACTTGCGCCATGCGTGTCCGATTCACGTTGTGACCGGTGGCCGCCGCCCCTTACAGTCTGGCTTGCATCCCACGTCGTCAACCTCGGGAATCCAGCCAGTGAAGAAGCTTCTGATTGCAAATCGCGGCGAGATTGCGCTGCGTGTCCAACGGGCGGCCCAGGATCTTGGCATCGCCACGGTGGCCGTCTACGCCGCCGACGACGCCCAGTGCCGCCACCGCATGCTGGCCGACGAATCGGTGGCRCTACCGGGCAGCGGCCCGGCGGCCTACCTCGATATCGACGCGATGCTCGGCGCCGCGCGCGCCACCGGCGCCGATGCGATTCACCCCGGCTACGGCTTCCTGAGCGAGCGGGCCGACTTTGCGCAGGCGTGCGCCGATGCGGGCATCGTCTTCGTCGGCCCCACGCCCGAGCAGCTTGGGCTGTTCGGCGACAAGGGCCGCGCGYTGGCACTGGCGGCGCGCTGCGACGTGCCGGTCATGCCCGCCACGCCCGGTGGTGCCACGCTTGACGCCATCACGGCGTTCTTCCACGCCCAGCAAGGCAACGGGATCGTGCTGAAAGCCGTGGGCGGCGGTGGCGGGCGCGGCATGCGCATCGTGCGCGAGGCGGAGGCGCTCGCGGAAGCCTACGCGCGCTGCCGCTCGGAAGCGCGCAGCGCCTTCGGCGTGGACGAGATCTACGCGGAGCGGCTGGTCGAGCGCGCGCGSCATATCGAAGTGCAGATCGTGGGCGATGGGCGAGACGTGGTGGCGCTGGGCGAGCGCGACTGCACGCTGCAGCGGCGCTTCCAGAAGCTGGTCGAGATCGCCCCGAGCCCGGTGCTCACGGCGGGCCTGCGCGAGCGCATCCTCCATGCCGCCACCGTAATGGCGCGCGAGGTGGGCTATCGCAGCCTYGGSACGTTCGAGTTCCTCGTGGAGACCACGGAAGCCGGYGAGCCGCGCGGCTTCGTCTTTATCGAAGCGAACCCGCGCCTTCAGGTCGAGCACACGATAACCGAGCAGGTCACCGGCGTGGATCTGGTGGCGACGCAGCTTGCCCTCGCGCAGGGCCGCTCGCTGCGCGAGGCGGGGCTCGATCCGCAGGCGCCGCCCGCCCCGCGCGGCTATGCCATCCAGCTACGGATCAACGCCGAGGCCACCGACGCCCAGGGTCTCGCGCGGCCCGCGCAGGGCCGGCTCGAGCGCTTCGATCCGCCCAGCGGCCCGGACGTGCGCGTGGATACCCACGGCTACACCGGCTATGCCCCGCCGCCGGGCTATGACTCACTGCTGGCCAAGCTCATCGTCACCGCCGCCGCGCCGCGCTTCGACGACGCCGTGCGCCGACTGCGCCGCGCGCTGGCCGAGTTCCGCATCGACGGCGTGCCGACCAATATCGACCTGTTGCGGGCGCTGGTCGCGCGCGAGGACTTCGCCACCCAGCACGTGCATACGCGCCATTTCGAGGCGATCCTGCCAGAACTGCTGGAGCACGCGAGGCGCATCGCTGCCACGGCTGCCACCCGCGATGCCACCAGCGGCCAGCCCGCCGGCGTACCGGCCAGCGCGCTGGCTGCGGGCAGTGAAGCAGCGCCCGGCGAAGGCCTCATCGCCATCCGCGCGCCGATGAACGGCCGTGTGGTCGAGATGCGCGTCAACGAGGACGCCATCGTGCAGCCGGGCCAGACCGTGGCCATCCTCGACGCCATGAAGATGGAGCACACCATCGTCGCCGAGGCCGCCGGCCGCGTGATCGACGTGCGCCTCGGCGCCGGCGCGCAGACCACCGAGAACCAGATCCTGCTGGTGCTGGAGCCGATGGAGACCACCGGTGCAGCGCAGCACCGCACCGCAGGCGCCGATCCGCGCGCCGTACGACCAGACCTGCAGCGCGTGTTCGACCGCGACGCCTTCCTCGCCGACGCCGCCCGCCCGGACGCCGTGGCCAAGCGCCATGCCCGTGCCCAGCGCACCGCGCGCGAGAACGTGGCGGACCTGTGCGATGCCGACAGCTTCGTCGAGTACGGCGCCTACGCGGTGGCGGCGCAGGCCAGCCGGCGCAGCGCCGAGGACCTGATCGCCAACACCCCTGCCGATGGCCTGATCACCGGCACGGGGCGCGTCAACGGCGCCCGCTTCGCACCCGAGGCAGCCCGCTGCGCGGTGCTGGCCTATGACGCCACCGTGCTGGCCGGCACGCAGGGCAAGCGCAACCACATCAAGACTGACCGCATCCTGCAAGTCGCCGCGGACCAGAAGCTGCCCACGGTGATCTTTGCCGAAGGCGGCGGCGGCCGGCCCGGCGATGTCGATTTCCCGACCGTGGCCGGGCTCTACCAGCCGTCGTTCGCGGCGTTCGCCAGCCTGAGCGGCGAGGTGCCGGTGATCGGCATCGCGGCGGGCCGCTGCTTTGCCGGCAATGCCGCACTGCTCGGCTGCTGCGACGTCATCATCGCCACACGCGACGCCAACATCGGCATGGCCGGCCCGGCGATGATCGAGGGCGGCGGGCTGGGGGTGTATCGCCCCGAGGACATCGGCCCCGCTGCCGTGCAGTTCCAGAACGGCGTGGTGGACCTGCTCGTCGACAACGAGGCCGCTGCCGTGCAGGCCGCCAAGCACTATCTGTCGATGTTCCAGGGCCGCACGCAGGACTGGCAGGCGCCCGACCCGCTGCTGCTGCGCGGCGTGGTGCCCGAGAACCGCCTGCGCGTCTACGACACGCGGGCGGCCATGCAGGGCATTGCGGACGTGGACAGCCTGCTCGAACTGCGCGCCGGCTACGGCACGGGCGTGCATACGGCGCTCGCGCGCATCGCGGGGCGCCCGGTCGGCATCGTCGCCAACAACCCGCGCCACCTCGGCGGCGCTATCGACGTGGACGCCGCCGACAAGGCCGCGCGCTTCATGCAGCTGTGCGACACCCACGGGCTGCCCATCGTCTCGCTGATCGACACGCCGGGGTTCATGGTCGGCCCCGAGATCGAGGCGCGCGCGCAGGTGCGGCACGTGTCCCGCCTGTTCGTGCTCGGCGCCAAGCTGCGCGTGCCGTTCATGGCCGTGGTGCTGCGCAAGGGCTACGGACTCGGTGCGATGGCGATGGCAGCCGGCGGCTTCCGCGCGCCGGCCTTCACCATCTCGTGGCCCACCGGCGAGTTCGGCGGGATGGGGCTGGAGGGCGCCGTGCGGCTMGGCTTCCGCAAGGAACTGGAGGCGCTGCCCGAAGGCCCCGAGCGCGACGCGCTCTATCAACAGCTGGTAGCGCAAATGTACGAGCGCGGCCACGCGATCAACGCCGCCGCCGGGCTGGAGATCGACGCCGTGATCGATCCCGCCGAGACACGCCGCTGGCTGCTGGCAGGGCTGGAACCCGCCCCGCGCGACATCCCGCCGCGCCGCTATGTAGACGCCTGGTAACCCCCTGTTCGTCCAACGCCCCGGAGACACGATGGAAGAGACCGCCTTCTTTGCCGACCTGGACGCCCGCCACGCCCGCATCTGGCCGGCTGGCCTGCCTACCGCCCCGCACTACCCGCACGGCGAGATCGGACTGGGTGACACCCTGCGCGCCTGGGCGCGCGTGCAGCCAGACCGCCCGGCGCTGGTCTACTACGGCACCACGCTGACCTATGCCGAACTCGACGACCTCAGCGAACGCTGCGCGGAGCTGCTGCGCGGCCACGGCGCCGGGCCGGGCGAGCGCGTGGCCGTGCTGCTCGGCAACTGCCCCCAGTTCCATATCGTGTTCTACGCGATCCTCAAGATTGGCGCGGTCTACGTGCCGGTCAACCCGCTGTTCAAGGAACACGAGCTGGCCTACGAGCTGAACGATGCCGGCGCCACCACCGTCATCGCGCTCGATTCGCTGGTGCCGATGCTGATGGCCGTGAAGGCGCAGACGCCCGTGGCCACGGTGTTCCGCACCTCGCCGGGCGAGTTCCTGCCGGCCCAGCCGACGCTGCCGGTGCCCGCCGGGCTGGATGCGCCGCCCGTCGAGCACGCCGGCACCATCGACCTGATGACCGCCGTGCGCCTGTGCACCGGCAACGTGCGCGACGCGCAGGTGGATCTGGACGCCCTGGCGGCGCTCAACTACACCGGCGGCACCACCGGCATGCCGAAGGGCTGCATGCACACGCAGCGGGACATGCTCTACACCGCCGCCGCCTCGCTGGCGGTGGCCAGCGGGCAGGCGGGCCGCGACCCGGCCCAGCCCTCTTCGGACGTGATGCTGAACTTCCTGCCGATGTTCTGGATCGCCGGTGAGAACCTCGGCCTGATCTACCCGATCTTCAGCGGCGCCACGCTGGTGCTGCTGGCGCGCTGGGACCCCTCGGCCGTGATGGCCGCCGTGGACCGCTACCGCGTGAACCGGACCTTCATGGTGGTGGACAGCATCGTCGAACTGCTCCAGCACCCGGACCTCCCCCGCCACGACCTGCGCACGCTGCAACACACGCGCGTGGCGTCGTTTATCCGCAAGCTCACGCCGGACCTGCGCCGCCAGTGGCAGGCGCTGACCGGCGGCATCCTGGCCGAGGGTGCCTGGGGCATGACCGAGACGCACACCAGCGACACCTTCACCACCGGCATGCAGACCGACGACATGGACCTGCACGGCCGCCCGATCTTCGTGGGCCTGCCCGTGCCCGGCACGCGCATCAAGATCTGCGATTTCGAGACCGGCAAGGTGCTGCCGGTGGGCGAGGAAGGCGAGATCGTGGTCAGCACGCCCTCGCTGTTCAAGGGCTACTGGGGCCGCCCGGAAGCCAACGCCGAGGTGTTCCGCAACGGCTGGTTCCATACCGGCGACATCGGCGCCTACGACGAGGCCGGCTATCTCCACTTCCTCGGTCGCCGCAAGGAGATGATCAAGGTGCGCGGCATGAGCGTGTTTCCGTCCGAGCTGGAAGTGCTGCTGGGCCGGCATCCGGCCGTGCTCGGCTCGGCCGTGGTGCCGCGGCCAGACCCGGAGCGCGGGCAGGTGCCCGTGGCCTTCATCCGGCTGCGCCCCGAGCATGCCGCCGTCACCGGCGACGACCTGCTGGGCTGGTGCCGCGAGCATATGGCGAGCTACAAGGTGCCGGAGATCCGCCTGGTGGCGGAACTGCCAATGACGGCCACCGGCAAGGTCCGCAAGGTGGAACTGCAGGCGCAGTTCGAGCAGAACTAACAAGACAAAAGAGGAGACACCCGATGAACACGCCGCGACGCACCCTGCTCAAACTGTCCGCCGCCACGCTCGGCGGCCTGGCCCTCGGCCGCCCCGCCTGGGCGCAGCAGCCCACCCCCTCCGGTCCGATCCGGATCGTACTGCCCTACCCGCCCGGCGGCTCCACGGACGCCATCACGCGCTTTATCGCGGACAAACTCGGTGCCTCGCTGAAGACCAGCGTGATCGTGGACAACCGCCCCGGCGCCGCCGGCATGATCGGCGCGGCGGCTGTGGCCTCGGCGGCGCCGGACGGCCGCACGCTGCTGTTCACCAACACCGCGCTGATCCAGAGTCCGCTGATCCAGCCGCAGCCGCTCTACAACCCGATGACCGACTTCGAGCCGCTGACGCTGGTGGCGGACGCCGCGCAGGTCTTTGTCGCCAGCGATGCCATCCCTGCCAAGACGCTGGCGGAGTACGTCGAGTACGCGCGYCAGAACCCCGGCTCGGCCTACGGCAGCCTGGGCGTGGGCTCCACCGGCCATCTGTACGGCGARCTGCTCAAGCGCCGCGCCAACCTCAACATCGTGCACGCGGCGTACAAGGGCGACACCGCCGCCATCGCGGACCTGCTCGCCAAGCAGTTGCCCGCCGGCTTCGTCTCCACGGTGATGGCCAAGACTTATGGCGACGCCGGCCGGATCAAGGTGCTCGCCACGCTGGGGCCGGCGCGGGTGCCGTCCATGCCGAACGTGCCGACCTTCGCCGAAGCCGGCTTCACGGGCTTCGAGTCGATCGGCTGGATCGGCATGCTCGCCCCCGCCAAGACGCCCGCCCCGCTGGTGCAGCGGCTGTCCGCCGAGATCGCGACCATTGTCAAATCCCCGGCCGGTGCCAAGATGCTGGCCGAAAGCGGCATGCTGCCGCGCGGCACCACGGCGCCGGAGTTCGGCGCCCTGCTCAAGCGGGACCAGCAAGTGTGGCAGGCGCTGGTCAGCCAGTCGGGGATCAAGGTGGCGTCGTAAGGCGATGCTATAGGCCGGCGTCTCCCGATATACTCCCCGGATCGTTTCAGGGAGACCTCGCGTGGATCGATTGCAGGCCATGAAGACCTTTGTCACCGTGGTGGAGAGCGGTGGCTTCACCGCGGCCGCGCGCAAGCTCGATATTTCGCTGTCGGTGGTCAGCCGCATCGTCACCGACCTCGAAGCCCACCTTGGCGTGCGGCTGCTCACGCGGACCACGCGGCTGGTGCGCCCGACGGACACCGGCGCCACCTACTACGAGGACTGCCGGCGCATCCTGGCCGAGATCGACGACGCCGAACTCGCCACCACGGGCGCCCACGCGGCGCCGCGCGGGCAGCTGTCGATCACGGCCTCGGTGCTGTTCGGCCGCCGCTTCGTCACGCCGATCGTGGTCGAGTACCTGCGGCGCTACCCGGAGGTGGACGTCCACTGCCTGTTTATCGACCGCATCGTCAATTTCGTCGACGAGGGCATCGACGTCGGCATCCGCATTGGCGAGCTGCCCGCCTCCTCGCTCCAGGCGGTGCCGGTCGGCCATGTGCGGCGCGTGGTCTGCGCGTCGCCCGCCTACCTGGCGCAGCACGGGGTGCCGGCGACGCCGGCGGACCTGCCGGCGCACACCGTGATCCAGACCACCGGCATCTCCACCTTGCCGGAATGGCGCTTTCTCGCCGGCGGCGAGATGACGCCCACGCGCCTCGCCCCGCGCATGGCCACCACCACCAACGATTCGGCCATCGCGGCGGCCGTGGACGGCTTCGGGCTGGCGCGCGTGCTGTCGTACCAGATTGCCGATGAATTGCGCGACGGCCGCCTGCAGGTCGTGCTGGCCGACTTCGAGCCGGCGCCGCTGCCGATCAACGTGATCCATCGCGAGGGCCGCCACGCGATGCACAAGGTGCGCGCCTTCCTGGACCTCGCCATCGAGACGTTGCGCGCCGCGCCGTCCCTGCGCTAGAGCGGCTCGGCAGGCGGCAACTGGGCATTCTTCGCGTTGGCGCAAGAGTGCCTTCTGCCGGCGGCGGTTTTTCGTGCGCCGAAAGGCACCTATAGTCGGACCATCCCAACCAGGATCCGACATGAAACTGTATGCCTACCCCCTCTCCGGCCACTCGCACCGCGTGCGGCTGTTCCTCGCCCTGATCGGCCAGCCAGTCGAACTCATCGACGTGGACCTGCGCGCCGGCGCCCARAAGGCCCCGGAATTCCTCGCCCTGAACCCGTTCGGCCAGGTGCCCGTGCTGGTGGATGGGGACACGGTGCTGCCGGACTCCAACGCGATCATGGTCTATCTGGCCAAAACGCTGGGCCGGACCGACTGGCTGCCCGAGACCCCCGCCGGCGCCGCCGCCGTGCAGCGCTGGCTGTCCGTGGCCGCGGGCGACCTCGCGGCCGGGCCGGCCTCGGCACGCCTGATTACGGTGTTCGGCGCGCCGCTGAACAGCGAGCAGGTCATTGCCCGGGCACATCTGGTGCTGGGCCGCATGAACCGCGCGCTGACAGGCCGCCAGTGGATTGCCGCCGATCAGCCGACGATTGCCGATGTGGCGCTGTACAGCTATACCGCCAGCGCGCCGGAAGGCTTTGTCGACCTGAGCGACTACACCCACGTGCGGCAATGGCTGGCGCGCGTGGAAACGCTGCCCGGCTTCGTGCCGTTCCAGAAGACCGCCGTCGGGCTCGCCGCCTGATTGCCGCCCCCGCCATCCACCCTACCGGAGCCCAACATGTCCTCCCACGCCGCCCTCCTCCCGGATCTGCCCTGGCATACCGGCGAACGCCTGCTGCAGGAGCGCGCCGGCGTGCAGGCGCGCATGGCAGAGGTCGGCCCGCGCGTGGTGCGGGACTACATGCCCGACCAGCATCGCGACTTCTTCCAACAGCTTCCGCTGGTCGTGCTCGGCACGGTGGCGCCGGATGGGCGCGTCTGGGCCACGCTGCGCGCCGGGGCGCCCGGCTTCCTCCACTCCCCGGACCCGCGCGTGCTGGACGTGGCAGTGGCGCGAGAGCCCGCCGACCCGGCCGACGCCGGCATGGACGACGGCAACGCCCTCGGCCTGCTCGGCATCGATCCCATGACGCGGCGCCGCAATCGCATGAACGGCCGGGTGGAGCGCACCGGCCCGGACGGCTTCCGGCTGGCCGTGGGCCAGAGCTTCGGCAACTGCCCGCAGTACATCCAGCAGCGCGCGTTCGATTTCACGCGCGAYCCYGGSGTGGCGTCCGACCAGCCGCCGCAGGTCCTGCCRGCCCTGGACGAGCGGGCGCGCGCGCTGATCGCCGGCRCGGATACCTTCTTCGTGGCGTCCTACGTGGATCTGGCCGATGGCAGCCGGCAGGTGGATGTATCSCATCGGGGCGGGCCGCGCGGCTTCGTCCGGCTCGATGCGGACGGCGGGCTGACGATTCCCGACTACTCGGGCAACCGCTTCTTCAATACGCTGGGAAATCTGGCCGCCAACCCGATTGCCGGACTGGCCTTCGTGGACTACACCACCGGCAACCTGCTCCAGCTTTCGGGCCGGGCCGAGGTGCTGACCGACTCCCCGGAGATCGCCAACTGGGAAGGCGCCGAACGGCTCTGGCGCGTGATACCGGACCGCGTGGTCTGGCGCGAGGCGGCGCTGCCGCTGGTCTGGCACGCCCCGGACGCTTTGCCCCGGTCATAGCCCTGTGACACAATCGCGCGACGCCTGGCCCCGGAGTCCGCGATCATGTCCCTGGAAGCGCTGCAAAACATCAATCCGCAATCGCTGCTCGATACGGCGATCAGCCTCGCCGCCGCGTTCGTGCTCGGCGGCATGATCGGCTACGAGCGCCAGTACCGCCAGCGCACGGCCGGGCTGCGCACCAATGTGCTGGTGGCCGTGGGCGCGGCGATCTTCGTGGACATGGCCAACCATCTCGCCGGCCACGATGGCGCGGTGCGCGTGGTGGCCTACGTGGTGTCCGGCATCGGTTTCCTGGGCGCCGGCGTGATCATGCGCGAGGAAGGCAATGTGCGCGGCCTCAACACGGCGGCCACGCTGTGGGGCTCGGCGGCGGTCGGCGCGTGCGCCGGGGCGGACCTGATCATGGAGGCGGCCATCGGCGCGCTGTTCGTGCTGGCCGCCAACACGCTGCTGCGGCCCGTGGTGGACCGCATCAACCGCCAGCCCATCGACACGCCTGCCGTGGAAGTCACCCATACCGTGCACGTGATTACCGCGCGCGAGCACCAGAAACTCGCCATGCGGCTGCTGGAGGAAGCGCTGGATGCGGCCGACTTCCCCACCCGTGACCTGGAGGTGCGGGCGTTCGGTGAACAGGATGTGGAGATCGAAGCGGTGCTGGCAGCCGCCTCGGTGGAGGGCGACGCGCTGGACGCGATGGTGGCCAGGCTGGGCGCCACGAGCGTGGTCAGCCAGGCCTTCTGGAGCGCCAGCACCACCGAGTAGCAGCGCCGGCGCCGGGGTTCARCGGCTTATGCGGCTTTAGCGGTTGGCGGCGAGCGCCGCCACGGCGGGCAGGGCCATCTGGCCGAGCACCCGCAGCACGGTGATCTGGTCACCGGTCCAGCTTTCCACGGCGGTCAGGTAGTTAAAGGTGCCGATCACCCGGCCGCCCTCGCAGAGCGGCACGTTGACCACGCCATTCAGACCCAGGCCACGGATCACGGCGATGTCGTCGAAGACGGCGGCCAGCGCCGCGTCGCCCTCGCCGACGAACACCTCGCCGCGCACCAGCAACTGGCGCGTCCAGGACGTGTCGCCCTTGACCTTCTTCCCACCCACCGGGTAGGCGGCCGGATCGGACGACCACAGCCGCCCGATCTCGCCGGTCTCGGCCTGCCACGTRTTGATCGTCAGCAGGCCGGGGCCGAGCAGGTCCAGCGTGGCCTGCCCCACCGCATCCATCACGGCCACCGGCGTCGCCGCGTGGCGCAACTGGTCGCACAGCGTATTCAGCCGCGCCAGGTTGGCGAGTTCTACCATCGACGCTTACTCCGCCTTGATGCCGAGTTCGCGGATCAGCTTGCCGTAGCGGTCCGCGTCACGGCGCAGGATCTTGCCGAACGCCTGCGGCGTGGACGTGGTGGTCTCCACGCCGATGCTGTCCATCTTGGCCTTCACTTCCGGCAGCGTCATGATCCGGTTGATCTCGCTGTTCAGGCGCGTCACCAGCTCGGCCGGCATGTTCTTCGGGCCGAAGGCGCCGTACCACACGGACAGCTCATAGCCGGGCAGCGTCTCGCCCACCGTGGGCACGTCCGGCAGCAGCGGCGAGCGCTTGGCTTCGGTCACCGCCAGCAGGCGCAGCTTGCCGGCCTTCACGTGCGGCAGCGTCTGGGTGCCGGCGGAGAACAGCAGTTGCGTCTGGCCTGCCACGAGATCCACCACGGCCGGGGCGCCGCCCTTGTACGGCACGTGGAGCATGTCCACGCCGGCCATCTTGGCGAACAGCACCGCGCTCAGGTGGTTGGTGGAGCCGGAGCCGGCGCTGGCGTAGGCCAGCTTGCCCGGATTGGCCTTGGCGTAGGCAATCAGTTCCTTGACGTTCTTCGCCGGCACCGACGGATGCACCACCATGGTGTTCGTCACGTAGGCCAGCAGCCCCAGCGGGGTGAAGTCCTCCACGCCCTTGAACGGCATGTTGGGCATCAGCGAGGGGTTCATCGCGTGGGTGCTCATCGAGCCAATCAGCAGCGTGTAGCCGTCCGGCTGGGCCCGGGCGACCGTGGCCGAGCCGATATTGCCCGAGGCGCCGGGGCGGTTGTCGACGATGACCGGCTGGCCGAGCGACTTGGTCAGGTGTTCGGACAGCACGCGCGCCAGGATGTCCGTGGAGCCGCCGGCGGCCCAGGGCACGATCAGCGTGATCGGTTTTGTCGGATAGGCATCGGCGGCACCAGCCCCCGAAATGGCGGCGAACGACATTGCCAGCGCGGCGGCGCCGCACAGCAGGCTCTTGACTACGGACCTCATGACTGCAACTCCCTCTGTCTTCGTGCGGACCGCCCCGTGCGGGCCGACTGTTTGTGCGATACCGCTATCGCGATACCTTCCATGCCTGCCGCCCCGTCAGCGGCCCACGGCATAGCCTTGCATCCCACGCGCATTGGCGCCCGCGCGCAGCACCAGCCGGCCCTGGGCATCGCGCTCGCGCGAGCAGGCCGACATGCGGCCCTCGGACCAGTCGTCGCCCACGCGCACCTCGTGCCCGCGCGCGCGCAGCGCCTCCAGCGTGGCCGCCGGAAAGCGCGACTCGATGCTGATGCGGTTGAGCACGGTCTGGCGCGGCCAGAACGAACCCGGGAAATGATCGATATGCCAGGCCGGCGCGTCGATGGCCTCCTGGAGGTTCATGCCATGCACGGCATGACGCAGGAAGAATGCCAGGGACCACTGGTCCTGCTGGTCGCCACCAGGCGTGCCGAAGACCATGTACGGCTCSCCGTCGCGCAGCGCCATCGACGGCGACAGCGTGGTGCACGGGCGCTTGCCCGGTGCCAGCGTGTTCGGCAGGCCCGGCTCGAGCCAGGTCATCTGCAGGCGCGTGTTCAGCGCGAAGCCGAGCGACGGAATCGTCGGGCTCGACGACAGCCAGCCGCCGGACGGCGTGGCCGCCACCATGTTGCCGTGGCGGTCGATCACGTCGATATGGCAGGTATCGCCCACGAACAGCTCGCGCTCGGCCCATTCGGTCACGGGCGGCAGCGCGGCAAAGGTGGGCTCGCCCACGCCGAAGCGCACGTCGGCGGTGGCCAGCGTGCGCGTGGCGACGTCGAGGTCCGGCATGCGCGGCGCCTCGCCCTTCAGCGTGCCCGCCGTCATGGTCAGCGCGGCCTGCTCGCCGATGCCCGCCGCGCGCGCGGCCAGGTAGTGCGGATTGAGCAGCGCGCAGAGCTTGCTTTCGGTGAAGCGGGGGTCGCCGTACCAGGCGGTACGGTCGGCCATCGCCAGCTTGGCGGCCTCGGCAATCTTGTGGACGAATTCGGGGGACGTGGGCGCGTGGGCTTCCAGCCCGGCGTGGCGCAGCATGCCGAGCTGCTGCAGGAACATCGGACCCTGGCTCCAGATATCGCACTTGGCCACGGTATAGCGGCCGAAGTCCAGCGTCACCGGGGCTTCTACCGTGGGCGCCCACTGGGCGAGGTCGTCGTAGCGCAGCAGGCCGGTGTGCTTCTCGCCGGTGGTGTCGCGCACCGGGGTGTCGCGGCAGTAGGCGTCGATGGCCTCGGCCACGAAGCCGCGGTACCAGCAGTCCATGGCGGCATCGATCTGGCCCGTGCGGGAGTCGCTCGCGGACTGGGCCGTCTCGATAATGCGGGTATAGGTGTCGGCCAGCACCGGCAGCCGGTGGAGCGCGCCGGGGCGCGGCACCTTGCCGTCCGGCAGCCACGTATCAGCCGAGCTGTGCCATTCGTCGCGRAACAGCGACTGCACGGCCAGGATGGCCTGCGAGATACGCGGCACCAGCGGGAAGCCATCGCGCGCATAGCCGATGGCGGGCGCGAGCACGTCCGCCAGCGACCACGTGCCGTGGTCGCGCAACATGGTCAGCCACGCGCCGAACGCGCCGGGCACKGTGGCGGGCATCAGGCCGATGCCGGGCATCAGCTCCATACCCTGGGCGCGCAGCGCCTCGGGGTCCGCCAGCGCGGGCGCGGGGCCCTGGCCGCAGACCGAGCGCATCGCGCGCGTCTTTTCATCCCAATACAGGATCGGCACTTCGCCGCCCGGGCCGTTCAGGTGCGGTTCCACGACCTGGAGCACAAAGCCCCCGGCGACGGCCGCATCGTAGGCATTGCCGCCCCGCTCGAGCACGCCCATCGCGGTCTGCGTGGCAAGCCAGTGGGTGGAGGCGGCAACGCCGAAGGTGCCAACGATTTCCGGACGGGTGGTGAACATGGCCTAATGACTGGTATCGAATGCATTTGAGTATAGGAGCCCGGAATAACTGCAAACGGCGAAAAAATTATTGTTGCATTACCATTTGGTTATATCGCTCCTTCGCCATCATGCCCATTTCGTCCGACAAGCTGCTCCACAACGTGGTCTCGCGCCTGCGCCTGCGCCATCTGCCGCTGCTGCTGGCGCTCGAGCGCCAGCGCTCTGTCTCGCGCGTGGCCGCCGAACTCAATCTCTCCCAGCCGGCCGTGACCAAGGCGCTGCGCGAGATCGAGGACATTTTCCTGACGCCGCTGTTCACCCGCACCCGGCAGGGCCTGGAGCCGACACCGACCGGCGTGGCCGTGCTGGCCCACGCGCGCACGGCGCTGGCCGATGCCGAGGCGCTGGGGCGCGAGCTGACGGTGATCGAGGCCGGCCTGCGCGGGCGGCTGCGGATCGGCGTGATTCCCTACGTGGCGCGCGGCGTGCTCGATGCCGCGCTGGACTTCGGCCTGCGCCACACGCCGCGCATCTCGATGCTGGTACGGGAGGGGACCACCGACGAACTGGTCAACGCGCTGCGCCAGCACGAACTCGATTGCGTGATCGCGCGCTCGTTCTACCTGGCGGGCGAGGATATCGTCCAGCAGCCGCTGTATCGGGAGGAACCGGTGCTGGTGGTGCCGGCGGACGCCGCCGCGCGGCTCTCCCGGGCGGGGCTGGACTGGAAACGCCTGTCGGAGCGGGACTGGATCCTGCCGCCCCCGCACACGCCGGTGCGCCGCACCATCAATACGATGTTCGCGGTGGCCGGCGTGGCGCCGCCGCTGCCCACGGTCGAAACCTACTCGATCAAGCCGATGGCCACCCTGCTGCGCCGCCAGCCGGACGCCATCACCATCGTGCCGCGCTCGGTGGCCGCCGAACTGGTGGAACTGGGCGGTGCCGCCACCCTGCCCTTTGCGCTGAGCTGGGACTTGCCGCCCGTCGGCCTCATGTGGCGACGGGGGCTGGAAGATAACGAATTGATGACGTCGCTGGTGGAGGCGCTGCGAGAAGCGGCTCAATAGTCACTTCACTCAGAGTGCGTGCCCTCCGTGCGAGGGGACGCCATGTCTCATACATTCATGGACAATGTGCTTGTCGTGATTGACCCCTCGACATTTGTACCCGCACCCGCGACGGCTTCGTCGCGGGCTTTTTTTTGGTCAAAGCATCTTCCGCATCAGGGCGTTTTCCAGCGTCACGCCCCGACAGACTGGGAAATTCCGTTCGACCACGTGAAAACCGTGGCGCGCGAAAAAGGGCTCGGCCGTCTTGCTCACGTTTGAGGTGAGTGCCGTTATCCCCAGATTCACGGCCTCCTCGTGAATACGCGTCATCAGCAGGGTCCCGATTCCCTGCCGGGGATGGAAACCCGACACATAGAAGTGATCGATGTAGCCGTTGGGCTGAACGTCGGCATAACCGACGATCTCATTWTCKAGTTCGACGACGAAGGGCCGGAGCTTTTGGACCCGCGGTGCCCATAGGGCCATGTCAAAGTCGGCTGGCGCCCAGGCTGCGATTTGCTCGGGGGAATAGTCCCTGGCGGCGATTTCGTGGATGGCGGTGAAGAACACGCGGAACAACGCTGGTTCATCGCCTGGTTGGAAGCTTCGGAGGTTCACGGGGGTCTTCGCAAGGCGACGTTGGAAAGCACCAGTCTGTCACACGTGAGCCGCGAGGCGGCGTGGATTGCTGTGGCGTACGGCGTGTGGATCGCGTCCCGATAAGAGCGATTCGCGTGCGCTGTCTTACCGCATCATGCGTACCCGCCTTTCCGCAAGGTCATAGGGTCCCCGCTTGAAATTGCATACATTGCCAGCCGTTTCTGAGATGACATCCAGGGCCCGCGAGAAACCGGATTGCCGATACACGGCCGAGTAGATGAGGGGAGGCGGCATTGGATCGGTCCGGACTACGCGCAGCAGGCCGTCATTGATATCCGAGGCGAAGTAGTCGACCGCTAATTGACTGACGCCCAGTCCCTCGATCGTTAACTCCCGCAACACCGTGAGGCTGTTGGTGGAAAAGACCTTCTTGAACTGGAATCCGTGTTCACGGTTCCAGGAACCATAGAACGCATTCTTTGCAGAGCCGGCCGCCTGTTGCAACACCGGATATTCGGCAAGCTCATTGGGCTTGAGTGGGCGATCGGGGATGTCCAGCTTTGGGCTGGCCATCCAGAGATCCTCCACCCGGCCAACTTCGACACACCGGTAGGCATCGCCCCAGTACGTCCCGGGCAAAATGGTCAGATCAATCGTATTGGCTTCCAGCGCGGCGAACAGGCTTAGGCCAGCATCGACCACGGGCTCGATCTCGAGTGCGGGGTGCGTCAACTTCAATTCGCGCAACAGGCGTGTCAGCCATGTCAGCGCCACGAGTTCGGTCACGCCGATGCGGAACGTGCCGCGCACTTCGTTGTCCAGGCCGACCTCTCGCGCAATTCGGTCCTTGAGCACCATCGACTCTTCGGCAATCGGCATGAGCCGCGCGCCAGCCTGCGTAGGGACGAGACCCTTGGGCATGCGGTGCACCAGTTGCACGCCCAGTGCCTGTTCGAGTTCGATCACGCGCTTCGAGACGGCTGATTGCGTCGTAAACAGCTTKGCGGCCGCGACGGTGAATGACGCGCTCGTGACGCTGAAATAGAAGGCTTCAAGTTGCTTTAATGTCACATTCACGGTTTTTTCACCCATTGAATGACGGATTAGGCACCACTATGAAGCAATCCAGGAATTTAAAGAATAGCAAAGCAATCTTATTACTCGTTTGTGGCATGCGGAGAGGGCTCACATACTGGTGTCCATCGATCCACCAGTGAACCGCCCATGCTGAAGCTTGCCGACAGACTCAACCGCATCAAACCATCCCCCAGTTCCATGGCAGGGCAGCGCGTCCGCGAGCTGCGGGCCGCCGGCCGTGATGTCATCGGCCTGACGGCCGGAGAGCCGGACTTTGCCACGCCCGCGCACATCTGCGAGGCCGCCCKGGTGACGATGCAGTCGGGCAAAACCGGTTACACCGATGTGGGCGGAACGTCCGAACTGCGAGAGGCGGTTGCGCGCAAGTTCTCACGCGAAAACGCGCTGAGCTACAGGCCCAGCGAGATCATCGTCAGCACTGGCGCAAAGCAAGTGATTTTCAACGCGATGCTATGCACGGTGCAGGCCGGCGATGAAGTCATCATTCCCGCGCCGTACTGGGTGTCCTATCCTGACATCACGCTGTTCGCGGGCGGTACGCCCGTATTCGTTCCCGGCTCGCCGGAAATGGGCTTCAAGCTAACGCCACAGTCGCTGGAGGGCGCCATCACGCCGCGTACCCGCTGGCTCATGCTGAACGCGCCGAACAATCCGAGCGGCGCGGCCTATAGCCGTGACGAACTGGTCGCGCTCGGCGAAGTCCTGAGCCGCCACCCCCATGTGTGGATCATGACCGACGACATCTACGAGCACCTGATGTACGACGGCACGGGGTTTTTCACCATCGCGCAGGTGTGCCCGCAACTGGCCGACCGGACGCTGACGATCAATGGCGTATCGAAAGCCTATGCCATGACCGGCTGGCGAATTGGCTATGCCGGCGGGCCGGCAGCGTTGATCAAGGCCATGACCAAGCTGCAATCGCAAAGCACTTCGTGCGCCAATGCCGTGGCGCAGGCCGCTGCGCTCGCCGCGCTGGAAGGGCCGCAAGACTTTATCGCGGCGAACCGCGACGTCTATCGGCAACGCCGCGACTTCGTGGTGGAAGCGCTGAACCGTATCGAGGGCATCGCGTGCAAACCGCCAGCCGGTGCCTTCTATCTCTTCGCGTCATGTGCCGGCCTTTTCGGACGCCGGACCAGCGAAGGCCTCGCCATCCGGAACAGTGACCAATGGGCAGCCTGGTCGCTTGACGCGGCCAACATCGCCTTCCTGCCTGGCTCTGCCTATGGGGTCGATACCCATTTCCGGCTCTCGTTCGCCACCAGCATGGAAGTGCTGGCAGAAGGCACCCGGCGCATTGCGCACGCGGCCGAAACCCTGCTTGCGTAGCGCCGCCACGAAGACACCTTACAAACATGCAGAGATCCGCAGAGATCCGCCGACAGTTCCGCCAGCGCAACACTTCCTCTACAACGACGAAACGAAACATCATGCGCAGCCTGCCCAGCCCCCTGATTCGCCCAGCTTTTCTGAAGCTCCTTGCCGTCTGTGTCTCGCTTGCCGCCACAAGCGTTGCGACGGCGGAGGAAGCCTGGCCAACCCGGCCGATCCGCATTCTTATCGGCTTCTCGCCGGGGGGCTCGAACGATATCGTCGCCCGCTTGATCGCGCCGAAACTTGCCGATGCGCTSGGGAAGCAAGTGCTGATCGACAACCGGCCGGGAGCGGGTGGCAACATCGCCGCCGACACCATGCTCAAGGCCCCCGCCGATGGCCATACGCTCATGATCTGCACCACAGGCATGTTGTCGATCCAGCCAAGCCTGCAAAAGATGAGCTATGACGCCCAGGCGGACATCGTGCCGGTGTCGCTGATTGCCAATACGCCATACGTGGCCCTGGTCAACGCGTCGCTGAACATCCACAACGTCAAGGAGCTGATCGCCTATGCCAAGGCGAACCCCGGCAAGCTCAACTACGCCTCTTCTGGCAATGGCACGGCGGGCCACCTCGCGGGCGAGATGCTCAAGCTGCGTACCGGGATTGATATCGTGCATGTGCCTTACAAGGGCACCGGCCAGGCCATGGCCGACCTGCTCGGTGGCCAGGTATCCCTCATATTTGACCAGCCGATCAGCTCCTTGCAGTACGCGAAGTCGGGCAAGTTGCGGGTACTCGGCGTCGCCGCCTCCCATCGGCTGGACGGRTTGCCCGATGTGCCGACGTTTGCCGAAGCGGGCGTGAAGGACTTCGAGCCCGTGGCCTGGACCGGCCTGTGTGCGCCGAAGGGGACGCCGGCTCCGGTGGTCGCACGGCTGCAAAAAGAGGTGCAGCAGGTRCTGCGGCAGCCCGATATCGCGCAGCGACTGCAACAGGATGGCATGGAGGTCGTGGGTAACTCGTCGGAGAAGTTCCGAGAATTCCTGAAGGCCGACAGACAGAAGTGGGCGGGCGTGATCAAGGCCGCCAACGTTACCGCAAACTGAGAATCCCGATGAAAGACAGCCAGGACTTCCGCGCCATCGTGACCGATATCGCGCGTGTATCACCGGACCTCGTAGCACGTGCTTCGCAATTCGCCTCCTCGCTGCTGGCGGATGTCAATGGCCGCCGCGGCGGCATGCACGGCCGCGTGGCGCCGCTGGATTCTCGATCCCGCTTGTGCGGGACGGCGCTGACCGTCGAGGTTCGCCCCGGAGACAACCTCATGATTCATGCCGCAATTGCGATGGCCAGACCCGGCGATGTCATCGTTGTCGATGGCAAGGCGGATCAGACGTGCGCCCTGATGGGCGCGATCATGGCGAACCAGTGCCGGGCCAAGGGCGTGGCAGGGGTCGTCCTGGACGCGGCCGCGCGGGATCGCGACGAGATTGGCGAACTGGGTTTCCCGATGTACGCCGTCGGGACGAATGCCAATGGCCCGACCAAGCTTGTCCCCGGCCTGATCAATCACCCGGTCCAATGCGGCGGCGTGACCGTACGCCCGGGCGATCTGATTGTGGGAGATGCCGACGGCGTGGTCGTGATCGAACGCGAGAAAGTCGCCACCATACTTGAACTTGCGGCGGATAAGCTGGAAGCAGAACGCAAACGGATTGCCAATATCCAATCCGGCGCGGAGACAAGCCCCGCCTGGCTTGCCTCTGCGCTATCGGCCTCGGGGGTGCTTGCGCCGGGGCAGGTGCTATAGAGCCCCACTACACAGGCCRCACCGTAAAAATAAAATCCACTTCTATCGACGCGCCTTTTGGCAATTGCAATACACCAACAGACGAGCGAGTGTGTATGCCGACGTCGCCAAGCACCGCATACAAGACGTCAGAGGCGCCGTCGGCGACTTCGCTTTGCATCGTGAAGTCTGGCGCGCTTCGCACAAATACGGTGATGCGCGGCACCGCCTGTATCGCGTCGAGCGTTCCGCAGCTTTTCTTGATTAGAGACAGGGCACGCAGCGTCGAAGTCCCTGCTGCACGACGCGCTTCGTCGAGCGAAATGGAGTCGCCCACTACGCCAACGAAGCGCACCGTTTCCCCAACTCGCGGGATTTGGCCAGCAACGTAGGCTACGTTCCCATCCACCAAAACAGGCGTGTACTTTCCACCGATCTTGATTTCCTCGTCCGGATCAAATCCGAATTCCGCCGCGATCTGCCGCAGCTTGTCGTCTCTTGTCATGAGCACCTTCACCAACGCTGTCGAAAGGGTAAAGCGTAATCGATTGCGCTGCGTTTGTCTGAGATGACGCCGGCCGTCTAATCGAATTCATCGTACTGTGGCAGTTGGTCAGTAATCGAATACCACGGCGCCTTGGAGCCCACGAAGATATGCGCWCTGGGACGAATGCTGGGCGTGTCGGCGAGCGTGCCCAAGGTGACGTGGACGAAGGCGCCATCACGAACCACCGAGAACATCAGGCTTCCGCATCGCTTGCAACGGACATCGTGAGACGCCTTTGCGTCACCGAAAATCAATACCTCGTCCTCGCCTTGCGTGATCTGCAATTTTTCGCGCTCGATCCCTGCGAAGGGCTTGAACGCGGAGCCTGTCGAGCGACGACAATTTGAACAGTGGCAGTTCAACGCGTAGGCGAATTCGTCATTTACCGAGTAACRGACCGCACCGCACAGGCATCCGCCAGCGAGCAATGGTTTCATGGCTGCCTCCTGGCTTCCGCACCACCCCCAAACCCCAGCCACACCACATGCCCGCGCACGTCCTCCGGCCATCCGGCGATCATTTCGTCCATGCGTTGCCGGTCATCCGCGAACAGCGCGCGGGACGCTTCCTCGAAGCCCGGAAGATCCCCGGCGATGGCGGACATGAAGTGATACGCGCGCTCCCGCGCTACGCGGCGGTTATCGCCATGGGCATTGGCGCGGCGTGCCTCTTCCACGAGCTTGCGCAGCGCCACGGAGGCCCCGCCCGGCTGCTGGGCGAGCCAGTCCCAGTGGCGCGGCARTAGCGTGACCTCGCGCGCCACGACGCCTAGTTTGGGGCGGCCCCTGCCGCGCGGCGCGTCCGGGGCGTCTTCCTGATCGGCGGCATCGGCACGCCCACCCTCCGGGCTAAAACGGGCGACGATGTCCGCWTCGCTGCCGCGTGTGTCGATGTCGATGGTGCGCCCGGTGGCGTTGTCGAACACCAGCACCGGGTCGCTGGTGCCCCCCTCCATCGCCCGCCTGACCGCGAGCGCAACCACGCCGAGCGGGCCGGAGGCGAGGCGACGATGGCCTTCGAAGGCGGTATGGGACGGAAGATGATCGATTGGGCTCATGGTGGCTCCCCGTGATGACGTCCGCAATTTATACCCGGATAAAATTAAAGTCAATATTACCCGGGTATAAATTTACCCTGAGGTGGCGAGGGAATAACAGCAGGGTGTCCTGCGTTTACGGGGCATGCGGCCGCAACCAGGCCGCCACCCTTCACGAGGAGCCCCGTGCCCAGTCATCACCGATCCCCATCACCACCGCTAAAGTTCCTCCTGCCGTTATTGGCCGCCCTTGCGCTGCCCGCCGTCGCCGCCCCGCCCGCCAGCCCTGACAGCGCTGCGTTCCTGTCGGAAAGCGATRCCGCCATGACAAAAATGATGGACGACATGGCGGTCAAGCCCAGCGGCAACGTCGACGAGGACTTCGTCGCGATGATGATTCCCCACCATCAGGGCGCCATCGACATGGCCATGGCCGAGCTGCGCCACGGCAAGAACGAGCAGCTCCGACGCATCGCGCAGGAAATCATCGTCGACCAGTTGCAGGAGATTGCCGCGATGCGGCTCGCGCTCGGACAGCCCCTGCCCCCATCCGCGCCGGCGCCCACCCGCCCCGATCCGGCCCAATCGGCCAGCCAACCCACCACCCCCAGCCATTCCGCTCACGCGCACTGATGCGCCCACGACCATGACAAGACATTCCCTCAGGAACACCCTCTCCCTCATGCTGCTGCTCGGCGCGGCCAGCGCGGTTCTGGCCGGGCAGGCGCCGGGACCGTCGACGGCCCCKGACGTCCCCATCAGCCACCGCGACCGCCTCTATGCCGCCGAGCAGTTCTCCAACACGGTTTCCGTGACRGACCCGGCGGACAACCGGCTGCTGGGCGTCATCCGCCTGGGCGACCCYGCGCCGGGCAACTTCAGCCCGCTGTATCGCGGTCAGGTGCTGGTCCACGGGATGGGCTTCTCGCCGGATCACCGCACGCTTGCCATCGTGTCGATTGGGTCGAACTCGGTGTCGTTCATCGACACGGCTACCAACGCCGTCAAGCACGTCACCTACGTGGGACGGTCGCCGCACGAGGCGTTCTACACGCCGGACGGCAAGGAGGTCTGGGTCACCGTGCGCGGGGAGAACTACATCTCGGTGATCGACGCCGCCACGTTCCAGGAAAAGACCCGCATCACCGTGGCCGACGGCCCGGGCATGCAGATCTTCTCCCCCGATGGCAAGTACGGCTACATCTGCTCGTCGTTCAATCCGGAAACGGCCGTGGTCAGCGTGGCCGACCATCAGATCGTGGGGCGCGTGAAGCAGGAGAGCCCGTTCTGCCCGAACATCGCCGCCACGCCTGACGGCAAGCAGGTCTGGTTCACGCTCAAGGACGTCGGCAAGGCCCAGGTGTTCGAGGCCCGCCCGCCCTTCCGCCTGATCAAGACGCTGGAGACCGGCCCGATCACCAACCACGTGAACTTCGCCCACACGGCGGCGGGCGACTTCGCCTACATCACGGTCGGCGGGCTGAATCAGGTCAAGGTGTTCCGGACCGATGACTTCTCCCAGGTGGCCACGATTCCGGTGGGCAGCCTGCCGCACGGCATCTGGCCYTCGGGCGACGGCACSCGCATCTACGTGGGGCTGGAGAACGCCGACCAGCTGGCCGCCATCGACACCGCCACCAATCGGGTAGTCGCCAACGTGCCGGTCGGGCAGGCGCCGCAGGCCATCGCCTATGTGCCGAACGCCGTGCCTGAGGGCGACGGCACGCAGGGACTCCAGCCGCTGGGGGTGGCCGGGCAGACCACGCAGCTGAAGCTGCATGGCGTCGTGAACGGCAAGCCTGTGGCCACCGACCATGCGCCGACCAGCGTCACGCTGTTCGATCAGGGGCTGCTCCAGGTCCTGCAGGCWTCGGCSACCGGRTTGCAGCCSAAGCGCGCCTACGTGCTGGCGCTCGCCACCCGCGCGGACGGCAGCGGCCCGCTGGAGCCGCTCGCCGCCTTCATGTCGAATCCGGCGGGCTCGGCCATCGTCAACGCGATTGGCCCGATCCGGCAGGTGGTGCGGGACGATGCGGGGGCCGGCGCGCGCCGCTATCTCGTGATCGCCCCGTCCGAGAACGGCAAACCCGGCGCGCCTGTGCAGGTGCAGGCGCTGTAGCCGGTCCGGGGGGCCGGGAAGGTACGGCGGATGATACAAATGGCACGACATTTGCGTAGTACCKGGCAAATGCGTAGTACCCATCCCGGCCGCGCCCACATTCCCAGAACAATGCCCCTTTCCGCCTCAACCCTCGTCCTTCGGGCCAAGCAGCTCGAAATCGAGGCCGTCCGCCTGATGGCAAGTCGCGTGGAGTTGGCCGACCTGATCGGCCAGCTGATCCACGCCTTGCAGCGTGAACGGGGGGCCAGCAGCATCTTCCTGGCCTCCGGTGGGCAACGGCTGGCGCAGGAGCGCCAGACGGCGATGGGCGAGGCGGTCCACATCGCCTCCCGGCTGGGCGAGCGCTTCGCCAGCCAGCTGGAAGCGGGCCATACGGGTACGGCGTCGATGGTGTCGTTGATGGCCTGGGTCCAGCTCGATCTGGCCACGCTGCCGGCGCTGCGCCAGTCCATCGATCAATGCCAGACCACCGCGCACGACGCCGTGGCGGCGTTCAGCCGCCTGATTGCCGCGCTGCTGGAGTTGATCTTCCATCTGGCCGATGTGGCGATGTATCCGGGCATCGCCCGGCCGCTGGTGGCCTTCGTCTACCTCGTGCAGGGCAAGGAAGCCGCCGGGCAGGAGCGGGCCGTCGGGGCGCAGATGTTCGCCTCCGGCACCTGTGCGGGCACCGCGCCGCAGCGCGTGCAGCAGTTGGTGGAAGCCCAGCAGCGCAGCTTCCAGATGTTCGAGCGCTTCGCCGACCCGTCGCTGCTCGCCGCATGGCGGCAACGGCAGGCCAGCGCCGCGGTCGCCGCGCAGGACGGCATGCGCCGCACGCTGCTGACCACGCCGCCGGGCACGGCGCTGGTGCACGACGACAGCGAGAAGTGGTTCGAAGTCTGCAGCGAGGTCATCACGGGCATGTGGACGCTGGAGATGCAGGTGGTGCAGGACCTGCGCAAGGCCTGCGAGGCGCAGATCCAGCGTTCCCAGGCCGATCTCCAGGATTCGGCCGGGCTGCTGCGCCAGCTACTGGACAACCCRCCGCCCCATACCCATGCCGTCGAGCGCTTTTTCGATGTGGCCGAGCAACCCGCCGCCGCCCCTGTGCTGCCGGGCATGCCCGATGCCGGAAACGGACCCRCCGAGGTGCACGCCACCACCGTCACGTCGCTGGAGCGCCTGCTGCGCCAGCAGTCGGCGCGRCTGGCCCAGACCGAAGTGGAACTCGATGCCGCCCGGCGCGCGCTCAAGGAGCGCAAGGTGATCGAGCGCGCCAAGAACGCGCTGATGGCCCGCATGGGGCTCAGCGAGGACGCCGCGTTCCGGGCCTTGCAGAAGGCGTCGATGGACAACAACCGCCGGCTGGCGGACATTGCCGAAGCCACCCTCTCGCTCACCGGCCTCGCCCTGCCCCCACAGGACGACGATCAGCACCAGGATTGAACCCGCCCGGCCGCGCGCACCAAAAGCGGGCAGCCCATGCACTACCAACGCCCCCTAGATCGTCACTTGCCCCAACCCGGCCCAACCCGGCCCCACCCGGCGGCGGGCATGGAACGTGCGTCAGCACTGACATCGGGCTGATGACGGCCCGGCAGTGCATCACCCTGTAAAGCATCAAGGATGACGGCGTCCTGTCACGTGCCGGCCAGAGGCCGGGCGGACGGACGCCGTTTGTCTTTTCTGAGCCAAACGAAGGAAACGGAGAGGAATACCCCATGGCCTATCTCGCCCCCACCGAGTTCGTCACCAAGATGGTCGATGCCGGAGAGTCCAAGCTGCTGATGTCCACGCGTGACACGCTGATCCGGTCCTATATGGCCGGCGCCATCCTGGCGCTGGCGGCAGCCTTCGCGGTGTCCATCACKGTCAACACCGGCAACGCGCTGGTTGGCGCGCTGCTGTTCCCGGTTGGCTTCTGCATGCTGTACCTGATGGGCTTCGACCTGCTGACCGGCGTCTTCACGCTCGCGCCGCTGGCCGTGCTGGACCGCCGCCCGGGCGCCACCTGGAGCGGCGTGCTGCGCAACTGGGGCCTGGTGTTCTGTGGCAACCTCGCCGGCGCCGTCACCGTGGCGTTCTTCATGGCCATCATCTTCACCTTCGGCTTCTCCGAAGCCCCGAACGCCATCGGCCAGAAGATCGGCCACATCGGCGAAGGCCGCACCGTGGGCTACGCCGCGCATGGCGCCGCCGGCATGCTGACGCTGTTCATCCGCGCCGTGATGTGCAACTGGATGGTCTCCACCGGCGTGGTGGCGGCCATGATGTCGACCTCGGTGTCCGGCAAGGTCATCGGCATGTGGATGCCCGTGCTCGTGTTCTTCTACATGGGCTTCGAGCACTCCATCGTGAACATGTTCCTGTTCCCGTCGGGCCTGATGCTGGGCGGCAACTTCACCCTCATGGACTACCTGATCTGGAATGAAATCCCGACTGTGCTGGGCAACCTGGTGGGTGGCCTGACCTTCGTGGGCATCACGCTCTACAGCACGCACTACAAGTCGGCCAGCAAGCGCGCGCTGGGCTGATCGGATCACTACCCGGTATCGAGGCGACCGCGCCATGTCCGGCGGGCTCCAGGTCAGCGTTGGCCAACACTCGGACGCTGGCCGGAAGGCGGTCAACCAGGACTTTCATGGCGTGACCCACCCCGCCGGCCACCACCGCGTGACCAAGGGSGTTGCGCTGGCGCTGGCGGACGGCATCAGCAGCAGCGCGGTCAGCCAGATCGCCAGCGCCGCCGCCGTCCGCACCTTCCTCGAGGACTACTACTGCACSTCCGAAGCCTGGACSGTGCGGCGGGCGGCGCAGTGCGTGCTGGCCGCCGTCAACTCCTGGCTCCACGCGCAGAGCCGTCACAGCGAAGCCCGCTTCGAYCGCGACCGCGGCTACGTCTGCACATTCAGCGCGCTGATCTTCAAGGCGCGGGAGGCCCACCTGCTGCACGTGGGCGACGCGCGCGTCTATCGGCTGCATCGGCACACGCTGGAGCAGCTCACCGTCGATCATCGGGTCTGCGTGTCGGCCTCTGAGGCCTATCTGGGCCGAGCGCTGGGTGCGAGCCCGTCTGTCGAAATCGACTATCGGACGTGGGGCGTGGAGCCCGGCGAGATCTACCTGCTGGCCACCGACGGCGCCTACGAATACCTGGAAGCCGCCGATGTCCACCAGGCCCTGACCGCCAGCGACGACGACCTGGACCGCGCCGCGCAGACGCTGACGGCGCTGGCCCTGACGCGCGGCAGCGAGGACAACGTCACGCTGCTGCTGGCCCGTGTCGACGCCCTGCCCGAACCCGGCGCCCGCAACGCGATGGCGCAGACCGGGCACCTGACCCTGCCGCCGCCGCTCACGCCCCGCATGCAGTTCGAGGGCTACACCATCGTCCGGGCGCTGCATGGGAGCGCGCGCAGCCACGTCTATCTGGCGACGGACGACCACAGCGGACAACACGTGGCGCTGAAAACGCCTGCCGTCGATCAACGCGACGATGCGGCCCATCTGGAGGGCTTCCTGCTCGAGGAATGGGTCGCCCGACGCATCGACAACCAGCACGTGCTGCGCCCCCACGCGGCGGACCGGCCCCGCAAGCACCTGTTCGTGGCGATGGAGTACCTCGAAGGCCAGACGCTGGCGCAATGGATGATCGATCATCCCCAGCCCGACCTGGACGCCGTGCGCGGCATCATCGCCCAACTGGCCACCGGCCTGCAGGCGTTCCACCGGCGCGAGATGCTGCACCAGGACCTCCGCCCCGAGAACGTCATGATCGACCGCTCGGGCACCGTCAAGATCATCGATTTCGGCTCGGTCCACGTGGCAGGGCTGGCCGAGGCCACGCGGCCGCCCCACGCCGCCATGCCGGTCGGCACGCTGCAATACACCGCGCCGGAGTACTTCGTCGGCGATGACGGCACGGCGGCCTCCGACCTGTTCTCGCTGGCCACCCTCGCCTACCAGATGCTGACCGGCAAGCTGCCCTACGGCCTGCAAGTCACGCGCATCCGCGACCGCGCCGACGTCCGCCGCCTGCGCTACACCAGCCTGCGCGAGCAGCGCCCCGAACTCCCGGCCTGGGTCGACGACACCCTGCGGCGCGCCCTGCACTCCAACGCGCTGAAGCGGCACGAAGCCCTGTCGGAATTCATCCAGGCATTGCGGGCGCCCACCGAGCCGCTCTGGCAACGCGCCACGCCCCCGCTGCTGGAGCGAAACCCGCTGCGGTTCTGGCAAGCGCTGGCGGCACTGCTGGGGGTGGCGGTGGTGGTCTTGCTGGGGCTGCGGGCAATGGGGGTGTAGCGGAATGGACGTAAAAAACCCGCCCAGCCTTGCGGCCGGACGGGAAATCGCTTCCACGGGAAGGTCGGCGAAAGCGTTAGCGCACGGGTTGGCGCACGGACTTGAATGCCGCGCGGAGTTCCTCGGCAAACAGTTGCGGCTGCTCCCAGGCGGCGAAATGCCCGCCCTTGGCAGCCTGGTGGTAGTACATCAGCGAGGGGTAGGCCTGCTTGCTCCAGCTTTCCGGCGCGCGGTAAATCTCGTGCGGGAATAYGCTGATCGCCACCGGCACCTTGATCTCGCGCGTCTTCTGCGCGTCGGCGCTGAAGTTGTTGTTATTGTTTTCCCAATAGAAACGCGAGGACGAGGCGCCCGTATTCGTCAGCCAATAGAGGGTGATGTCATTCAAGATCGCGTCCCGGGACACCACGCGCTCGGGCACGCCGTCGCTGTCGCTCCATTGCACGATTTTCTCGTAGGTCCAGGCGGCCAGGCCCAGTGGCGAATCAGACAACGCGTAGCCAATGGTCTGCGGCCGGGTCACCATCATTCCGCCGTAGGCGGCATTGCGGCCGAAGAAGGTGCTCAGCGACTGGTAGGCATCGCGCTCCGGAGCGGTCAGTTCCGACGGCGGCGCATCGCCGCTGAGAATCGACTTCATCAGCGGACCCGGCACGGTGGCGGGCATATTCAGATGGATGGCCAGCAAGCCTTTCGGCGCCTGCCGCGCGAGGGCATCGGAAATGACCGAGCCATGGTCGCCACCCTGTGAAACATAGTGCGTATAACCAAGCCGCTTCATCAGGACATCCCACGCGCGCGCGGTGCGGTCCGGCCCCCAGCCCAGTTCGGTGGGCTTGCCCGAAAAGCCGTAGCCAGGAATCGACGGAATCACGACATCGAACGCGTCATCCGCCGAGCCGCCAAAGGCGGTGGGGTCGGTCAGCGGGCCAATCGTCTTGGTGAACTCGAAAATCGAGCCCGGCCAGCCGTGCGTCAGGATGACCGGCAGGGCCTTGGGGTTGCGCGAGCGGACGTGGATGAAATGAATATCCACCCCGTCGATCGTCGTGACGAATTGGGGCAGCGCATTCAGTTCCTTCTCGGCCTTGCGCCAGTCATATTGGGATCCCCAATATTTGACGAGTTCCTGAACCTGCGCCGTCTGGATGCCCTGGGATTGATCGCTGACGATTTCCTTGTCGGGCCAGCGCGTGGCCGCAATCCGCTTGCGCAAATCGTCGAGCTGGCGCTGGGGCACATGCACCTTGAACGGACGAATACTCTCGTCGGTGCTGGCGCGCTGCGCGGCGGCAGCCTTCGGCGCCGAATCCGCGGCAAATGCCGGCTGCATGGCGCCGGCAAAGCCAAAGGCCGCGAGCACTGCCGTGCCAGAAATGGCCCGGCGGGCCAATGCGAATTGCCAAACGGATGGGGTCACTGCACGGGACATAAAGATTTCTCCTGGTTGATTCGCCCAATGCAAAGAAGTGGGCTTGTACGGGGCTTGTACGGGGCTTGTACGAACCCACGCAGTGTGACCGCCAAGTGCCCGCCCAACGTGTCGCCAATGCACGGTTTTGGCTCGCCATGTATCCTCACGCGGCCAGATACATTGCGATACAGAGTCGGATGGATGGCGCGCCGGCCGGCTGATATAAATGGCCCGAAATTCGGCACCGGTATTCCCTTCGTCCCCCTCCTCAAGACCAAGAAAAAAGTGATGAACTTCGAATCATTCGCCTCCCCCGCCTTTTTCACGAATCCGTATCCGCTGTACGACCAGATCCGCAGCGCGGGCGCCCTGCTGCCGCTCGGGCGCAACATCTTTGTCACCGGCCACTTCGCGGTCATCGATGCCCTGCTGCGCGACCGCCGCATGGGCAAGACCTACCTCCAGAGCGTGGAGGCGCGCTACGGCGAAGCCGCCACGCAGGACCCGGTGTTCCAGGCGCTGAGCCGCACCTTCCTGATGATGAATCCGCCGGCGCATACCCGGCTGCGCGCGCTGCTCATGCAGGCGTTCAACCGCAAGCAGGTGGAGGGGCTGCGAGAGATTGTCGAAACCACCACGCAGGCGCTGCTCGACCGTATCGGCGACAAACTCGGCGACAAACTCGGCGACAAACTCGGCGACAACCCCGGCGACAACCCCGGCGACAACCCCGAATTCGACCTGATTGCGGATTTCGCCTTGCCGCTGCCGGTRGAGATCATCTGCCGGCTGCTGAATATCCCTGCCGCCGATGGCGTCGCACTCGGCACGGCCGCCAGCCGGCTGGCCTCCGCGCTCGACCTCGCGCCGCTCAACGCCACCCAGCTCGCGGCGGCGAACCAAGCCGCGCTCGAGCTGGAGGCCTACTTCCAGACCGTGGTGGCGCAGCGGCGCGCGCATCCCGGGGAGGATCTGATCTCCAGCCTGCTCGGCGCGGAGGACGACGGCGCCACCCTGAGCGAGGCCGAGATCATCTCGAACGTGATCCTGCTGTTCGTGGCCGGCCATGAAACCACCTCGAACATGATCGGCAACAGCATGATTGCGTTGTTCCGGGCGCCCGCCGAGCTGGCGCGCCTGAAGTCGCAGTTGTCTGACGCCACGGCGGTCTCGCAAGCCGTGGCGGAATGCCTGCGCTACGACGGTGCGGTGCAGATGGTGGTGCGCACGGCGTTCGAGGACGTCACGGTCGAAGACGTGACCGTACCGCGCGGCAGCATCGTCTTTATGCTGATCGGCGCCGCCAACCGCGATCCGGCCGTGTACACCGACCCCGACCGCCTCGACCTCGCCCGCGACGCCACGCCCTCGCTCGCCTTCGGCGGCGGCATTCACTACTGCCTCGGCACCCGGCTGGCCACGCTCGAACTCGAATCGGCGATTGCMGGCGTGCTCGCCCGCTTCCCRGCCYTSCAGCCGGTTGACCTCGATCAACTGTCCTGGCACCGCCGCAACAACCTGCGCGGCGTGGAGACGCTGCGGGTTCGCACGCGGTAACGCGGGCGGCGG
Organism: Cupriavidus sp. KB_39; assembly: GCF_052114485.1. Classification (NCBI taxonomy): domain Bacteria; kingdom Pseudomonadati; phylum Pseudomonadota; class Betaproteobacteria; order Burkholderiales; family Burkholderiaceae; genus Cupriavidus; species Cupriavidus sp. KB_39. The sequence continues at coordinate 141,796 of NZ_JBFREV010000001.1, forward strand.
CTCCCCGGGGCTGGGGTATCCTTGCGTGTCCCTTCCGCACCTACCCCAGCCACCATGACCACCCCCACGCCCAGCACGCCCCCCGATATCCGCCTGACCAGCTTTTCCCATGGGGGCGGGTGCGGGTGCAAGATCGCGCCGGGGGTGCTGTCCGAGATCCTGCGGAGTAGTGGCGGGTTGCCGATGCCGCCGGAGTTGCTGGTCGGCATCGAGACCGCCGATGACGCGGCGGTCTACCAGTTGAACGACGACCAGGCGCTGATCGCGACCACCGATTTCTTCATGCCGATTGTCGACGACCCGTTCGACTTCGGCCGCATTGCCGCCACCAATGCCATCAGCGACGTCTACGCCATGGGCGGGCGGCCGATCATGGCGCTGGCGCTGGTGGCGATGCCGGTGAACCAGTTGCCGTTGGAGGTGATCGGCCGGGTGATGGAAGGTGGGCAGGCGGTGTGCCGSGCGGCCGGCATTCCGATTGCCGGCGGACACACCATCGACTCGGTCGAGCCGATCTACGGGCTGGTGGTGATGGGTCTCGCGCATCCGTCGAAGATCCGCCGCAACCGCGACGCCCGCGCCGGCGACGTGCTCGTGCTCGGCAAGCCGCTCGGCGTGGGCGTGCTGTCCGCCGCGCTGAAGAAAGGCCAGCTTGCCGATGACGGCTACGCGCGGCTGATTGACACCACCACGCGCCTGAACACCCCCGGCATGGCCCTCGCGGCGTTGGACGGCGTGCATGCGCTGACCGACGTCACCGGCTTCGGCATCGCCGGCCACACGCTGGAGCTGGCGCGCGGCGCCGGGCTGCGCGCGGTGCTGGACTGGTCCGCCCTGCCCCTGCTGCCCGAGGTGGCGGCGCTGGCCGGGCAAGGCCATGTCACCGGGGCGTCGCGCCGGAACTGGGAGGGCTATGGCGCCGAGGTGCAACTCGATGCCGGCCTGCCTGCCATCGCCCAGGCTCTGCTGACCGACCCGCAGACCAGCGGCGGCCTGCTGGTCAGTTGCGCGCCGCAGGCGGTGGATGCCGTGCTGCGCATCTTCCGGGAACAGGGTTTCGGCGAGGCCGCCGTGGTCGGCCGCATGGAGGCCGGCACCCCCGGCCTGACGGTCCGCGCATGAAGCCCGTCGTCCGTGTGGAGGATCGGCACGCCTTCGATACGCTGATCGATGCCCGCTCGCCCGCCGAGTTCGCCATCGATCACATTCCCGGGGCCGTGAACTACCCGGTGCTGGACAACGAGGAGCGCCGCATCGTCGGCACGCTCTACAAGCAGGCCGGCGCCTTCGAGGCCCGGCGGGTAGGCGGCGCGATGGTGGCGGCCAACCTCGCCCGCCATCTGCGTGAAGCCTTCGCGGATCGCCCGGCGAACTGGAAGCCGCTGATTTATTGCTGGCGCGGCGGGCTGCGCAGCGGGTCGATGACGACGTGGCTGCGCCTGGTCGGCTGGGATGCCCAGCAACTGGCCGGCGGCTACAAGTCCTGGCGCCGGCATGTCATCGACACCCTCGCCGTGCAGGCCCCGCTGCTGCCGCTGGTGGTGGTGTGCGGCGCCACGGGCAGTGCCAAGACGCGGCTGCTGCACGCGCTGGCCGCGCAGGGCGAGCAAACCCTGGACCTGGAGGGGATGGCGCGGCACAAGGGATCGCTGCTGGGCGCCCTGCCGGATCACCCCCAGCCCTCGCAGACCGCCTTCGAAACCGCCCTCGCGGCGGGGGTCGAAGGGCTGGATTTTTCGCGCCCTCTATATATAGAGGGCGAAGGCCCGCGGATCGGCCAGCTGAACCTGCCGGTGCCGCTGGTCGCCCGGATGCGCGCCGCCCCCTGCGTGGAGATCCAGGCGGCGCTGCCGGCGCGGCTGGACTTCCTGCTGCGGGACTACGCCTACCTCGGCGAGCGGCCCCAATGGCTGGCCGACCAGCTCGCGCATCTCAAGCCGCTGCATGGCAAGGACACCATCACCGCCTGGCAGGCCATGGCCCACGCCGGCAACCTGCCCCAGTTGTTCGCCGAACTGGCGACGCGGCACTACGACCCGGCCTACGCGCGCTCCCAGCGCAAGCACTTCTATGCGTGGGATGCGCGCACCGTGATCACGGCGGACGACCTGTCCCCCGAGGGGATCGTGGCCCTGGCACGGGAGATTGCAGCAAGAGAAGCGGCAAAGCGAGCAAAACAGGGCGGATAAGCCACCGCCAGCAAGCCGGGCGAACTTCCTTCACAATAGCGCCCTGACGCCACACCGGAGCACGCTGGCAGCCCCGAGGCAGGACACAGATCCCGCCCGCCAGTGCGTGGTGATCCATAAATGCTTGCGATCTCTCTCCTTATGTCCGCGCCCTCCGGAAACTTCGACACCCTACCCGACCTCTCCTCCGACTCCGACGCCTCCACCCCCCGCAACCGCTCGGCCGACCGCCGCGCGCTGCTGGCATTGGGCGTGGGCAGCTTCGCCATCGGCACCGGCGAATTCGTCATCATGGGCCTGCTGCCCGATGCCGCCCGCGACCTGGCCATCTCCATTCCCGAAGCCGGCCACCTGATCAGCGCCTACGCGCTGGGCGTGGTCGTCGGCGCCCCGCTGCTGGCCGTGCTCGGCGCGCGCTGGCCGCGCCGCAACCTGCTGATCGCGCTGATGGCGTTCTTCGCCGTCGGCAACTTCGCCAGCGCSCTGGCGCCGACCTATGCGTCGATGATCGTCGCGCGGCTGGTGACCGGTTTCCCGCATGGCACCTACTTCGGGGTGGCCGCGCTAGTGGCCGCCGGCCTGGTCCCGCGCGAGAAACGCGCGCAGGCCGTGGGGCTGGTCATGCTCGGGCTGACCATCGCCACACTGATCGGGGTGCCGATTGCCGCCGCCATCGGCACATGGCTCGGCTGGCGCGCGGCTTTTGTGATCGTGGGCGCCATCGGCGTGCTGACGGTGCTGCTGGTGCTGGCCTGGGTGCCCTTCGTGCCGGCTGACCGCCACGCCAGCCCGCTGCGGGAGCTGGGCGCGCTGGCGCGCAAGCAGGTCTGGCTGACGCTCGGCATCGGCGCCATCGGCTTCGGCGGCCTGTTCGCCGTGTTCAGCTATATCAAACCGACCATGCTCGAAGTCGCCCACCTGCCCGCCGGCGGCATCCCCGTGGTACTGGCGCTGTTCGGCGTGGGCATGGTGGCGGGCAACCTCGCCGGCGCCAGGCTGGCGGACAAGGCGCTGATGCCGACCATCGGCGGCGTGCTGGTCTGGTCGGCGCTGGTGCTGGCGGCCTTTGTCTTCACCGCGCCGCATCCGTGGCTGGCGTCGATCAACGTGCTGCTGATCGGCRCGGGCGTCGCGCTGGGACCGGCCTTGCAGATCCGGCTGATGGATGTGGCGGGGAATGCACAAACCCTGGCCGCCGCGCTCAATCACTCTGCCTTCAACCTGGCCAACGCGCTGGGCGCATGGCTCGGCGGCGTGACGATTGCCGCCGGCTACGGCTGGACCTCCACCGGCTGGGTGGGCCTGCTGCTGGCACTGGGCGGGCTGCTGGTCTTCGGGTGGTCGCTGCGCAGCACGTCCGGCCGGGGCGTTACGGCCGCTGCATAGCGGCGTCTTCCACCACGCGGTGGACGAAYTCSAGCTTGGCCACCACCTGCGGGGACAGCGTGAACGGGTAGCTGTCCGGCACGCCCAGGCTCCGGTTCAGGCTGTTCAGCGCGTAGGTGAGCGGAAACCAGCGGTTCATCAGGCTGCGGAAGGACGAATCCTCCACCGGCGTCTGATCGGTCAGCGTCGGCTCCTGCGCCCCCTCGGGCCGCAGCACCAGCCCGCAGGACACGGCGGTATCGAGCGTATCGACGATATGGAGGTAGTGGGCCCAGGTTTCGGCCCAGTCCTCCCACGGATGCATGGTGGCGTAAGCGCTGATGAAGGCGTCCTGCCAGTCTGGCGGCAGGTTGCCCTCGTAGTAGTGCTGCAGGGCCGTGTTGTAGTCCACCCGCTCGTCGCCGAAGCGCGCGCGGAACGGCTCAACCCAGCGCGTGCCCACCACCAGCCGCGTGAAGTAGTAGTGCCCCACCTCGTGCCGGAARTGGCCCAGCAGCGTGCGATAAGGCTCGTGCATGGCGGTGCGGGTCTGCTCGCGATGGGCGTCRTCGGCCTCGGCGATGTTGATCGTGATGCGGCCGTTGTCGTGGCCAGTCAGGACCCTGCTGTGGTCGTCGGCGTCCTGGAGGAAGTCGAACTGCAGGCCGCCATCGGGGTCATCGTCGCGCGAGTCGATCGGCAGGTTCAGGGCCAGCAGGGTATAGAGCAGGCGCCGCTTGGCCACCTCCAGCCGGTACCAGTAGAGCCGGTTGTCCGGCACATCGAGGTTGGGGATGGTATCGGTCAGCACGCAGGACTGGCACAGGGTCTCCTCGTTGTTCGCCGGCACCATCCAGTTGCAGACCGCCTCCACGCGATAGTTATGGCAACGCCGGTAGATCGTGCCGGCCGTGTCCGGTTGCAGGCTGCGCCARCCGGCGTCGTCAKCGCCCTCGAACGCGGCGATCTGGGAAATATCCGGCAGGAAACCGAGCGTGGCGTTGCAGCGCTCGCAGGTAACGTTTTCAAAAAAGACGAGGTTGCCGCAGCGATTGCAGTGGAATGTCTTCATGGTCAGAGAGTGTTGGCCAGTCGGACCCGGCCCCGGGTCAGCATATCGCAAGAGCCATGCCGGAGCGGCATGATCGACGCAAGATGACCGAAAAAGCCGTGTGATCCATTCGCTTGCGTATAATCCGGGCTTCCGTGGCCAACGCGCCACGGACCGGCCCCGGGCCAATTCAATACCGGTCGGCGCGCAGCGCCGCCCACCTTCGCGGAAGTGCATCAGCCCCCCCCGGCGGCCGTCACTTCTTGTTGTTCCCCTTGTTGCTCCCCTTCGTGCCCCCGACATGCGCAAACTTCCCAGGCTCGCCCTCAGCCTTGTGCTGGTTGCTCTGATCCAGCTACTCCCGTTCTCGTACTCGTCAGCCTTCGCCGCCGAATCGGCGTCGGCCGCCGAGGCCCCCGCAGCCGTCACCCTGACCCACGTCGAGGCGATGGCCGAACTGAAGCGCCTGCAGATTGCGCAGGACGAGATCAAGCAGCAGGCCTCCGGCAATTCGAACAACCCCAAGCTCGACGGGCTGGACGACGCCCTGCGCCAGCTGGCCGCCGATGTGGACAAACTGACCGCCACGCTGACCGCCCAGCGCGCCGCGCTCCAGGCCCAGCTCGATGTGCTSGGTCCGCCACCYGACGCGGGCACAGCCAAGGAAGCGCCCGCCGTGGCGCGGCAGCGTGCCGAGCTGAACGCGCGCAAGGCGCAGCTCGACGAGGAACGCAAGCAGACCGCCGACAGCCAGGAAAACATCGCCAACCTGAAGGATCAGGTGGCCAAGCTGCACCGCAGCCAGTTGCGCGACCAGCTCGCGCTGCGCTCGGACAGCATCCTCAATCCGCAGTTCTGGGCGCCGCTGGTCAAGCGCTCCGCCGAAGACCGCGAGCGGCTGGGCGCGCTGCGGGACGATGTGGTGCCGCTGCTGGCGCTGGCGTGGGAGCCCGCACAGCGCGTGGGCACGGTGCTGTGGCTGGTGTTCGCGCTGGCGGTGTGGTCGCTCGGTCGCCGGCTTTTGGAGCGCGGCGCGGCGTGGTTCTGCCTCACCCAGTTGCCCGAGACCCGGCTGCGGCGCAGCGCGCTGGCGCTGGCCACGGCCCTGACCACGGTGCTGACGACAGCGCTCGCGGCGCAGATCGTCTTCTCTACCTTCACGCGCGGCTACGAACTGACGCCGGAATTCCAGGAACTGATCGCCCAACTGGGCAAGCTGATGATGACCAGCGCGCTGATCGCCGGCCTGGGCCGGGCGCTGCTGTGCACCAAGCATCCGTCCTGGCGCCTGCCGGCGCTGGCCGACCCCGTCGCGCTGGCCATGAAGCCCTTCCCGACCGTGCTGGCCGGGCTGTTGCTGGTCTCGGGCACGCTCGAACTGCTGAGCCGCATGGCCGATACCAGCGTGCAGGTCACGCTGCTGGGCCGGGGGCTGGTCTCGCTGGTGGTGGTGCTGACCATCGGCGCCGCGCTGCTGCGCGCCAACCGCGTGCGGACCGAACTGGCCGCCGCCGGGGAGCGCCCCGAGGCGCGCGCCACGCTGGCCGGCCTGATCCACGCCGCCGTGACCGTGGTGGTGATTGTGTCGATGGTGGCGCTGCTGATCGGCTATATCAGCGTGGCCCGCTTCCTGACCTACGAACTGGTCTGGTTCGACATCGTCCTGTGCACGCTCTACCTGCTCACCCAACTGACGCGCGATGTCTGCGAGACGATGTTCTCGTCGGCGCACCGCAGCGGGCGCGTGATCAAGCAGCTGTTCGGGGTGGATGACAGCCATCTGGACCAGGTATCGACGGTGCTCTCCGGCATCGGCGCCAGCCTGCTGTTGCTGGTGGCCGTGCTGGCGCTGCTCACAGGTGGCTTTGGCACCACACCGGCGGATCTGCTCAACACGCTGCTGACCGTGCTCGGCGGCGAGAAGCTGCGCAGCCTGAACATCATGCCGGACCGCATCCTGAACGCGGYGATCGCGCTCGTGGTGGGGATCTGGCTGATGCGCGCCGTGCGCCGCTGGCTGGACCAGGAACTGCTGCCCAAGGTATGTGGCGAGCCGGGCCTGCGCGCCTCCCTGATCACGCTGTTCAGCAACGTCGGCTACGTGCTGCTGGTGCTGCTCATGCTGTCGCTGCTGGGGGTGAAGTGGGAGAACCTGGCCTGGATCGTCAGCGCGCTGTCGGTGGGTATCGGTTTCGGCCTGCAGGAGATCGTGAAGAACTTCGTCTCGGGCCTGATCCTGCTGACCGAGCGGCCGGTAAAGGTGGGCGACATGGTCAGCCTGGCCGGCGTGGAGGGCGATATCCGCCGCATCAACGTGCGCGCCACCGAGATCCAGCTGGGCGACCGCTCGACGGTGATCGTGCCCAACTCGCAGCTGATCTCCCAGAACCTGCGCAACGTGACGATGAGCAACAGCACGCAGGGGGTGGCCACGCTCCAGCTGACCTTCCCGCTGAACATCGACCCCGAGGAGGTGCGCGACCTGCTGCTGGACGCCTACCGCGGGAACGAGGCCATCCTCGACATTCCCGCCCCCTCGGTCACGTTCAGCCAGCTGGCGCCGAACGGCATCACGCTGAGCGTGACGGGCTACGTGAACAGCCCGCGCATCGCCGCCAACACCAAGAGCGACCTGCTGTTCGAGATCCTCAAGCGGCTGCGCGCGGCCGATATCGCCCTGTCGGTGCCGCAGACGCTGCGGCTGGAGAACACCGCCGCCGCGCTGGGCACCTAGCCCACGGTCCGGGTCGGACACGGTGTAGAGTGCGGGAGGCCGCCAGCCGGCTGCCTCCCCTCCCCCCCTTCGACAAGGAACCGGACATGACGCTGCAAATCGACCGCCTCGACCATCTCGTCCTCAACGTGAAAGACGTGGAAGCCAGCGCCGCCTGGTACGAGCAGGTGCTCGGCATGCAGCGCGAGGATTTCGCGTCGCGCACTGGCACGCGGGTGGCGGTGAAGTTCGGCCAGCAGAAGATCAACCTGCGCCCGGTGGGCGAAGACACCGTGGCGTGGTTCACCGGCGTGCACCCCACCGCCGGCAGCGACGACCTCTGCTTCATCACGCATATGCCGCCGGCCGAGGTCATGGCCCACTTCCTGGCCCACCGGGTGCCGGTGGAGGTGGGGCCGGTGCAGCGCTCGGGCGCGCTCGGGCCGATGACCTCGGTCTACTGCCGCGACCCGGATGGGAATCTGGTCGAGGTGGCCAGCTATCCGGCTGCGACCTGATTGCGACCTGGCCGGCTTTTAAGTCTGTCTTAAGCTTCCGTACCTACAGTGGGGCCATCCCACCCACCACCACACAGGTGACGCGATGACCCCTCAAGATACCCAGGCACTCGACAACTTCCTGACCCAGCTGACGCAGGCCCGCCTGCAGGCCAAGGACCCGCAGGCCGCCGCGATGATCGCCGACGCCGTGGCGCGGCAGCCAGACGCCGCCTACCTGCTGGTACAGCGCGCCATGCTGCTCGACCACGCGCTGGCCGACGCCCGCGCGCAGATCGCCGGGCTGCAACAGCAAGTCCAGCAACTCCAGCAGGCGCAGGCCGCGCAGGGCTACGGCGCGCGCGGCTTTGCCGATGGCGACGTGGCCTGGGGCAACAGCGTCGGGCGCGGCGTGGCGCCGGCCGCTCCGGTCCAGCCGGTTTCCGTCGCCCCCGCAGCTCCGATGCAGCCGGCCCCGCCCGCGCGCGGCGGTTTCCTCAGTGGCGGGTTCGGCAGCGCGCTGGGCAGCATCGCCACCACCGCGGCCGGCGTGGCCGGCGGCGCGTTCCTGTTCCAGGGGATCGAACACCTGTTTAACGGCAGTGGCAGCGGCGCCGGTAACAGTGGCAACGGCTTCCTCGGAGGCCAGCCGTCGGAAACCGTCGTCAACAATTACTTCGACGATGGGCAGGGCTTCGGCAGCGGCACGGCCGACAGCGGCAACCTCGAYGCCGGGCTGGACGACTACCTGGACGACTCGTCGCAGGTCTGAGGGCGGAGGAAGGTGGCGCTACACTGGCGCCACCGCCCACCTTCGCGAGCCCCTCATGTCCGAACAGCGCCTGCTCTATCCCCCGATCGAACCCTACGCCACTGGCATGCTGGATGTGGGCGACGGGCACGTGGTGTATTACGAACGCGTGGGCACGCCCGGCGCCAAGCCGGCCGTGTTCCTCCATGGCGGCCCCGGCGGCGGGATCTCGCCCGACCATCGCCGCCTGTTCGACCCGGCGCGCTACGACGTGCTGCTGTTCGACCAGCGCGGCTGCGGGCGCTCCACCCCGCATGCCGGGCTGGAAGCCAACACCACCTGGCACCTCGTGGACGACATCGAACGGCTGCGCGAACTGGCCGGCGTGGAGCGCTGGCTCGTGTTTGGTGGCTCGTGGGGGTCCTCGCTGGCGCTGGCCTATGCCGAGACGCATCCCGAACGGACCAGCGCGCTGGTGCTGCGCGGCGTGTACACGGTCTCGCAGGCGGAGCTGGACTGGTATTACCAGTACGGSGTCTCCGAGATSTTCCCGGACAAGTGGGCGCGCTTTCAGGCGCCTGTGCCGGAAGCCGAGCGCGGCAACATGATGGCCGCCTACCGCAAGCTGCTGACCGGCGCCGACGAGGCGAAGCAGCTTGAGGCCGCGCAGGCGTGGAGCGTCTGGGAAGGGGAAACCATCACGCTGCTGCCCAGCCCGGACAACAGCGCCAAGCATGCCGACGCGCATTTCGCGCTGGCCTTCGCCCGGCTCGAGAATCATTACTTCACGCACCGCTGCTGGTTCGAGGACGGCCAACTGTTGCGCGATGCGCATCGGCTGGCCGGCATCCCCGGCGTGATCGTGCATGGCCGCTACGACATGCCGTGCCCGGCGCGCTACGCGTTCGCGCTGCACGCCGCGTGGCCCGAGGCGGAGTTCCATCTGATCGAGGGTGCCGGGCATGCCTGGACCGAGCCCGCCATCATGGACCAGCTGATCGCCGCCACCGACAAGTTCGCCGTGCAGCCCTGACGACTGCCGGTTTCCGATGACTGCAAGGGCGTCGCCGCACGCCCGTGTTGGGTAGCTCACAGACCCCTCGCGCGCGTGTCCGGCGCGAGCTTTCCCCCCCCACGGCAGCGACCTATCCTGAACTCACGGGCGCCCCCGGCACCATGCGGCACCATGCGGCACCAAGCGGCGGCAGCCCGGATTCATCGAATGCGGGAGCGGTCATGACGCTGCGTAGCCTGTTGTTCATCGCCTCCATCGGACTCGCCTGGGCATCGCCCGCCCCGGCCGCCGGATGCCAGTACGACATGCAGTGCAAAGGGGAACGGATCTGCCAGATGGGGCAGTGCGTCTCCCCCGATGCCGAGGAGGCCGCCGAGCCCGCGCCCAAACCACCCGCCGCGCCCGCCGCCCGCGCCACCCCTGCCCCCGCGCCCGCCGCTGCCCCGCGCCTGTGCTGCACCGTCGCCGGCAAGCTCAAGCTGGCCCCCGGCACCGACAACGGCCTCGCGGCCGGCGAGGCCTGCCAGGGCATGACCAGCTCGGGCAAGCCCGTGCCGGGGTCGATCTGCTAAGGATTGGCGGAGCGACGCGCGGCGGCAACGGCTGGCCCTCGGCGCTCAGYTCGTCGTGGCGGTACAGCTGAAGTTTGCCGCGTCGTTCTGCTGCGCCTGCGTCGGATTGGCCGGCCCCGTGTACTTCGGATAGCTGCCGTAGACGCACACCGGCCGCGTGCGACCGTTGGTCGCCGTGGTGCTGGCGCCCTTGTTGCCGTCCGTCGCCACCAGGCCCGCCGGCGCCGCGCCGTTGACCACCCATCCGTCCAGCGCCGCGAGCCAGTCCACCGTGCTCTGGAACTGCCCGCTGCCGTGCCCAAAGCCCGGAATCAGGTAGAAGCGCGAGAACGTGTCCGCCGTGGCTTGCGTGTAGCGCTGCACGAGCCGCGTGTAGTAGTCGATCGAGTTATACGGCGTGATCGACGAATCGTTGGTGCCGTGGAACATCAGCACCTTGCCGCCCTTGGCGCGGAACGCGTCGAGGTCCACGTAGCTCGCGTCCAGCATGTCGCTGACCTGTGTGATGCGATTCTTCCAGTCGGCCGGATCGAAGCCCTGGATCGAATCGATCGACAGATTCCTGGTGATGATGTACCGCACCGTCGTGTCCGAGATGGTGTACTGGAACGCGTCGCCGCTGGGCGGGGTGCTATAGGCCGGCTTGCTGCCGAAGCCTTGCTCGGTGAACGTCGTGCCGTCCAGGATCGGCCACTTGCCGTAACTGCTGATGCCGCCAGGCAGCGTGAAGCCGAGGTTGAAGCGCGAGTTCAGGTGCGCCACCGTGGCGATCTGCGCGTCGGAGAGGCAGGTGTCCCCGGTGTCGGTGCCGCCGGCGCAGCGCAGCGGGTTGCTGACATCGGTCAGGACGAACTTGCTGGTGAGTGCGGTGCARGCCGCGCCGTTGGGGTTGCTCACGACGCCGTCGGCCACGCCATCCAGCGTGTCGCAGGCATTCATCGCCGCCGTGAACAGCGTCTTCATCTTCGCCGCACTGATCCAGCCGGCACCGCCATTGAGATACAGCGCCTTGGCGAAGTCGTTGCTGGCCACGTGCATCATCGTCACGTTGTAGGCGGGATAGCCGGCCACCACGCCGTCGTAGTCCTCGGGGTAGAACTGCGCCGCAATCAGCGCCTCATGCCCGCCCTGCGAGCCGCCGACGAAGTAGCTGCGTGCAGGGGCAGCGCCATAGCGCGCCTTGACGATGGCCGCCACGGCGTCGTGCGTCTTCTTGATCTGCAGGCGCCCGAAGTTGGCGAGCGCCTCGTCGTTGAGCGCAAATGCGCCACCGCCCGAAGCATCGTGGCCGCTGTCGCTGCCGTACGTGACGTAGCCCTGCCGGATGGCATTGGCCACGCTGGCCGGCTGCGCCGTGAACGCACCGTCGCCGGTGACGACAGTGCCGTCGAGCCCGCCACCGCCCATCTGCAGCGTCTTGCTGTTCCAACTGGTGGGCAGGTTGACCTGGAAGTTGATGTCGGGCGCCGTCACGTCGACGGGGCGGATCGCGCCGAGCACCTTGCAGTACTCGCCATTGACGTTGCCCGCGGCGTCGGCCGCGATCCATTGCGCCGACTGGACCACCGCGCCGCTGGTGCTCAGGCCGATGTCCGGCGCACCAATCCTCATCGTCGCCAAGGCGTTGCACTTCTCGGCGGCGCTGGCGTTGGCGGGTGTACTGGGGACGGTGGTCGTCGTGCTCTGGGAGGGGGTGGCGGCGTCATCGCCGCCACATGCGGCCAGCGACGCCGCGACTGCCGTGGCCAGCGAGAACGCGCCGACCGAGAAAACCTTTCGGGAATACGCCATGCTCAAGTCTCCTTCTCATCTCTTTTTGGACGACAACAGGCCACACCGTGCGCGCGGGGCGCACAGTGCAGTGGAAACCGTGAAGAGGGATGACGGGCCGCGCACGCGTCGTGGGCGACGCGGCGGGCCGGCTAGGTGGCGATCTACCTGGGCGTCGGGCCGCCGGCAGCCTGCCCGGCCCAGTCGGCGCCCTGGCCTGCCCCGCCGCTCACCGAGTAGAGCGCGCCGGGCGCGTTGCGGGTCTTCTGAAAGTCTTCGAGCGATTGCCCGCGCATCGCCGCGTAGATGTGGAGGTTCGAGACCCCGCTGACGGCGCCGAGCTTCTCCAGCAGGAAGAAGATCACGCCGTAGTGGATCATGCCGCGCCAGTCGCGCCGGGTGATGAGGTCGCGCTCCTCGGCGGTGAGATCGGCTTCGTCGAACGTGGCCGCCGGATCGGCCCGGAAACGCTCGCGGAACGCCGGCAGCACCAGCTGGTGCAGGTAGCGGTTGATGCGGTAGGCGCGCACGCTGGTTTCCAGCGAGAACGGGTAGGTGCCTTCCAGCTGCTCGATGCCGCGTAGCTGGTGGCCGATGCGTTCGCGCTGGCGCTCGGCCCGGGCTTCCTGCATCGCGCGGTCGTCGGCGGCATGGTTTTCGTAGACGGCTACGGCGATGCCAGTCATCGACGGCAGGTAGTAGTCGCGATGCTTGCATTCGATGCGGGCCGCCATCGCGCCGCGCATCACCATCCACATCACCACCTCGGCGCTCTCGAAACCGCCCAGGCGCGCGTAGTCGGCATGGGTCAGCTCAAGCAGCGCCTCCGGGTCGGACTCGAACAGGTCCAGGAACTTGTGGTCCCACGCGGTGTTGTTAAAGCCGCAGCGCTCGCCATGCACCTGGTGCGACAGCCCGCCGGTGGCCACCACGGCCACGCGCAGGTCTTCCGGATAGCTCTCCACCGCCCGGCGGATGGCCTGACCAAGCTTGTAGCAGCGGCGCGCGGACGGCGCCGGGGCCTGCAGCACGCCCACCTGCAGCGGAATCACGCTGACCGGCCAGCCGGCCTCCGCGTCGTGCGGCACCATCACGGACAGCGGCGAGAAGCAGCCGTGATCCAGCGCCTTGTGCTGGAAGAACGACATGTCGAACTCGTCCGCCATCAGCGACGCGCCAACGTGCCGCGCCAGCGCCGGATGCCCGCTGACCGGCGGCAGCGCGCGCGGCCCGCCGCCCTCGTCGGCCGGCGACCACGACTCCCCCACGCCCAGCGCGAACGCCGAGTAGTGATCGAAGAAGAACGACGTGACGTGGTCGTTGTAGATGACCAGCAGGACGTCGGGCCTGGCTTCGGCCAGCCACGTGCTCACCGGCGCGTACGCCGCGAAAATGGGCGCCCAGGCGGGGTCCTGTTGCTTGCCTGCATCCAGGGCGAAGCCGATGGTCGGTGTATGGGAGGACGCAATCGCGCCGATGATGGTGGCCATATCAAGCTGTCAGGCAGTCACGGCGCGAGGCTGCGCCTTGGTGGAAACAATGGAGATCGCCGCCATGGTGGCGGGAATCGCCAGGATGGCGATCACCGCGCTGAAGCCCCAGCCCATGGACAGCAGCACGCCGCCCGCCATGGAGCCGGTGATGCTGCCGAAGCGGCCGATACCGAGCATCCAGCTTACGCCGGTTGCCCGCACCGGGGTCGGGTAGCAGGACGGGGCGAAGGCGTTCAGGCCGGTCTGCGCGCCGCTCATGCAGAAGCCGGCCATCAGCACGTAGAACGCGAACATGGCCGAGGTCACAGAGCCGGAGGCCAGCATCAGGATGAACACGGCGCCCAGCACGTAGGCGGTGCCGATCACGCGGCTCGGCGTGATACGGTCCATCAGGAAGCCCACCACCAGCGCGCCAACGGTGCCGCCGAGCTGGAACAGCGCGGTGAGGTTGGCGGCACGGTCGATCGGCAGGCCGGCGTCCTTGATCAGCGTGGGCAGCCAGCCGCTCAGCAGGTAGATCACCAGCAGGCCCATGAAGTAGGTGATCCACAGCGACAGCGTCATGCCACGGAACGCGTTGGAGAGCAGCGTGCGCACCGGCTGCTTGCCCGAGACCTGGACCTCGCTGATGGTGAACGTCGTGTCCGGGGCGATGGTGCTGCCGCAGACACGGCGCAGCGTGCGCGCAATCCGCTCCGGCGACATGTTCTTCACGACCATGAAGCGCGCCGACTCCGGAATCAGCAGCAGGTAGATCGGCAGGCAGGCCAGCGGAATCGCGCCGCCCACCATCAGCACCGTGCGCCAGCCGTAGTGCGGCAGCAGCGCGGCGGCGCCGAAGCCCACCAGCGCCGAGCCGAGGTTGAAGCCCGTGAACATGGTGGCCAGCAGCATGCTGCGCGAGCGCTCCGGCACATACTCGGAGAGCAGCGTGGTGGTGCTCGGCATGGCGGCACCCAGGCCCAGGCCGGTCAGGAAGCGCAGGAAGGACAGCATCGCCACGCTGTCGGCAAAGCCGCTCAGCAGGTTGAAGGTSCCGAACAGCGCGATGGAGCCAATCAGCAGCTTCTTGCGGCCGAAGCGGTCCGACATCGGCCCCACCAGCAGCGCGCCGATGGCCAGGCCGATCGGGGCGGCGCTCATCACCATGCCGAAGGCGGCCTTGGAGATGCCCCACTCCCGGGTGATGTCCGGGGCCAGGAAGCCCATGATGGCCACGTCCATGCCATCGGTGGCCACGATCATGAAGCACAGCACCAGCARCAGCCACTGGTACCCCGACATTTTTCGCTCGTTGATATGGGCCCGGATATCGAGCCGTTGTCTGGTTGTCATGCCGTCTCCTGCAGCAAACCGCTCAGCGGTTCTTGTTATCGAGATGTCTAATCGCCGCGGGCGCGGCCCGCCGTGACGCAGCGGCTCACGGCAACGGCAGTCTACGTTTGGGGCGGCCGGGCAGTATTGCTTTCTGACTTGGGCCGCGTTGCCGTTTGCTTATCGGGACGGGAAAACGGGGGTGTGGGAACCCCTGATGTTGGCGGGCGAGGTGCCAGGGGTGTGCCGGGCGCCTCAGCGCCAGACGGCGCTGGACGCCCGCAGCTGGGCGATCAGCGCGTCGGCGCCAGGCGAGAGCCGCGCCCCCATCCGCGTGGTGATGCCGATGTTCCGGGAGGTGCCCGGCATCGGCAGGTCCAGCACGCGCAGCCAGCCGGCCTCGATCTCGTAGTGCAACTGGAGCGCGGACAGCGCGGTGACCATGTCGCCRCGCAGCAGCAGGCCGCGCACCAGGGCGAGGTCGCCGGTTTCCACCAGCGGCTGCGGCAGGGGGTGGCCGTGGGCGGCGAAGACGTCGTCCAGCGCCTGGCGCGAGGGCGAGCCGCCGCGCGAGACCACCCACGGGTACGGCGCCAGATCGTCGAGCGAAAGCCGCTTGCGGCTGGCCAGCGGATGCGCGGCGCGCGCRATCAGCGAGATGCGATCCTCGAACAGCACTTCCGTGGCCAGCCCCTGCGACGGGTCCGGACGCAGCGCGCCGAGGATGAAATCGATGCGGCCGCTGAGCAGGCCGGCCGTCAACTCCTCATAGGGGCTTTCCAGCGACTGGAAGCGCAGCTTCGGATGCCGCCCGTGGACCTCGGCAATSGMCATCGGCAGCAGTTGGGTCCGCCCCAGCGGCAGCGCGCCGATGGTCACCGCGCCTTCCAGCACGCCCTGCAGCGCCGCCATGTCCGCGCGGATATGGCGCARATCGGCCAGCGCGCGCTCGAAGCGCACCACCCAGCGCGCGCCGTGGTCGGTCGGCACCATGCCGCGCGCCGTGCGCGTGAAGATCTGCTGGCCCAGCGCATCCTCGAGCCGGGCAATCGCCTGGCTCACCGCCGACTGCGACACCCCGATGGCCGCCGCCACGCTGGGCATGTGGTGCACCTCCGCCAGCAGCGCGGCCACCTCCAGGCGCCGTTCATTGTGCAGCGCTTCCAGGCTGGCCACGGGGGCGCCCTGCCGGCCCCGCATGCGCATGGCGTCGTCGCGCACCTCGCGCAGCGCGGCCTCGATATGCTGCGCCCGCACCAGCACGATCTCCCCCGCCCGCGTCAGCAGCATGCCGCGCCCCTTGCGCTCGAACAGCGCCACGCCCAACGCCGATTCCAGCGCGGCCACGGAGCGGGCGATGGCCGACGAGGCCCGGTGCAGCGATTCCGACGAACGGCGCACGCCCCCTGCCGCCGCGACTCCGGCGAAGACGTGGAGGTGATGCAGGCTGACGGTATCGGTGGAGAGCATGGGGGCGGATCGGGGCGGAGGGCTGGGGCGGTTGGCCGGTTGGCRCCCGGCGCGATAAGCAGATTAGAACAGTTGTCATGCGACATCGCAACCAAGCCCGCCGGGTGCGCGCCGATACTCGCTGCACCTTGTCGTACCCGGAAACCCGCCGCCCATGACGCACGCTTTCACCCTGGATTCGGATCTGCGCGCCGTGCCCTGCATGCTGATGCGGGGCGGCACCTCGCGCGGCCCGTTCTTCCTCGCCAGCGACCTGCCGGCCGACATCGCCGCGCGCAACCGCGCCCTGCTGGCCGCCATGGGCAGCCCCGACCCGCGCCAGATCGACGGCCTGGGCGGCGCACATCCGCTGACCAGCAAGGCCGGCATCGTCACGCGCGGCAAGCCCGGCCAGGCCGACCTCGATTTCACGTTCGCCCAGTTGCAGCCGGCCAACGACACCGTGGACACCACGCCGAACTGCGGCAACATGCTCGCGGCGGTGCTCCCGTTCGCGCTGGAGAGCGGCCTGCTGGCCGCCGAAGGCGACGTGACCCGCGCGCGTGTGCTGACGCGCAACACCGGCATGCTGTGCGACATCACCATGCAGACGCCCGGCCGCAGGCCGCGCTATGCCGGCGACGCCCATATCGATGGTGTGCCGGGCACCGCCGCGCCCATCGTGATCGACTTCCTCGACACGGCCGGCTCGGTGTGCAGCGCGCTGCTGCCCACCGGCAACGCCATCGACACCCTCGCCATCCGCGACCCGCAGACCGGCGAGCCGCTTCGCGTGGCCGCCACGCTGATCGACAACGGCATGCCGATGGTGCTGCTGCGCGCCGCCGATCTCCAGCGCACCGCCTACGAGTCCGTTGCCGAACTGAACGCCGACAGCGCGCTCAAGGCGGTGATCGAGGCGCTGCGGCTGGTGGCCGGCGAGAGGATGGGCCTGGGGGACGTGTCGGCCAAGAGCTATCCGAAGATGTGCCTGATCGCGCCACCGCGCGACGCCGCCGCGAGCATCGCCACGCGCTGCTTTATCCCCCGCGTCTGCCACGAGGCGATTGGCGTGCTGGCCGCGATCACTGTCGGCACCGCCTGCGTGCTGCCGGGCACCGTCGCGGCGGGCGTAGCCGTGCTGCGCGGCGCCGGGCCGGTCCACACCATCAGCGTGGCGCACCCGACCGGCGAATTCACCGTAGAACTCGAGACCGACCCGGCACGCCCGGGGTCGATCGTCAGAAGCGCGCTGGTGCGTACCGCGCGTCCCATCATGCGCGGCGAGGTGCTGATTCCCGCCAGCGCGTGGCCCCTCCCCTGACTGGATTTYGGACTGGACCTGTAACGCATGATCATCGACTGCCACGGCCATTTCACCACGGCACCCAAAGCCCTCGAAGCCTGGCGCCAGCGCCAGATCGCCAGCCTGACCGCGCCGGCGCTGGCGCCTTCGCCGGACGCCCTGCACATCAGCGACGACGAACTGGCCGAGGCCATCGCCCAGAACCAGCTGCGGCTGATGCGCGAGCGCGGCTTGGACCTGACGATCTTCTCCCCGCGCGCCTCGTTCATGGCGCACCACATCGGCACCTTCGAGACCAGCGCCACCTGGGCGGCCATCTGCAACACGCTCTGTTACCGGGTCAGCCAGCTGTTTCCCGATCACTTCGTCGGCGCGGCCATGCTGCCGCAGTCGCCGGGCGTGGACATCGCCACCTGCATTCCCGAGCTGGAACGCTGCGTGCGCGACTACAACTTCGTCGGCGTGAACCTGAACCCGGATCCCTCGGGCGGCCACTGGACCTCGCCGCCGCTGTCGGACCCGTACTGGTTCCCGATCTACGAGAAGCTGGTCGAGTACGACCTGCCGGCGATGATCCACGTCAGCACGAGCTGCAACGCCTGCTTCCACACCACCGGCGCGCACTACCTCAACGCCGACACCACGGCCTTCATGCAGGTGCTGACCAGCGACCTGTTCCGGCGCTTCCCGACCCTGAAGTTCGTGATTCCGCACGGCGGCGGCGCGGTGCCCTACCACTGGGGGCGCTTCCGGGGGCTGGCGCAGGAGATGAAGCTGCCACCGCTGCGCGAGCACCTGCTCAACAACGTGTTCTTCGATACCTGCGTCTACCACCAGCCCGGCATCGACCTGCTGACGCGGGTGATGCCGGTCGAGAACGTGCTGTTTGCCTCCGAGATGATCGGCGCCGTGCGCGGCATCGATCCGGAGACCGGCCACTACTACGACGACACGCGCCGCTACATCGACCAGGCCGCGCTGACCGACGCCGAGCGCCAGCTGATCTACGAAGGCAACGCGCGGCGGGTCTACGGGCGGCTGGATGCCCAACTCAAGGCCAAAGAGCAGGCCAGGGAGCAGCGCACGGCCAGCTAGAACGATCTTTCACACGAGCCTTAAAAAAAACATAAGGAGGAGAAGCATGAAACTGGGAAAACTGGGAAAACGAAGAACGGCGGCAGCGGCGCTTGCGCTGGCGGCCGGCGTGCCGGCGGTGACGAGTGCACAATCCGTCACCTTGTACGGGGTGGTCGACACCGGGGTCGAGTACRTCAACCACGTCGGCGCGGCCGGCAACTCCGTCGTCAAGATGGCCAACCTGAGCGGCACGGTGCCGTCCCGCTGGGGCCTGCGCGGCACGGAGGACCTCGGCAGCGGCATGAAGGCCAACTTCGTGCTGGAGTCCGGCTTCGCGCCGGACAGCGGCACCTCCAACCAGGGCGGCCGCCTGTTCGGCCGGCAGGCGTGGGTGGGTCTCTCCAGCAACTGGGGGCAGGTCAGCTTCGGCCGCCAGTACACCATGCTGTTCTGGGCCACGCTGGACTCGGACATCCTCGGGCCGAACGCCTACGGCTCCAGCTCGCTCGACAACTATCTCCCCAATACGCGCGCCGATAATACGATCGCCTACAAGGGCAAGTTCGGCGGCTTCACGGTGGGCGCCACCTACAGTTTCGGGCGCGATACGGTGAACGCCGGCCCGAGCCCCTCCGGCGCCAACTGCGCCGGCGAGAACGCGGCGGACAGCAAGGCGTGCCGCGAATGGTCGGCGCTGCTGATGTACGAGACCAACTGGTGGTCGGTGCACGCCGCATACGATTCCCTGCGCGGCGGCCCCGGCGCCTTTGCCGGGCTGACCTCGAGCGGMCTCAAGGACGACCGCCTCTCGCTGGGCGGCTACATGCTGGTCGGCAAGGCCAAGGCCGGCCTCGGCTGGATCGGCCGCCGCAACGAGGCGCTGGCCGCCCCGCGCAGCAACCTGTTCTACGCGGGCGTGGCGTACGACATCGCACCGGCCGTCACGCTGGCGGCGGAGGGCTACTATCTCCAGTACCGCCACAGCAACGACAAGGCCTGGCTGGGCGCGCTGCGCGCCAGYTACGCGTTCTCCAAGCGCACGTCCGTCTATGCCACGGGCGGCTATATCGACAATCATGGTTCGCTGTCGCTGTCCGTCGACAGCGCGTCYACCGGGGCCAACCCGGTGGCGGGCGGCAACCAGCTCGGGGCAATGGTGGGGGTCAAGCACACATTCTGATGTGCAAGAGCGGTAGCAAATAGCAGCCACAGTGGTAGCGGCATGCGGGCCCCGCCCCCTTGGGCGGGGTTCCGTAGCCTGGTCCCGGCCAAAGTGCAGTAAAAAGCCAATGAATACTTTGGCGGGCCGATGTGACTGTTTTCGCGGAGGGTGACGCACTGGTTGTACCTGCCGGATCGCTGGTCTAGACTGCACTCGGCGGCCTGTCAGGAGACCAACGATGCTGCCTACGCCCCTCTCGGAACGGATGCTCTCCCGCGGCATGCTCGACGTGCTGATACGGGCCGGCCTGATCGCCGTGCTCTCGGTGTTCTGCTTCCGGATCTTCTACCCCTTCCTCGACCTCGTCCTGTGGTCGGTCATCCTCGCCATCACGATCTATCCGCTACACGTCCGGCTACGCGCCCGCATGGGCAACCGCAGCGGCCGTGCGGCCACGCTCATCGTCCTGCTCTCGCTGGCGTTGATCATGGTGCCGGCCTACCTGCTCGGGATCGCGCTGCTCCAGTCAGCGGAGGAGGCCATGAACGCCGTGCGCGGCGGCAACATGCGCATTCCGCAGCCGCCGGACTTCGTGGCCGGCTGGCCGCTGATCGGTCAGCGCCTGCACGATGTCTGGATGCAGGCCGCCACCGACATGACCAGCCTGGTGCAGAAGTTCCTGCCCGAGTTGCGCGACACGAGCCTGCTGCTGCTGGGCAAGCTGGCCGGGCTGGGTGTGGCCATGCTGGTGTTCATCTTCGCGCTGATCATTGCCGGCGTGATCATGGCCTATGGCGAGACAGGACACCGCAGCTCGGAGCAGATCGCCTCGCGCATCTTCGGGCTGGACCGTGGGCCGCGCATCGCCGCGCTGTGCACCGCCACCATCCGCGCCGTGGCGCAGGGCGTGGTGGGCATCGCCTTCATCCAGATGCTGCTGATCGGCATCGGCTTCATCATGAAGGGCGTGCCGGGCGCCGGGGTGCTGGCGCTGGTGGTGCTGCTCCTGGGCATCATGCAGTTGCCGGCCACGCTGATCACCCTGCCCGTGATCGCCTACGTGCTCTACAAGGAAGGGCCGAACGTGGCGACCATTACCTTCGCGATCTACGAGTTCATTGCCGGGCTGGCCGACAACGTGCTCAAGCCACTGATGCTCGGGCGTGGCGTGGATGTGCCGATGCCCGTGGTGCTGATCGGCGCCTTGGGCGGCATGGTCACCGGAGGCGTCATCGGCCTGTTCATCGGCCCCGTGATGCTGTCCGTAGGCTATCGGCTGTTCTGGCTGTGGGTAGAAGAGCCGCCCGTGGCCAGCGAGCCCGTGGCCATCGAGGTGGTGTCCGGCGCGCCCCTGCCCGGCGCACCTGGCACACCCACCGTTGCCCCCGTAGAGATCCCGCGGGCCTGACGCGGACGTGCGCGTCCATGCCCGGCCCGCTCCGCACAAGGCATCTGGTGCTGCTTGGCGTCTGTTGCCTGCACGGCTGCGCGCGGCTGGGCCCCGACATGACGCCGCAGCGCGAGGACTGGACCGCGACTTGGCGCAGCGAGGCCATCGACACGGTCACGGAAACCGGCGCGCAGCCTGACCTCCGCGAGTGGTGGCAGGTCTTTGCCGACCCGGCGCTCGAACGGCTTATGGCCGAGGCCGATGCCCACAATGCCGGGCTTCAGATCGCCGGCCTGCGCGTGCTGGAGGCGCGCGCCCAGCTTGGCATCGCGCAGGCTGGCCGCTTTCCGCAGGTGCAGCAGGTGGGCGCCGACGTGCTGTACACGGACCGCCGCCAGTCCGGCGGCCGAAATCCCGCCAACAGCCGCTTCTGGCAGTACAGCGCCAACTTCGATATCGGCTGGGAACTGGACTTCTGGGGACGCTTCGCGCGCGCCATCGAGTCCGCCGATGCCGCCTACTTCGCCGCGCAGGCCAATCGTGACGATGTGCTGGTCCTGCTCCACGCGCAGATGGCCGAGACCTACTACGCGCTGCGCACGGCCGAAGCGCGCCTGCGCATCGCGCGGGACAACGCGGCGCTGCAGCATCGCAGCTTCGARATCACCGAGAAGCTGTTCCGCAGCGGCCAGACCGACGAACTGGACCTGCAGCAGGCGCGCACCCAGTACCTCGGCACCCTGAGCACCATCCCCGAATTCGAAGGCCAGATCCTGCGCACGCGCAACGCGCTGGCCGTGCTGATCGGCCGCCCGCCCGGCAYGCTGCCGAACCTGCCGGAGCTGGCCGCGCACGAGGGCGAGCTGCCGCTGATCGGCCGCGCCGTGCTGCAGGACGTGCCCGCCAACCTGCTGCTGCGCCGGCCCGACGTGCGCGCCGCCGAATGGCAGATCGCCGCGCAGTCGGCGCTGATTGGCGTGGCGCTGGCGGACCTCTATCCGTCGCTGACGCTGATCGGCAGCATCGGCTGGTCCGCCAGCACGCTCGGCGGCACGCCCAACAACTTCACGCTGCTGGGTGGGCCGAGCCTGCGCTGGAACGTATTCGACTACGGACGCATCCGCAACAACGTGCGGATGCAGGACGCGCGGCTCCAGCAACTGATCGTGGCCTACCAGGAGAGCGTGCGGCAGGCCGCGCGCGAGGCCGACGACGCGGCGAGCGGGCTGATCAAGGCGTTCGAGCGGGACGTGATCCTGCGCGATGCGGCCATTTCGGCGCGGCGCTCGCTGACGCTGGCCAATGCGCTGTACCGCGAGGGCTATTCCGATTTCCAGCGCGTGCTCGACGCGCAGCGCGCGCTGTCGGCCCAGCAGGACACCTATCTGGTCAACCGCGGCAGCGCCGTGTCGAACCTGATCGCGCTGTACAAGGCGCTCGGCGGCGGCTGGCACACGGACCAGATGCTCGTGGACGCCGCCACGCGCACCCAGATGCAGCAGCGCACCGACTGGGGCGTGCTGCTCGACGAACCGCGCCGCGTACCCACCGGTGCCGCCCCATGACAGACACCACGCAGGCCCCACCCCCGCCGACCTCGCCAACCGCTCCGCCTCCGCCCGCCGATCCGGCGCGCAAGGGCATCCGCTGGGTCGTCGTGCTGATCGTGATCAGCCTGGTCTGGTACCTGCTCGCCGACCGGCTCACTCCCTACACCCAGCAGGCGCGGATCCAGGCGTTCATCGTGCCGGTGGCCTCGGAGGTGTCCGGCCGCGTCACGCGCGTGCATGTGCGCAACAACCAGGACGTGCAGGCCGGCGCCATGCTGTTCGAGGTGGACCCGGGGCAATATCGGATTGCCGTGGACCGCGCCCGTGCGGACCTGGAGGCCACGCGCCGGCAGATCGGGGCCAGCACGGCCGGCATCGAATCGGCGCGCGCCTCGCTGCGCGCCGCGCAGGCGCTGGAGGTCAAGGCGCGGCAGGACAGCGACCGGCTCGAACGGCTCTATCGGGAGGACGCCGGCACCATCTCGCTGCGCCGGCTCGAAATCGCCCGTGCCGATCTGGAACAGGCCACCAGCAAGGTGGCGGCGTCCCGCGCCGAGGTGCAGCGCGCCATCGAGCAGGAAGGCGGCAGCGCGGAAGACAACGCCAAGCTGCGCAGCGCGGCGGGCGCGGTGGAGAAGGCCGAACTCGACCTGTCGAACACCCAGGTGCGCGCGCGTTCCGCCGGGCTGGTGACGGACCTGCGCACCGATACCGGCCAGTTCGCCGCCGCCGGCAACCCGGTGATGACGCTGATCACGATCCACGACATCTGGGTCACGGCCGAGATGACCGAGAACAACCTCGGCCATGTGCAGCCCGGCACGCCGGTGTCGGTGGTGCTCGACGCCCTGCCGGGGCGCATCTTCGAAGGCCGCGTGCGCAGCGTCGGCTATGGCGTCAGTGTCGGGCAGCCCGCCCCGCCCGGCACCCTGCCCACGGTGCAGAACAGCCGCGACTGGCTGCGTCCGGCGCAGCGCTTCCCGGTGGTCATCGAACTGGATACGGCGGAGCTGCGTGGACTGACCGGCATCCGCATCGGCGGCCAGGCCGAAGTCATGGCCTTCCCCACGCAGGGCAATCCGCTCAATCCGCTGGGCCGCGCGTTCCTCTACGTGATGAGCTGGCTGTCCTACATCTATTGATCGCCCACGCGCCGCCATGCCTCTCGCCCGCCCACCCCGGCAGCAACGTCCCATCCGGCTGGCGTTCGGCACGGCGCTGTGCATGGCGATCAGCTTCGGGCTGGCGCTGCCCGTGCCGATGCTCGCGCCCGTGCTGTGCGCCTTCCTGCTGGCGATGGTCAACCAGCCGCTGTCCTGGAAGGCCGGCGTGGCGCTGACGCTACTGGTCATGCTGACCACCGGCGTGGGCCTGCTGCTGATTCCCCTGTTGCAGTACGCGCCGTTCAGCGGCGTGCTGGTGGTCGCGCTGGGGCTGTTCGTCACCTTCCGCTATGGCCTGCGCGGCGGGAGCAACCTCGTGGGGACCTTCCTCGCCGTCGGCCTCACCTTGATTCCCTCCGCCGGCGTATTCGAGTTCAGCCTGGCGCTGGAGGTGGTCAGCGCGCTGGCCAAGGGCATGCTGATGGCGGTGGCGGTGCTGGCGCTCTGCCACTGGCTGTTTCCGGAGGCCGGCGGCGCGGCGGCGCCCAAGCCCGCTGCGCTGCCCGAACTACAGGCCACGTGGATTGCCCTGCGCGCCGCGCTGGTGGTGATGCCCGCGTTCCTGCTGGCGCTGACCGACCCGTCTGGCTATACCCCGGTGTTGATGAAGGCCGTGAGCCTGGGCCGGCAGACCTGCACGACCACCGCGCGCGACGCCGGGCGCGAACTGCTCGGCTCCACGCTGCTCGGCGGCGTGCTGGCCATCCTGTTCTGGTGCGCGCTGAGCCTGTTCGTGCA
The DNA here is from genome assembly GCF_052114485.1 of Cupriavidus sp. KB_39. Taxonomy (NCBI): domain Bacteria; kingdom Pseudomonadati; phylum Pseudomonadota; class Betaproteobacteria; order Burkholderiales; family Burkholderiaceae; genus Cupriavidus; species Cupriavidus sp. KB_39. The sequence goes on from NZ_JBFREV010000001.1 coordinate 166,361, forward strand.
CCTGTGGATGCTCTTCCTGTGGATGCTGCTGTTYGCGCTGCTGCTGGCGCGCAAGCTCTACCGGCTCAGCCCCACGCGGCTGACGCCCGGGTTCTGGCTCAACACCCTCGTGACGCTGATCATCCTGCTGGGCCAGTCGATCCAGGACAGCGCCGCCGGCAAGGACGTCTACACGGCCTTTGCCGTGCGGATGGCGCTGTTCATCGGCATCACGCTGTATGCGTGGGGGATGGTTTACTGGCTCGAACGCAGCCGCTGGGCGCAGGCCGAGGCGCACCCCTCCGCCACGCCGCCACCCGGGTAAACACGGGCGATCTGGCACCCCGGACTTGCGAGCCATTTAGTTATACTCCATAACAATTTCGGCATCGCAGATAACGGCCACCGGCGCGCCACGCCCGGACAAAAGGCCGCGGAGGAGACCATGAAGACCCCGAAGATCGCCATCGCCGGCGGCGGCATTGGCGGGCTGACGCTCGCCTTGCTCTGCCATCGGCACGGCATGGATGTGGAAGTCTGGGAAGCCAGCGAGCAGATCCGCCCGCTTGGCGTCGGCATCAACCTGCTGCCGCATGCGGTGCGGGAACTCGCCGCGCTGGGGCTGCAGGACGCGCTGGCCGAGATCGCCATCGAGACATCCTCCCTTTCCTACTACAACAAGCTCGGGCAGCAGATCTGGCACGAGCCGCGCGGCATGGCCGCTGGCTATGCCTGGCCGCAGTTCTCGGTGCATCGCGGGCAGTTCCAGATGTTGCTGTACGAGACGGCGGTGCAGCGGCTGGGCGCGGACCGGGTGCATACCGGCCATGCGATCGAATCCATCGCCTCGGTGGGCGGCGGCAAGGCGGGCGAGCGCGCGCGCTTCGTGCTGCGGCGCCGCAGCGACGGCGCCACCGTCGAGGCCGACGCCGACGTGCTGGTGGGCGCCGACGGCATCCACTCGGCCGTGCGCCGGCACTTCTATCCGACCGGCGACGCACCGCGCTTCTCCCGCCGCCTGCTCTGGCGCGCCACCACSGAGGCCGCGCCCTACCTCGATGGGCGTTCGATGTTCATGGCCGGCCATCAGGACCAGAAGTTCGTCGCCTATCCGATCTCCGCACCGCTGCACCGGCAGGGCCGCTCGCTGATCAACTGGATTGCCGAGCTGCGCGTGCCGGACAGCTACCCGGACGAGCCGCCGCGCAGCGACTGGAACCGTGAGGTGGACAAATCCGTGTTCCGCGACGCCTTTGCCGACTGGCGCTGGGACTGGATCGACATTCCCGCGCTGATCGACGGCGCGCCGGCCATCTACGAGTTCCCGATGGTGGACAAGGACTGCCTGCCGCGCTGGACCTTCGGCSGCGTGACGCTGCTGGGTGATGCGGCGCATCCGATGTACCCGATCGGCTCCAACGGCAGCGCCCAGGCGATTGTCGATGCCCGCTACCTGACCGACTGCCTGCTCGGCCACGCCGACCTGGACTACGCGCTGCGCGAGTACGAGGCGGAACGGCTGCCGCGCACCGCCGGCATCGTGCTGCGCAACCGGATGAACGGCCCCGAGCAGGTCATGCAGATGGCCGAGGAGCGCGCGCCGCAGGGGTTTTCCCAGATCGATGCGGTGATTCCGCGCGCCGAGCTGGAGGCCATCGCCCAGCGCTACAAGAACCTGGCCGGCTTCGGCCAGCAGCAACTCCAGGCCGACGCCCCGCGCGCCTGACATCACAACAAAACAGGGAGACAACATGAAGCCGCACCCCATCCGCCTCAGCCTGAATGCCCTGCCGGCCCTGCTGCTGGCCGCCGGCCTCGCCCATGCCGAGGTCACCGTCGGCGTCAGCATTTCCTCGACCGGCCCGTCCGCCTCGCTCGGCATTCCGCAGAAGAACACCATGCCGTTCCTGCCCGAGACCATCGGCGGCGAGAAGATCCGCTACATCCTCATGGACGACGCCTCGGACCCCACGCAGGGCACCAAGGTGGCGCGGCGCTTTGTGACCGAGGACAAGGTCGACATCATCCTSGGCTCGTCGTCGGTGGCGCCGTCCATCGCCATCTCGGAAGTSGCGGACGAGAGCCAGACCGTACAGCTCGCCTTCTCGCCCATCGAACTGAAGCCCGGGCGCGGCGCGTGGACCTACCGGCTGGCCCAGCCAGTGAAGCTGATGGCCGACGCAGTGGCCGCCCGGGCGCAGGCCAATGGCGTCAAGAGCGTCGCCTTTATCGGCTTTGCCGACGCCTACGGCGAAACGTGGCTCAAGGAGTTCACCAGCGCCGCGTCGGCGAAGGGCATCCGCATCCTGGCCACCGAGCGCTACGCGCGCTCCGACACCAGCGTGACCGCCCAGGTGCTCAAGATGATGGCTGCCAAGCCTGACGCGATGCTGATTGCCGGCGCCGGCACCGGCGCGGCGCTGCCGCACACCACGCTGCGCGAGCGCGGCTACACCGGCCCGGTCTACCAGACGCACGGCGCGGCCACGCGCGACCTGATCCGCATYGGCGGCAAGGCTGTCAACGGGGCGATCCTGCCGGCGGGGCCGGTGATCGTGGCCGAGCAGCTGCCGGCGGACAGCGCGCCGCGCAAACCGGGCCTCGACTACGTCACGCGCTACGAGAAGCAGTACGGGCCGGAAACCCGCACACAGTTCGGCGCCCATCCGTATGACGCGGGGCTGGTGCTGCAGCGCATCGTGCCAGTGGCGCTCAAGCACGCCAAGCCGGGCACGCCCGAGTTCCGCAAGGCGCTGCGCGACGCCCTGGAAAGCGAGCGCGACATCGTCGTCTCCCACGGCGTACTGAACTACACGGCGCAGGACCATTTCGGCTTCGACAATCGCGGCCGGGTGATGCTGACCATCGACAACGGCAACTGGAAGCTGCTGAAATGACGCTCGCCCTGCCCACGCCGGCGCTGGAACTGGTGGCGGACTTTGAGATCGCGGTGGCACCCGCCACGGATCTCGGCGCCGGGCCGCTCGGCCAGCGCCGCGTGATCCCGATCCTGTCCGGCACGGCGTCCGGGCCGTTGCTCAATGGCCGCATCCTGCCCGGCGGCGCTGACTTCCAGCTGATCCGCCCCGGCAGCGGCGACGGCTGGACCACGGCCGACATCGAAGCGCGCTATGTKCTGGAAACCGACGACGGCGCGCGCATCTATATCGTCAACGCCGGCGTGCGCAGCGGCACGGAGGCCGATATCGCCCAGCTCAACGCGGGCGGCACGGTGGACCCGTCCCGCCTCTATTTCCGCACCGCACCACGCTTCGAGACCGCCACGCCCGCCTACCTCTGGCTGATGCGCCACACCTTCGTGGCCACYGGCGCGCGCTACCCGGACCGCGTGGTGCTGCGCTATTTCGTCGTGCGCTGACGATGACGGCAACAGGTAAGGGGTCTAGCACGCGCAAGACGCGCGAGCCGCTGGCGCCGGATCCGGCCCTCGGCGAGGGCGCAGACGGCGAGGGGCACTTCAACCCCCATCTGCCCGACGTGGACTACGGCGTGCTGGACACGCTGACCGGYTACGCCATCCGCCGCGCGCAGATCCGCATCTACGAGGATTTCGTCCGTTCGCTCGCGGCGTGGCAGATCACGCCGCCGCGTTTCTCGGCGTTGCAGATCATCGCGCGGAATCCCGGCGTGCGGCTGACGGACCTCGCGCGCATCCTCGGCATCGCCCGCTCCGGGGCGGTGATGCTGTTCGATGCGCTCGAAGCCATGCAGCTGGTCGCGCGCGAGCCTTCGCCCACGGACCGGCGTGCGTACGCGCTGGCGCTGACGGCCACGGGCCGCCAGACGCTGGCCGCCGTGACCGAGGCGGTCTGCGACCACGACGCCCGCATCGGCGCGCAGCTCTCCGAGGCAGAGCGGCAGACGCTGCTGCGCCTGCTGGACAAGCTGGCGCCGGGCGAACCCTAGCCGTCTTACGTGGCCGCGATGGCCCCGACAGCCGCCGCCAGCATCAGCATCAACGCYGCCGCGCGCTTGCGCGTGATGGCGCCGGTGACCTGGCCCCTGGCGCGCAGGCGGCGCAGCAGCCGCCCATCGAGGTTGATCCGCGCCAGCAAGCGCGTGGCCAGGCGCAGGCCGACAGGCACCTCGCGCCGGCAGATCGCCACCTTGCGTACGTACTGGTCTACCTCCCAGTACCACGTGGTATGCGCCGGAAAGTAKCCAATCGAGCCAGCCCGCAGCGTGTGGGTGCGCCCGTGGGCATCCGTCACGCGGGTCTCGCCTTCGAGGATGTAGACGATCTCGTCGAGCGCGTAGTGCCACTCGAAGGCGCCTTGTGTGCAGTCCCACACAGAGGTCCAGGCAAGTTCATCCGCCGCGGTCGAATGCTCGCTGTAGTGCGTCACGGGTTGGCCGCTGCGCACCCAGCCGGGCTGGATCTCGCAGGGCTTCATCGGGAGGGCACTGGCCTTGCTGAAGGCCCCGGTTTCGCGAATGGATGCAGGTGCCTGGTCAGCTCCGTGGGCCGCCATATGCTCGTCTTTCATCGGCAATCATTCCTGTTTGAGGTTGCTGACCGACGAAAGATAAGCCAGCGTGACACCCGCGCTCCGTGCGGGGCCGCACCATCGGTGACATTTGGAACAACAGTTTGGAACGGGGGTCCGAATYCGGCGAGCGCGGCGCCCGCCGGTGGCTTAAGGTATGCGGATGCGGACATCTTCCTACCAGCACGATCCGGCGCAGCGCGTGAGCGCGCTCGACTGGGACGCCATCACGCAAGACCTCGACGCGCAGGGCTGCGCAACCATCCCGGGCCTGCTCTCGACCGCCGAATGCGACGCCCTGGCGGCGCGCTACGACGAAGACGCCCTGTACCGGTCGCACATCGTCATGGGCCGGCACGGCTTCGGGCGGGGCGAGTACAAGTACTTCCGCTACCCGCTGCCGCCGCTGGTCGAAGGGCTGCGCACGGCGCTCTATCCGCATCTGGTGCCCGTGGCCAACCGCTGGCACGCGGCCATGGGCATCGAACGGCAATTTCCGCCCGAGCACGCCGTCTTTCTCGACGCGTGCCACCGCGCCGGCCAGCGCCGGCCCACGCCGCTGCTGCTGGCCTATGGCGAGGGGGACTACAACTGCCTGCACCAGGACCTGTACGGCGCACAGGTGTTCCCGCTCCAGGTGGCGATCCTGCTGTCGGCGCCCGGCACCGGCTTCACCGGCGGCGAGTTCGTGATGACGGAGCAGCGCCCGCGCATGCAGTCGCGCGCGGAAGTGGTGGCGCTGGCGCAGGGCGACGCGGTGGTCTTCGCGGTCAGCCAGCGGCCCGTGCAGGGCACGCGCGGGCCCTACAGGGTGAACATGCGTCACGGCGTGAGCCGCCTGCGCTCGGGCATGCGCCACACGCTCGGCATCATCTTCCACGACGCCGAGTGACCGGCGGCGGCGCTACAATGCCCGCTTTCCCGACCCAACCGATAGCCGCCCATGCTTCCCGACGCCRAAGCCCTGCGCCTGCTCGTCACGCGCACCATGCCGTTTGGCAAGCACAAGGGCACGCTGATTGCCGACCTGCCCGGCAACTACCTGAACTGGTTCGCGCGCGAGGGCTTCCCGCCCGGCGAGATTGGCCGCCTGCTGGCGCTGATGCACGAACTCGACCACAACGGGCTGTCGGACCTGCTCAAGCCGCTGCGGGAAGGCGCCGGGCGCATCCCCCTCCCCAAGAAAAACGGGCCGCGCTAAGGCGGCCCGCTCGGGTGCATCGCCGTACGGCGATCCGTGATCAGTTGGCCGGCATCGAATCCGGCGGCAGTTGGTAGCTCCACGTCTCGCTGAGCACCTTGTCGCCGGAAACCAGCGCCTCGCGCATCTCCACCACCTTCTTCGGGTCCTTGACCTTGATCCGCAGCGTCACCCGGTAGCCCTTGGTCACCGGGTTCGGCTGCAGGATGTTCTCGATGACCTCGGCGTTGTCGCTGACGCTGAACGACGCGCGCACCGGCGCGTTCGGCGGCAGCTTGGCCAGCGCGCCGCCCTCGAAGTCGACCACGAAGCCCAGACTGCCATCCAGATGGCGGATCAGGTTGGCCTGCATGATCTCGCCCGCGCTGCGCAGCGTCTGCTTGACCCAKGCGAGGTCCTTGTCGACCATCGCGCGCTCGTCCATGGTCCAGTGCATGGTGTAGTCGGCCCTGATCGGCTGGCCCTTCGGCGGCAGCTGGTCAGGCGTCCAGAACGCGACGATGTTGTCGTTGGTCTCGTCCGGCGTGGGAATCTCCACCAGCTCGACCTTGCCGCGGCCCCAGTCGCCCTGCGGCTCGATCCACGCGCTCGGGCGCAGGTCGTAGCGGTCCTTGAGGTCCTCGTAGGCCGAGAACTCRCGGCCGCGCTGCATCAGGCCAAACCCACGCGGGTTGTTCACCTGGAAGGTGCTGATCGCCAGATGCTTGGGGTTGTTCAGCGGGCGCCACAGCCATTCGCCGTCGCCGGTGTGGATGGAGAGCCCGTTCGAGTCATGCAGCGCCGGGCGGAAGTTGTTGGCGTCGCGCTGCTGGTTCGGGCCGAACAGGAACATGCTGGTCAGCGGCGCAATGCCGAGCTTGGTCACCGCGCCGCGCATGAACACGCGCGCCTGGACCTTCAGCGTTGCGTCCGTGCCCGGCATCAGCTCGAAGCGGTAGGCGCCCGTGGCRCGCTGGGAATCCATCAACGCGAAGAACACCAGCGGCTTGCCCGGCGCCGTAGGCCGCTCGATCCAGAATTCGCGGAAGGCCGGGAACTCCTCGGCCACSGGCAGGCCGGTATCGATCGCCAGCCCSCGCGCGGAGAGCCCGTAGACCTGGCCCTTGCCGATCACGCGGAAGTAGCTCGCGCCCAGGATGCTCATCACTTCATCGAGCTTGTCTGGCCGGTTCAGCGGGTAGAGCACGCGGAAGCCTGCGTAGCCGAGGTTGTTGGTCGCGGCCTTGTCGAGCTTGAGGTCGCCGAAATCGAAACGGGTGGGCGAGTAGCGGATCTCCTGCACGTTCCTGCCGACGATCTCGTTGATCTTGACCGGCGTGCTGAAGTGCATGCCCTGATGGTAGAAGCCCAGCCGGTACGGCGTGGGCTGGTCCTTCCACTCCACCGCATCCATCTTCGGCTGGATCTTGATGTAGTCGGCAAACTGCATCTTCGAGAAGGCCGGCGGCAGGTTGCTGACCGGGGCCACATARGGCTGGTCCGCCATCGATCTGGCGCGGGTGGTCACGTCGTCGAGCGAGAAGGCRGCGGCTGGCGTGCTGGCCACGAACGCGCCCGCGAGCGCGATGGCCGGCAAGGCAAGTTGCATCTTGTTACGTAATGACGCGGCAAAGACGGCAAGAACCACGAATCCCTCCAGAAAAATCGAATCGAAAACAGGCTGACAGCGCCCGGGAGGCAAAGTTGCCGTCCTATTTGGGTAAACTGCCGACGCAGTCCACAAAAATAACCGATTTCGCCCGACGTGCCGATCAGACGTTGGACGACAGCCGGCCGGCGCCGCTTCCTGCACCCTTGTGCACACTTTCAGGGCACTTCGGGGCATGATTGCGGGCCTGGCTCATTGGGGAAGACTCACCACATGCGATTGCTTTCGACGCTGGCCCTTGCGGCCAGCCTGGTTTGTACGCCGGCGCTGGCCGGCGCCGCACCGGTCGCCGCCGGCGACAAGAACGCGTTCATCGCCGACCTGATCGGCAAGATGACCCTGGAGGAGAAGATCGGCCAGCTGCGGCTCATCAGCATCGGCCAGGACATGCCGCAGCCGCAGTTGATCAAGGAAATCGCCGCCGGCCGCGTGGGGGGCACCTTCAACTCGGTGACCCGYGCCGACAACCGCCCGCTCCAGGACGCCGCCGCGCAGCAGAGCCGCCTGAAGATTCCCATTTTCTTCGCCTATGACGTSGTGCACGGCCATCGCACSGTGTTCCCGATCAGCCTCGGCCTGGCGTCGAGCTGGGACATGGCCGTGGTCGAGCAGGCCGCGCGCATCTCGGGCAAGGAAGCCAGCGCCGACGGCCTGGATGCCACCTTCGCGCCGATGGTCGATATCTCCCGCGATCCGCGCTGGGGGCGCACCTCCGAGGGCTTTGGCGAAGACCCGTACCTCGTCTCCCAATGCGCGCGCGCCAGCGTGCGCGGCTTCCAGGGCGCCACGCCGGCCAACCCGGACAGCGTGATGGCCTTCGTCAAGCACTTCGCGCTGTATGGCGCCGTGGAGGGCGGGCGCGATTACAACACCGTGGACATGAGCCCGCAGCGTATGTACCAGGACTACCTGCCGCCCTACCGCGCCGGGCTGGATGCGGGTGCCGGCGGGGTGATGATCGCGCTGAACTCGGTGAACGGCGTGCCGGCCACGTCGAACAAATGGCTGCTGCGCGACCTCCTCCGCAAGGAATGGGGCTTCAAGGGCGTGACCGTGAGCGACCACGGTGCCATCGACGAGTTGCTGCGCCACGGCGTGGCCGACAACGGCCGCCAGGCCGCCCGCCTCGCCATCGAGGCCGGCGTGGACATGAGCATGGCGGATTCGCGCTACCTGGAGCAGTTGCCCGACCTCGTGAAGACAGGCGAGGTGCCGGTGCGGCTGATCGACGAGGCCGTGCGCGAGGTGCTGGGCGCCAAGTACGACATGGGCCTGTTCCAGGACCCGTATCGCCGCATCGGCACGGCGGCACAGGACCCGGCCGACGTGAACGCCGAGAGCCGCCTGCATCGCGCGGAGGCCCGCACCGCGGCGCGCAAGTCGCTCGTGCTGCTGGAAAACCGCAACCAGACGCTGCCGCTGAAGAAGGGCGGCACGGTGGCCGTGATCGGCCCGCTGGCTGACGCGCCCATCGACATCATGGGTAGCTGGTCGGCGGCAGGCAAGGCCACCCAGTCCGTGACGCTGCTGCAGGGCATGCGCGACGCGCTGGCCGGAAGCGGCCAGGTGAGGTACGCGCGCGGCGCCAACATGACCGACGACGAACGCGTGGTCGGCTACCTGAACTTCCTGAACTGGGATAACCCCGAGGTGGTGCAGGACAAGCGCTCCCCGGGCGAGATGATTGCCGAGGCCGTGGAGACGGCGCGGCAGGCCGATACCATCGTGGTGGCCGTGGGCGAGTCGCGCGGGATGTCGCACGAGGCTTCCAGCCGCACCACGCTGTCCCTGCCGGGCAGCCAGCAGACGCTGCTGCGGGCGCTGCGCACCACCGGCAAGCCGCTGGTGGTGGTGCTGATGAACGGCCGCCCGCTGACCATCAACTGGGAGCGCGACAACGCCGACGCGCTGCTGGAAGCCTGGTATCCGGGCACCGAGGGCGGCCACGCCATCGCCGATGTGCTGTTTGGCGACGAAAACCCGTCCGGCAAGCTGCCGATCTCGTTCCCGCGCTCGCTCGGCCAGATTCCCACGTACTACAACCACCTGCGCATTGGACGGCCGTTCACGCCGGGCAAGCCGCCGAACTACACCTCCCAGTACTTCGAGGAGGAATCCGGCCCGCTGTATCCGTTCGGCTATGGCCTGAGCTACACCACGTTCAGTCTCTCCGACGTGGCGCTCTCGGGCCAGGCGCTGCCGCGCAACGGCCAGATCACCGCCAGCGTGACCGTGAAGAATACCGGCACGCGCGAAGGCGAGACCGTGGTGCAGCTCTACATTCAGGACGTGACCGCCTCGGTGGTGCGGCCGGTGAAGGAGCTGAAGGACTTCCGCAAGGTGATGCTCAAGCCSGGCGAGTCCCGCGTGGTGAGCTTCCCGATCGGCGAAGACAAGCTGCGCTTCTACAACGGCAAGCTGGAGTACGTGGCCGAGCCGGGCGATTTCAACGTGCAGGTCGGCCTGGATTCGGCCTCGGTGCGGCAGCAGCGGTTCACGCTGCAACCGTAGATGACGCGTGACAGGGAGTCAGCGGTTGCCGTCGAGCAGTTCGTTCAGCAGATCGTCGAAGCCGGCCTGTGCGTCTTCGAGCGCCTGGAGCGCGGCGTCGAAGGTCTGGAGCGCCATCTTCGACGGCTTGCCGCTGCCCTGCGGCGGATACTGGCTCTGCAGCGCGGCAAACGCCACCTGTACCTGGCGCGTGGCGTTGACCACGCGTTCCATCGCCTCGTTTTCTTCCGCGCGCTTCTGTTCGTCGTTCATGCCAAGGTTCCTTCCATGTTTGTGAGGCGTATCGTACAAGAACTCGGCGGCGCCTCTGGCGGTCGAACGCCCTCATCCCTCAAAATCAGGTAGCTTCGTCGCCACCTGCCGCCGCGCCTGCCCCATCGCCCCATGTCTGCCCTCGACGCCCCCCGCCTCACCACGCTGCTCCGCCGCTCGGTCGCCGCCACGCTGCTGACCGCCGGCGGCTTTGTCTGCTACTGGACCTACCTGGCCGTGAACCAGGAAAAGCTGCTGTTCGATGCCCGCCGGCGCCCGCCGCGCGACCTGCCCGAAGGCATCGTCGCCTATTCGCACACCGTGCCGGGCGGCCTGTTCCGGGGCTACGTCTACCACGCGGACCACGAAGGCGTGCGGGACCTGCTGTTCTACCTGCCGGGCCGTGGCGAGGACGTGCTGGAAACCCTGCAATACGTGAAGTGGCTGGCGCCGGGCATGGGCTTCGCCACATTCGACTATCGCGGCCTGGGCCATTCTGACGGCATGCCTTCAGAGGCCGCCGCCGTGGCCGATGCCAGCCAGTTCCTGCTCCATATCCGCCGCGCCTTTCCCGGCGTGCGCGTGCACGTGGTGGGCCGCTCGCTCGGGACCGGGGTGGCCATCCAGCTCGCCGATCTGCAGGATTTCGAAAGCCTGCAGCTGATCACCCCCTACGACTCGCTGCTGGAAATCGTCCGCAAGCGCTTTCCGCTGGTGCCGCTGCGCCAGCTCATGCGTCACCATTTCGACTCGATTTCGCACTGCAAGAAGGTCGTGCAGAGCACCAAGGTGCTGCTGGCCGAGACGGACGACGTGGTCCCGCACGAGTGCTCGGAACGGCTGATGGCGGCCTGGCCGGGGCCGGTTTCGCTCCAGACCATTCCCGGCGTGGACCACTTCACCATCGTCGAACGGCCCGAGACGTGGCAGGCCCTCTGCGAATTCGCGCAACAAGTGCCTCATCATCCACACGAACGACCGACCGTCCGTGTGGATAAGGTGCCACCCACCGATCATTCAGATACCGGAGTGGCGTTGCCGCTACCTGCAGCACGGTAGAATGCGCGCCATGAAAAGATTTGCAGTCAAGGCTGCGGCCGTCACCGCGGCGCTGGCAGCGAGCGGCGTGTTGCTCGCCGGTTTTGCCGCGGTCATCAGCCTGCGGCAGCTCCCCAATGTCGATGCCTTGCGCGACTACCGCCCCGACGTGCCGCTGCGTGTCTACACCAGCGACGACGTGCTGATCGGCGAGTTCGGCACCGAGCACCGCGAGTTCATCCCGATCGAGCACGTGCCGCAGCGCATGTCCAATGCACTGCTCGCCGCCGAGGACGACCAGTTCTTCCATCATGTGGGCGTGGACGTGCCGGGCCTGTTCCGCGCCGCGCTGGCCAATCTGGGCGAAGGCTACGCGCAGGGCGCCTCCACCATCACCATGCAGGTGGCGCGCAATTTCTACCTCTCGCGCGAGAAAACGCTGTCCCGCAAGTGGTACGAGATCCTGCTGGCCTGGCAGATCGACCGCACGCTGCCCAAGGCGCGCATCCTCGAGCTGTACATGAACCAGGTCTACCTGGGCGAGCACGCCTACGGCTTTGGCAGTGCCGCGCAGACCTACTTCGGCAAGCCGCTCGCGGCGTTGTCGCTGGCGGAGTCCGCGATGCTGGCCGGGCTGCCCAAGGCGCCCTCCACGATGAATCCGGTGGTCAACTTCCCGCGCGCCAAGCGGCGGCAGGAGTACGTGCTGGGGCGCATGCTGGCGCTCGGCATGATCAACCAGGATGAATACCGCGAGGCGCGCGCGGCCCGGCTGGTGGTCAGCAACGCCGGCAATGGCCGCTTCGCGGGCCATGCCGAGTACGTGGCCGAACTCGCCCGGCAACTGGCGCACGACCGCTTTGGCGACGACGCCTATACACGCGGGCTGAATGTCTACACCACGGTGTCGTCGATGCGCCAGACGCTGGCCTACGACGCCGTGCAGGCCGGCCTGGAGCGCTATGGCAAGCGCCACGGCGCCAAGCCTGCCGATGCCCCTAACGCCGCCCTGCCCCAGGCCGCGCTGGTCTCKCTGGACAGCCGCACCGGCGCCATCGAGGCCATGATCGGCGGCGCGGACTTCGCCACCAATCGCTTCAACCACGCCACGCAGGCCCAGCGCCAGCCCGGCTCGACCTTCAAGCCCTTTATCTATTCCGCGGCGCTGGAGCGCGGCATCTCGCCGGCCACGCTGATCAACGACGCGCCGCTGGACAATCCGCGCTGGCAGCCGTCGAACGACGACAACCGCTTCGTGGGCCCGATCACGGTGCGCCAGGCGCTGGCCGAGTCGCGCAACCTGCCGGCCATCCGCACCTTGCAGGCCGTGGGCGTGCCGTACGCCATCGAGCATGCCGGCAAGTTCGGTTTCGCCACCAAGCGGCTGCCGCCCTACCTGCCGCTGGCGCTGGGTACCGGCAGCACCTCCCCGCTGCGGCTGGCGGCCGCCTATGGCGTGTTTGCCAACCACGGCCATCGCGTGGAGCCGTACCTGATCGACAAGATCACCGATGGCGAAGGCAACGTGCTGTTTACCGCCGGCACGGGCGATGCAGGTGCGGAACCGCCGCAAGTGATTTCCGCGCGCAACGCTTTCGTGATGGACAGCCTGYTRCAGAGCGTRGTCGATGCCGGCACCGGCAACGGCGTGCGGCGCTACCTGCGGCGCGGCGACATCGCCGGCAAGACCGGTACGACCAACGATGCCGTGGACGGCTGGTTCGCCGGCTATGCGGCCGACGTGGTCACGGTGACGTGGATGGGCTTCGACGACAACCACAGCCTGGGCCGGCACGAGTTCGGCGCCACCACGGCGCTGCCGATCTGGGCCGCCTATATGGAAGGCCGGCTGGCCGGCGTGCCGGAAGCCCCCTTCCCCCCGCCTGCGGACCTCGCCAAGTTCAACGGCGACTGGGCCTATGCCGAGAACGCGGACGGCGCGCACGGCATCGCGGCGCTGGGCTTCCCGCCCCCGCCAGCGGTGGCGGACCTGCCTGCCGATGCCGGCGTGCCGGTGACGCCGGGCCCGGCCGGCCCCACGCCCGCCGCGACCAGTTTGCCGCCCGCTGCCCCGGCCAGCCCCGCCGCGCCGCTCTGAACCGACGACACGCTCCCTCCCATGCCCGGTGAACATGCCTCGATGATCTGGACGGTGGCCGCGGCGGCCACCGCCGGCGTGCTGCTGCGTCCGTTCCGTCTGCCCGAAGCCTTCTGGGCCATGGCCGGCGCGCTGCTGCTCTGCGTGGCGGGCCTGCTGCCCTGGCGCGAGGCGCTGGCCGCCGTGGCGCGCGGCAACGACGTCTACCTGTTCCTGGCCGGGATGATGCTGATCTCGGAACTGGCCCGCAAGACCGGCCTGTTCGACCATGTGGCCGCGCTGGCCGTTCGCGGCGCGCGGGGCTCGGCGCGCCGGCTGTTCCTGCTGGTCTACGGCTTCGGCACGGCGGTCACGGTGTTCATGTCGAACGACGCCACCGCCGTGGTGCTGACGCCGGCGGTGCTGGCGGCCACGCGCGCCGCGCGGGTCAAGCATCCGCTGCCCTACCTCTACGCCTGCGCGTTCATCGCCAACGCGGCGAGCTTCGTGCTGCCGATCTCGAAYCCGGCCAATCTCGTGCTGTTCGGCGAGCGGATGCCGCCGCTGGCGGGCTGGCTCGCACGCTTCACACTGCCGTCCGTGGTCGCCATCGTCATGACCTTCGTCGTCCTGTACTGGACGCAGCGCCATGCGCTGGCGGAACGCATCGATTCAGACGTACCCGTGCCGCCGCTGACGCCGCAGGCATGGCTGACCACGCTCGGCATCGTCGGTACCGGGCTGGCGCTGCTGGTGGCCTCGCTGCGCGGCCAGGACCTGGGCTGGCCGAGTTGCCTCGGCGGGCTGGCCACGCTGGCCGCCGTCTGCGCCACGCGGCCCCGCCTGCTGGTGCCGGCGCTGAAAGAGGTTTCCTGGGGCGTGCTGCCGCTGGTGGCGGGGCTGTTCGTGCTGGTGGCGGGCCTGGARCGCACCGGGCTGGTCGATACGCTGGCGCACTGGGTGCGCGATCTTTCCACGATGTCCGCGCAGGGTGGCCCGGCCGGCCTGCTCGGTGCCGGGCTGGCCGGSGTGATGGTGGGCGTAATCAGCAATATCGTGAACAACCTGCCGGCGGGGCTGCTGTCGGCCTCGGCGCTGGCGGCCGGCCACGCCTCGGACACCGTGACGGCAGCGGTGCTGATCGGCGTGGATCTGGGCCCGAACCTCTCCGTTACCGGCTCGCTGGCCACGCTGCTGTGGCTGACCGCCCTACGGCGTGAGGGCCATGCCGTGGGCGCCGGCACATTCCTGAAGACTGGCGCCCTTGTCATGCCGCTGGCGCTGCTGCCGGCATTGGCCGTGCTGCGCTAGCCGGTTTGCCCACGCGGATGGGGCCGGTTGTGGCGCCCTGCCATCTGCCATATAGTGAAGCACCGCGCACCACTGCCCCAGCACCCGCTCATGCCACACAAGGATCATTCCGGGGATTCCCTCCCCGCGCCCGCCTCCACACCAGTCTCGGAACGCATCCGGGGCCGCCTGCAAGCCGCCGGCGAGCGTTTCCACGCCAACGACAACATCGCCCGCTTTATCGAGCACGGCGAGCTGGACGCGTTGCAGGCCGAAGTCGAGGCGCGCATGGAAGAGGTGCTGCGCACGCTCGTCATCGACGTGGACCAGGATCACAACACGCGCGAGACCGCGCGCCGCGTGGCCAAGATGTACCTGAAGGAGATTTTCGCGGGCCGCTACGCCAAGGCGCCGGAGGTCACCGAGTTTCCGAACGTCGAGCAGCTCAACGAACTGATGATCGTGGGCCCGATCCGCGTGCGCAGCGCGTGCTCGCACCACCTGTGCCCGATCATCGGCAGTCTCTGGGTCGGCGTGATGCCGAACCGCCATTCCAACCTGATCGGCCTGTCCAAGTACGCGCGCATGGCCGAATGGATCATGTGCCGTCCGCAGATCCAGGAGGAAGCGGTGGCGCAGATCGCCGATCTGCTCCAGGAGAAGATGAACCCCGATGGCCTGGCCATCGTCATGGAGGCCGAGCATTTCTGCATGCACTGGCGCGGCGTGCGCGACACCGACGCCAAGATGACCAACAGCGTCATGCGCGGCTCGTTCCTCAAGGACGACAAGCTGCGCCGTGAGTTCCTGACGCTGCTCAACCTGAATCGCCGCTGAGGATTTGCCGATGCTAGTCCGCCTGATCTACGCCAGCCGCGCCAGCGCGCCGATGGAACCGGCCATGCTGGACGATATTCTCGAAACCAGCCTCGCGCAGAACCTGCKCCATGGCATTACCGGGGTGCTCTGCCACGGCAACGGGGTGTTCCTGCAGGCGCTCGAAGGCGACCGCGAGGCGGTTTCGCGCCTGTACCTCAGCATTGGCCGGGACAAGCGCCACCACGACGTGGTACTGCTGCACTACGAGGAAATCGCCGAGCGGGCCTTCGCGGGCTGGTCGATGGGGCGCGTCAACGCGAGCAAGATCAACGCCGCCACGCTGCTGCGCTACTCCGCCCAGGGCGAGCTGGACCCGTGCCGGATGCCCGGCGCGTCGTCGCTGGCGCTGCTGAAGGAGTTGATCGCGGGCGCCGCCATTGTCGGCCGCGCGCCGGAACGCGGGCGGCACACRTCCTAGCGTCGGTCAGGACGCTGGCAGGCTGGCACTCCTGGGTGCCTGATCATGCACCGCCAGCGCCGTCAGACCGAGACCTGGCCGAACAGGCCGCACTCGAGATCGCTCTCGAACTCCTCGACCCATACGTTGCCGGGGCTGGCGTCGTAGACGCTTTCGGCCCCGGTGCGCTGCCTTCGCACGGTGACCTGCCGGGCCGACGTGCCATTGACGTCTGAGATCTCGAACTCTTGTGACGCAAGACCGACTTGCCGGAACACGGCCTCGACGTCTTGCCGTTCATGGGCGGGAAACTCGGAGAATGGGCGGTTTGCCATGGCACACCTCACCGTGGAAGAGCGTCGCGCCAGGATTGCGCGAGCGCCGCCACAGCATGCCACCAATCTGCCCGGCACGTGATGGCGGGCCAATGACCCCAATGGCGGTAGATGTATTCCCGGCGGGCCCTGGCGGGCGCCGCCCGGCACCGCCCCCTTCGCCAGCACCATCCCAGCCCCTTTCCAGCCCCACGCCAGACTGCGAACAGCGTCGAGTAGAAATCGATGATGCAATCAATTTTTCGCCAAATTACGATTCTCTTCGTATCGAATTTATTGCGAAAATATCTTATCTTTCCGAATCTGAAATCGCCGGCGTCAACAATCTGCAAAGGGTCGATCATCGCGTTCCACGCCGCGGCATTGCAACAACACTGTTGCAATTGTCATGGACTTCGCAGATACGTCATCGATATCGGACTGGTCCTAATTCATCGGAAATTCAAGATAGACATCATCGATATCCAGCAGGCATTTTCCTAAGCATTGCGAAAGCACTACACTTCACGCAACGCGCTGTCATTTCACTGTTTTATACCGAATGCGCTGCCAGTCAGCGAGAGGAAATCGAGGCATGTCCGGAAGAATCATTCGAGTTGCACTGGCCGATGATCACCCACTCGTGGTGGCAGCCCTGCGAGACTGCTTCCAGCGCACGCCTGGCTTTGTCATTGCGTGCGAATGCACGAATGGCAGCGAGCTGACCAGCGCCCTGAGCCACACCCCGGCGGACGTCGCCGTGACCGATTTCAGCATGGGCCACGGCGACCGCTCGCTGGACGGCTTCAACCTGCTGCGCCGGCTGGTGCGGCTGCATCCGAAGACGCCGGTCGTCGTGATCAGCGCCCAGACCAATACCGGTGTCATTCATCGCTCGATGAAACTCGGCGCGCGCGCCTTCGTGAGCAAGGAGGACGATCCGCACGAGGTGATCCGCGCGTGCATCCAGGTCACGTCCACCAGCGGCGATTTCTTTTCCCCCTCCATCCGCGCCGTGCTGGAGGCCGCGAGCACCGCCGCGCCATCCACCGAACTGACCGTGCGCGAACTGGAGATCGTGCGGCTCTACGCGCAGGGGCTGCAGCTCAACGAGATTGCCAGCAAGCTCGGCCGCTCGGTCAGCACGGTCTCGAGCCAGAAGACCGTGGCCATGCGCAAGCTCAGCATCCAGACCAACACGGACCTCATCCGGTATGCCTACGAGCACGGGTTGATCTGATCCTTCATGCAGCAGATTCTCGACCGCACGCAAGAGTCGCTCGCCCAGGCCTTCGCCTCGCTCGCGCGCAATGCCCGGCGGCAGCAGCACCTCTACTACACCACCATCGGCCTGCTGATCGCCATTGTCGTCGTCTCCGCGGTGCTGCTTGCCGTGCTGGCGGCGGCGCGGGAGATCGACTACCGTCGCGGGCATGTCGCCCAGTATGTCAGCGCAATCTCGCTGCAATTGCAGGGCGAGGCGACCTTCCTGCGGCGCACCGCCCTGACCGTGGTGAATGTGCAGCGGTACCGGCCGGCCCCCAACCCGGCGCACGCCGATGCCGACCTGCCCCGGGCGCTGCTCCAGCAGGTCCACGCCAGCGGGATTGCCTCGCCGCCCGACGGCCGCTACACCCTGCTGATTCCCCCCGAGACGCGCGCCGCCTGGGGTGCGGCGCTGCCTGATCGACTCTGGCARCTGCAGCAGGTAGCCAATGCCGCGCTGACCACCCAACAGGCGCTCGATCTCCATCACCCGGCCTATATCGTCGATGCCGACGCGGCCTACGCGATCGTCCTGTCGCCGGGCAGTACCTCGGCCACGGCCCTTGCGCTGCAACCGGGGCTTGTGACGACGTTGCGCGACAGCTTCGCCGAGGCGCTGCGGGCTTTGCCCGCCGGCCCGGCGCCGGGCACGCGAGGGGAGCCCCGCTGGATCGGCCCGACCGTCGACCCCATGCTCCAGTTGCCAGCGATGACGGCCCTCATGTCCGTTAGCGACGGGGAACGACCCGTCGCCTTCGTCGCCGCGAGCGTCCCGGTGGGCGCTTTCCTTGCCCAGTTGCAGCGGCCCAGCGACCCCGCCACCTTGATGCTGGTGAACCACGCGCAGGCGCAGATCGACGTGTCACCGCCGTCCCCGCCCGCCCCGCCGGCGGTGGTTCGGCGCATCTTGACTGACGCGCGCGATCGCTCGTCCGACGCCTTTGCCTTTACCCGCGCCGGTATGGTGCTGATCCAGCCGCTGGGTCACGGCTTCGGCGCGCTGGTCTATCTGCTCTCGTACGGCCTCCTGTTCAGCGCCGTGGCGCAGGCGCTGGGGCTGATCGGTCTGATCGGGGCGCTGCTGATCGCTGCCATTGTCGTGACGGCGCGATATTGGGATGTTCACCTGCTGCGCCGCAGCCACGCGGAAGCCGCCCGTGCGCTGGAGAGCGAGACGATCAACCATATCCTGGTCAGCGCCACGCCGATCGGGCTGTGCATCGTCCGGCTCCAGGACGACGTGGTGCTGACGTCGAATCAGGTCGCCGATTCGCTGTTGAGCCTGAACAAGGGCGGCCGGCTGCCCGCGCACGTGGTGCAGGCGCTGCGGCATGGCGCACGCCGTGACACGCCGGGCGATATCGTGTCGGTCGCGCAGGTGGTGGTACCCGCCCGGGAGCCGGACGACGCCCCCAAGCCGCACGACGAAGCACAGCAGTTCCTCCAGATCACGCACGCGCGCGCCCGGTATCAGGAGGAGGACGTGCTGTTCTGTGCGATTCAGGACGTGACGGCGCAACAGCAGATCGAGCACGAACTGCGCGCGGCACAGCAGACCTCCGAGGCGATGATGCGGGCCCGCTCGAACTTCTTCGCGTCGATGAGCCACGAGATCCGCACGCCGCTGAATGCGCTGCTCGGCAACCTCGAACTGCTGGCGCGCGACGAGGGCCTGGAAGCCCACGCGCCGCGCCTGCGCGCGCTGAACGCGGCGTCGGAGGGCTTGCGGCGCATCGTCAACGACATCCTCGATTTCTCCAAGATCGACGCCGGCGAGATGACGCTGGCCGCAGCGCCGTTCCGGCCCATCGACGAACTGGAAAGCGTGGCGCTGGCCTTCGCCCCGCTGGCGGCGGACCGGCCGATCCGCTTCCATGCCAACCTGATGCCGTCGCTCGATAYCGTGCTCGTGGGCGATCGGACCCGGCTGGCGCAGATCGCCAACAACCTGCTCAGCAACGCGTTCAAGTTCACGTCCTGCGGCAAGATCACGCTGGCCGCCGAGGTCAGCACCGATCCCCGGGGCAGGACGACGCTGGTGTGCCGCGTGCTGGATTCCGGCGTCGGCATGCCGCCCGAACTGGTCGCGCGGGTGTTCCAGCCATTCGTGCAAGGGGACGCCGGAGCGACCAGCCGCCATGGCGGGACGGGCCTCGGGCTGTCCATCTGCGCCCGGCTTTGCGAACTGATGGACGGCCGCATCGCCGTGGAGAGCGTGGAGGGCGTCGGCACGGCGTTCACCGTGGCGATTCCGCTCGAACGGGCCGCCGGCTGGGCCGCCCAGCCCCCGCCCGCGCCGGGCGGCCGCGCCATGGTCCTGTGCCARGAAGCCGAGTCCGGCGAGGCCATCGACGCCTGGCTGCAATCGGCCGGATGGCAAACCCATGTCGCGTACACCCTGGGCGGCGCGCTGGCATACCTGCGCGGGAACCGGCCCCATGTACTGGTCGCAACCGGGGACTACGGCCTGCCGGAGCTCGCGGCCCTGCGCGAGATCCGCCCTGCCGGCGTGGCGTGGCTCACGCGCAACGGTCCTGATCGTCCCGCGCGCCGTGCACCGGGCGTGCATGAGGCGATGGTTTACAGCCACAGCGCGATCTTCGCAGCCATCGAGGCGGCGCTGGGCGATTCCGGCGAGGATGAGGGCGACGCCGACAATGC
Source organism: Cupriavidus sp. KB_39 (assembly GCF_052114485.1). NCBI lineage: Bacteria > Pseudomonadati > Pseudomonadota > Betaproteobacteria > Burkholderiales > Burkholderiaceae > Cupriavidus > Cupriavidus sp. KB_39. Next base: position 186,382 of record NZ_JBFREV010000001.1, read on the forward strand.
AGAGGACGAAGCCTCGGCAGCCCTCGCCAACGATGACAACCCCGCCCCGGGCCGGACGATCCTGGTCGTGGAGGACAACGCGCTGAACCAGACGCTGGTCGCCGAACAGTTGCAGACGCTGGGCTGGCATCCGGTGGTGGTGGGCGACGGGCGTCAGGCGCTGGCGATGCTGGAGCAGATGTCCGCCGAGCCCGACCTCGTGCTGACCGACATCCACATGCCGGTGATGGATGGCTACGCGCTGCTCGAGTCCCTGCGGCGCACGCGGCCCGCCCTGCCCGTGCTCGCCTTCAGCGCCGTGACCCAGACCGGACAGGCCGTGGATTGGGATACGCTGGGCTTCGCTGGCCATATCGGCAAACCTGCCTCGCTGCGGGAGATGGAACAGGTGCTGCGGACGTTCGCGATGCCGCTCCCCTCGGCACCGGCCGCGCCACCGGCCCCGCCCGTGCTGCCGCCCGCCGACATCTCGCGCTACCAGTCGCTGCTGCGCGAACACCTGCAGACCGATCTGCCCGACCTCACCCGGATCATCGCCGCGCACGACCCCGCCGGGTTGCGGCACTGGGCGCACCGGTCGGCGGGCGCGTTCCAGATCGTCCAGGCCCACGATATCGTGGGCGTGTGCCGAAACGTCGAACACCTGTGCGAGGCCGCTGCCACGTGGACGCCCGAGGTGGCTGGCCTCGCCGACCAGCTCCATACCGTGGTGCAGCACTATGCCGAGGGCGACACCGCGCCGCAGGTCTGAGGCCACCCGCGCCTACCACAAAAGCGCGATTTGCGGGGACGGCGGCACCGGACGATAATGGCGCGGCCGCGCCGGTCCGGTTCCCCCGGGGCCGGGGCGCGGCACGAATACGCCAGTCGCCCCCCTTTCATGCCGCCCGATCAAGGTCTTCCCCAGCCCCAGCGCACCTGGGCCATCCTCACGGTTTTCTGCGGCCTGATCATGGCCGTGCTGGACGGCTCCATCGCCAATATCGCGCTGCCGTCCATCTCGCGGGCGCTCGATTCCGATCCCGCCCGGACCATCTGGGTCGTCAACGCCTACCAGCTCACGGTCACCGTCTGCCTGCTGCCGCTGTCGTCGCTGGGCGACATCCTCGGCTACAAGCGCGTGTACCGGGTCGGGCTGGCCACCTTCCTGGTCGGCTCGGTGCTCTGCGCACTGGCCACCAACCTGCCGATGCTGGTGGCGGCGCGGGTGCTGCAGGGCATTGGCGGCGCCGGCATCATGAGTGTGAACACCGCGCTGGTACGGTTCATCTACCCGCCGACCAAGCTCGGGCGCGGTATCGGGCTCAACGCGCTGGTCGTGGGGGTGACGATTGCGGTGGGCCCGTCGCTCGGCGCGCTGATCCTCGCCGTGGGCAGCTGGCCATGGCTGTTCGCCGTGAATATTCCCGTGGCGTTCGCCGCGCTGGCGATCTCGCGTACCGCGCTGCCGGAGACGCCCGCCCAGCCGCGCGAATTCGACTACCCCAGCGCCGTGCTGTCAGCCATCGTGTTCGGGATGTTTGTGCTGGGCGTGGACGCGCTCGGGCATGCCCCGCTGCGGCTGGCCGGCGCGGCGGGCCTGGTCGCGGCGATCGGGCTCGGCTGGCTGCTGGTGCGGCGCCAGCGCGGGCGCCTCGCGCCGCTCGTGCCGGTGGACCTGTTCGCCAGCCGGGCCTTCACGCTGGCGGTGGGCACGTCGTTCTGCTCGTTCATGACCCAGATGCTGGCGTTTGTGTCGCTGCCGTTCTATCTGGAATACCAGCTTGCACGCAGTCTCCAGGAGACCGGACTGCTGATCACGCCCTGGCCGCTGATGGTGGCCGCGATGGCGCTGGTATCGGGACGCCTCTCCGAGCGGTATCCGGCGTCGATCCTGGCCGGTGCCGGCCTGATCTGCCTGTCCGGCGGCCTGATCGGACTGGCCCTGYTCGGCAAGGATGCCTCCAGCCTCGACATCGCCTGGCGCACGGCGCTCTGCGGCATCGGCTTCGGGTTCTTCCAGTCGCCGAACAATCGCGCGATGATCACCGCCACGCCGCCCGAGCGCAGCGGCGGCGCGAGCGGCGCGCAAGCTACAACGCGACTGCTGGGACAGACCACCGGCACGGCCGTGGTGGCGCTGCTGTTCGGGCTCGATCCGACCGGCGCCGCGCGCGGCGCGCTGTGCGTGGCCGCGGCAGTCGCCGCCATCGGCGCCGCCATCAGCCTGAGCCGCCTGCGCAGCCAGGACGACGCGCGACCCGCGGTTGCCCGCCCGGAACCGCCGGAACCCGACGCGTAGGCGATAGCCTAGGGCCCCCGGCCGCCCTCACGATGGCGCGCCTGACCGTCAGGTTGATGGCGGGTCGGGCTGTCATCGTGCCGAAGGTCGGGCAGCATGATCTTGCCGTGCCCGCCGGCATCCTGCACGCGGTTGTGGTCGCCACGGATGCAGATCATCGTGCAGCCGGAGAGCGCCAGGAGGCATGCCGCGCACGCCCACCGGCTCCATCCCACCCACCACCTCCGCCGCCGCCGCAGTCTGGCCATGGCGCCTCGCCCCACATCAGGTAGCCCGAAACAAAAAACCGGGTGGGCGTCATCCTGCCGATGACCCGCCACCCGGAACCGCTACCGGGTCTTCACCCGGCCGTCTTCCCGGTTTGTCAGACCGGTCCCATGTCGTACCAGACCTTGGCGTCGCCCTCCGCATGGGTGGTCGTCACGTCAGGATCGCCCGGCTCCTGATCGGCGCCCGCCCACCACTTGGCCTTGTACTGATGCAGCCCCTGGCCCTGGTAGTTGTTGGTCACGATGGCATCGCCCGGATAGCCCTCGGGACGCCACGTGCCCTCGTCGCCGCTACTGCCGCCGGCCAGCACCAGGAGTTCCACGGTATCCGAGTCCCGGTCGCCGCTGCCGCCCGCGCCAGTCACCGTCACCGTCACCTGGATGGTGGTGTCGCGGTCGACGATCGGCGCGTTCCCGGTCACGGAGATCGTGTCGGCGCCATCGAACGACAGGCCGTTCGCGTCCCACGCATACAGCAGCGGCGCGGGGCCGGTCGAGTCGACGGCCGACAGCGAAATCGGCGCGCCCGCCTCCACCTGCAAGCGACCCGTGATCTTGGCCACCACCCCGCCGGACGGCGTCTCGCCAGGCACCACGGAGAGGAAGATCGCGCTCTGGTCGGTCTGCGTGCCATCGTTCACGGTCAGCTTGACCCAGTAGTCGGTCTGCTCGTCCACCGACGGTGCCGTACCCTCCACCAGCTCCTCGGTACTCCCGGAGAACGGCAGGCCCGGCGCGTCCCAGAGGTAGGTCAGCGGATCGTTGTCGGGATCGAACGACGCTTCCCCGGAGAGCGCGAAGGGCGTGCCGGCCTCCAGCACCACCGAAATGCGCGACGTGGGCGGCGCCGCGGTGCGCGCCTTGACCTTCAGCGTCTGTGTCGCCGTGCTGGTGCGGTTGCTCCCGTCACGCACGGTCAGCGTGATGGTGTACGAACGGGCCACGGTGGGCAGCAGGCCACCCACCGTCGACGTGGTCTTGTCGTCGATGAAGGTCAGGCCCGGCGCGCTCCAGCTGTACGTCAGGTCAGAGCCCACCGAACGCAGCGCCGTGAATTCCACGTCGTCGCCCTCGAACGCCTCCGTGGGGCCGTCGATCACCGCTACCGGCGCCCTGCCGCCGTCCTGCACGTTGATACCGGAGAAGTAGAACGGGTCCATGTCGACGACGCGCGTCTGCACGGGTGCGCCCAACCCCTCACGCGCGGCGTTGACCAGCACGCCGCTGTCCATGTCGATGGTCCACGTGAACAGGCCGCCGAGGTTGTGCTTGCGCACGTACTCGCCCTTGGCGTACACCGAGCGCGGGGTATCGACGGASAGGAACAGGCCGCTCTCCGGGCTGTACAGATAGTCCGCGTCGGCCACCTCGTCCGTATAGACGTTGAAGCCGTTGATGCCGGTCTGGTGCTCCAGGTCGAGGTAGTTGTAGAGCAGGTCGAAGAATTCCGTGGTGCCCGACTCGAACGTGCCGGTGGTGGTGCCGGAGCCCGGGTTGTACGTACCCTGCAGCGGCGACCAGCTGTCGATCACGGCGTTGCGCCCGCTACGGCTGTAGGCGGCGAAGCCAATGTTGATATTGGTCGACGGCACGCCCTGTCCGAGCAGGTACTTCACGGCACGGTCAATGCTGTGGCCTTCGGGGTCCGCCGGATCGACATCGAACAAGTTCGAATGATGGGCGAGCTTGGGCGCCCACGGCGTGCCGAAGTAATCGTAGGTCATCAGGTTGATGCCTTCCACGCCCGACGCGATCATCCCCTTGATATCGGACGTCAGCAGCGTCGACATGGACGCGCCCGCGGCAATGCTGACCCGGATGCTTGGCAGGCGCTGCTTGAGTTCGCGCACCAGCGTCTGGAAGTTGCCAGCGTCCTCGGGGCCGTGCGGATTGCCGGCGCCCGCGTTGCCCGGATACTCCCAGTCCAGGTCGATCTCGGTGAACATCGGAAAACGCTGGACGATGAACGCCAGGCTGTCGATCAGCGTCTTGCGCTGGCTCGGATTCGCCGCCACTGCGTGGAACGCCTCGCTCATCGTCCAGCCGCCCAGACTGAGCGACAACTTCAGGTTGGGGTTCTTGTCCTTCAGCTTTTTCAGGCCGCCGAGCACGCCCTGGGCCTTGCTCTGGATGAAGAGATCCTGGTAGTCATTGCTGACCCAGCTGGTGAACCCCACGTTCAGGAACGACGCCACATCGCCCCAGGGATCAACGAAGGTGGCTTCGTGCAGYTTCTTGCCGAAGTCCACGGCGGCGTTGTCGATCACGTACTGCTTCTCGCCCTTGTCGCCGACGATGCCGGCGAAGCCGATGATGATCTTGTCGTAGGCGGCCGCGTTCACCAGCATCATGTCCAGGCCGCGCCCGGCCGATGCATTGTTGAAGTTGCCCTCGAGGCGACCGTCGTACTGCGACCAATCCGTGAAATACCCAAACACCTTCCTGCCTTGGGGCACGGCCCCGTAGGTGTTGTAGACACGCTTGACCACGCGCGTCGCCGTGTACGAATAGTCCTCGGTCTCCGTGGCCGGATCGAACTTGTTTTGCTGGTAAGTGCGCTCCGTGGCACCTACCGATTGCGGCTTGGCGGGATCGCCAGGGTCGCCGTTGTACACCAGCGCACTGCCGGCGCGCCCGCCCTTCAATGCTTGCCTGCGGCCCTTGAAGCGCGACAGCGGCGTTTTCGGCGGCGCCTGCTCATCGGGAGCCCCATTCCGATATCCCGTGGATGCGAATCCTGTCCGCCCTTGCTGGCCCGGGGTGCTGTTGTCCGATACTTTTGCCATGACTATCTGTCCTTGCAGAATTGGATGAATGCCGCCGGTTCCCTTCGCGTTGACAAAACCCTCGCCAGGCGGCCATGCCATCTTTCTCTCGGGCCAGACTTAATGACATGGAATGGGGATGGAATATTCTGTGTCAGGATTAATCGCAGGCTATAAAAAAAATCGATGCGAAGAATCATGTTTCTACGCCAAAAAAATGGATGACGTGGATTTCCGGGAATCCATCCGGTTATGCACTGGCAGTTTTGAGTGTGCGGACGCACAAGGATGCCGGACCCGAATGGGTTATGATCGTCGCCATAAGCGGGAACGCGCGATGTTAGAGAGTTCGCGCGCGGCGCTGGGTTACGCCGCGTGGACAACGTGAATTCCTGAAAAGAATGACGACAACCATTGCGCGTCCGGCCGCATTGTTTCAACCCCGTGTGATATTGCGCGTGCCCGGTGCGATGGCGTCACCCGCTCGGGGCACATCGCCGCGAAAATATCTTCCATGGGAGCCGGTGAATCGCGCCCGTACGCTTGTCGTCCATCGCAGACGACATGAGGGTTGCGAAATGATCCGTAATGGCGATTCGGTATTTTTTGACTGGGACAATGACCGCGTGATTCGCGGCGGCGTGGAGACAACGATAACCGGCCAGCAAAAGCGATTGCTGCGGTTATTGGTAGAGGAAAAACCAGCGGTTAAGCCGAAGGATTATTTACTGAATGGCGTCTGGGGCAAGCGTGCCGAACTGGTGGACGAGCTTTACCTCGTGCAACTGGTCTACCGGCTGCGCAAGGCACTGAGCGCCGTCGGTCTGGACGGGCACATCGTGACCGTGCCGCGCGAGGGCTACCGTTTCATCCCGGTGCCGAACACCGTGCTGGCGCCCGATCCCGCCGGCCAGGCCCGTGCGGAACTCGAACAGGCGCGCGGCCTGGCGCATGTGCTGGCCCGGCTGGGCATGCCGCCCGCCACCCAGCCCTTGCCGGCCACGGAGGACGACCTCCATGTCGATGAGACACAGGGCGTCATTTCCTACGGCGGGGTGGTCGCCAAGGTCACGCGCTTTGAGTTACGCCTGCTGGCCGCCTTGATCGAGCACCGCGACACCGTGATGTCGCGGCAGCAGATTATCGAGGCGGTGTGGGGCGCCGAGGCGATGGTCGATGAGAATTGCCTCACGCAGCTGGTGTCGCGGTTGCGGCGGGCGTTGCACCCGCTCGGCCTCGACAACTGCGTGGCGGCGGTGCCCAAGGTGGGCTACCGCTTCCGCCAGCAGGGGTATGGCGGGGCGCGCCCGCCCGCCATGTAGCGCCGCGCCTTACTCCGCCTTGGCGCCCGAGTCCTTCACCACCTTGGCCCATTTGGCGATTTCGCTACGCTGGTACGTGGCCAGCGCCTCGGGCGTKCCGAGCACGGGATCGAGCCCCAGCGTCTTCAGCTTGGCCTGCACGTCGGGCAGCTTGAAGATGCGGTTCAGCTCGGTGTTGAGCTTGGCCACCACGTCCTTGGGCGTGTTGGCTGGCGCGAAGACGGCGAACCAGGACTCGGCCTCGTAGCCGGGCAGGCCCTGCTCGGCAATGGTGGGGATGTCCGGCGCGGACGGCGAGCGCTTGGCGCTGGTCACGCCGAGCGCGCGCAGCTTGCCCTCCTTCACCACCGGCAGCGCCGAGGGCAGGTTGTCAAACATCATGGGAATGTGTCCGCCCAGCAGGTCCGGGATGGCCATCGCCCGGCCCTTGTACGGCACGTGGGTGATCTTGACTTGCGCCATCGTGTTGAACAGTTCCCCGGCCACGTGCAGTGACGTGCCGACACCGGGCGTGCCGAACTGCAGCGCGCCGGGCTTGGACTTGGCCAGCGCAATCAGCTCCTGCACGTTCTTGGCCGGCACGGACGGATTGACCACCAGCACATTGGGCGTGGACGCCAGCAGGATCACCGGCGCGAAGTCCTTGACCATGTCGTACGGCATCTTGCTGTACAGCGCGCCGTTGATCGAGTGCGTGCCGACAGTGCCGAGCGCCAGCGTGTAGCCGTCCGGCGCCGCATGGGCCACGGCCTCGCCGCCGATGTTGCCGCCCGCGCCGGGCTTGTTGTCCACCACCACGGGCTGGCCCCACGACGGGGAGATCTTCTCGGAAAAAATCCGCGCGAGGATGTCCGGCGCGCCACCGCTCGGAAATCCCACCACCATGCGGATCGGCTTGTTCGGATAGTTCTGGGCCTGGGCCTGGGCCGCCCCCGGCACCGCGGAGAACGCCGCCGTCACTGCCACGCCCGCCATCGTGGCCATGGCGGCCATAAAGCGGCGGCGCGGGTATACACGTACTCGCATGAAGTTGTCTCCTGATTGTCTTGTCTTTTTTTGGGATGGGCGGCGATCTTCTGCCGCCTGTCATCTTATACGGCGATATTTCCGAATTCCTTAGACACCTGGTCGTGCAGGCGGCGCATGCCGCGCAGCCAGCGGTCGTAATCCTGGCCCTTGCGGCGGTAGTACTCGAGCACCTCCGGGTGCGGCAAAATCAGGAAACTCTCATTGGCCACGCCTTCGAGCGTCTTCTCGGCAACATGCTCCGGCGTGACGGAACCTGCCTGCAGGAAGCCCTTGCGCTCGCCGCCCTCGCCAAACAGCATTTTGGTCTGCACGCCCTGCGGGCAGATGCAGCTGACCCGGATGCCCTGCTCTCCATAGGTAATCGACAGCCATTCCGCAAAGCCGATGGCCGCGTGCTTGGTCACCGCATAGGGCGCCGAGCCGATCTGCGACAGCAAACCCGCCGCCGACACCGTGTTGACGAAGTAGCCCTCGCCGCGCTCGAGCATCTGCGGCAGTACCGCCTTGGCCGCGTGGATATGGGCCATGACGTTGATCTCCCAGATGCGCTGCCATTCGGCGTCAGTGGCGTCCAGCCCCTTGCGCAGGATGATGCCGGCGTTCGAGCAGAAGATGTCTACCTGACCAAAGCGCTCCGTGGCCGTATCGACAAGCCCCTGCACGGCGGCCGCATCGGCCACATCCACGCGCTGGGCGAAGATCTGGCAGTCGGGCGCCGCCGCCGCGGCCTCGGCGGCCACCTGGGCAGCGCCGGCGTGGTCGATGTCCGCCACGGCCACGCCGCGCGCGCCGGCCTGTGCGAACGCCAGCACCAGCGCCCGGCCGATGCCCGTGCCGCCGCCCGTCACGATGACGGTCTTGTTACGAATCTCCATGCTTGTCTCCTCTTGGTGTTCGAATGTTCGAGCGTTCGCGTGTTCGGTCGTCAGGCCGCCTGCCAGAGCCGTGCGGCCAGCGTATCGGCCAGTTCGCGGATGCGCGGGCCGAGATTGGTTTCGAGAATTTCGGGCGAAAGACGCGTGGACGCCCCGCCGATATTGATCGACAGTACCTCCGCGCCATCCTGCAGGCGCACCGGCGCGGCCACGCCGCTGACCGTGCGGTCCCACTCCGCATGGGCCAGGCAGAAGCCGCGCCGCGCGTGGTCGCGCAAGGCGCGATCCAGCTTGGCGCGCAGACCCGGCCAGCGCGGGCCGTGGTGCCGCTCCAGTTCCGCCAGCACCGCCGTGCGGCGTGCCGGGGCCAGCCCGGCCAGCCACGCACGCCCGATGGCGGACGTGGCCATGGGCAGCCGCGAGCCCGGCGTCAGGCGCATAACCAGCGCGCCGCGCGGCTGGCAGACTTCCAGGTACAGCATGTCGTGGCGGTCCGGGGCCGCCAGCGCCACGGTGCAGTCGGTCGCGAAGGCCAGCGACTGCATCAGCGGCTGGGCAATGTCACGGATGCCTGCGCCGGAAAGGTAACGCTGTCCGGGCAGCATCGCGCCCTGCCCGATGCGGTACTTCTCCTGTCCCTCCACATAGACCAGATAGCCGAGACTCGCCAGCGTGTAGGTCAGCCGCGACACCGTGGGGCGCGGAATGCCGGTCCGGCGCGACAGCTCCGCATTGCCGAGGAAATCGTCATTCGGGCCGAACGCGCGCAGCAGCTCCAGCCCGCGCGCCAGCGCCGTCACGAAATTGCGGTCCTCGCCGTCAGCGGGATGGGCCGCGTCGCCGGACAGGAGTCCGGCATCGGCCGGTTGCGGAATCGAGGTGGTGCGCTTCATGGCAGATTCATAACAGTTTCCGCGCGGCGGCACGCCCGCTATGCAGCGAAAACATGTGACCCGGAAACGGCGCTTATGACAACCRGACAGTCAACGCGACGTGTCTTATAGATAGCTTTTAGCTGAGTGATTACGCKTTCMAGACCCCTCACCCCTTCAAATTAGCCAGCAACTGTTCGGCCAGGAAATCGCATGGCGGGCGGGCGGAGCCGGCGCTTCGGGCGAGGATCACTTCGAGCGGCGGCAGTTCCGGCAGCCCTTCCGCCGCCCCGAGGGCATCTAGCTGCGCCGGGATGCTGCAACGGGCGAGCGGGGCGACGGCCAGGCCGGCGTCGACCATGCTGATCAGGCCAAGCAGGCTCGGGCTCTCGTAGGACATGCGAAACGGGATRCCGGCCTGCTGCAGCGCGTGGATGGCGCTGGCGCGCCCCGCGCTGCCCTGCGGAAAGACGGCGATCGGCAATGGCCGCTCCTTCCAGATCTGGGTTGCCCCTCGCGCGGCCACCCAGTCCATCGGCTCATATCGGAGGAACTCGCCGCTCACGCCACGCGACCTGGTCATGCAGGCGAGGTCGAGCGTGTTGTCCTTCAGGAGGGGAACCARCGCGTGGCTGGGCATGCCGATGACGCGGATCTCCACGCGCGGATGGGCGGCTGCGAACTTGCGCAGGACGGAAGGCAGCAGGGACGACGCGTAGTCGTCCGGCACGCCAATCGTCACGCGGCCGCGAATCTCCGGCCGCACCACCGCCGACCAGGCCTCCTCGCGCAGGGCCAGCATCTGCCGGCCGTAGTCGGTGAGCATCCGGCCGTCGTCGGTCAGCGCGACGTTGCGGGTATTCCGCACGAACAGCGGCTTGCCCAGGACATCCTCGATCGCCTTGATCTGCATGCTGACGGCCGAGGGCGAGCGGTGCAGCGCCTCCGCCGCGCGAGCGAAGGAGCCCGCATCCGCCACGGCAACGATCATTTCCAGCACATCGAGGTCGAGCTTGCGCATGCGATTCAGATAATCTGATGAATCGCTTCAGTATATTCCGTTTTACTTAGGGATCGGTCCCCCCGACACTGTCTTCATCTCTCGGACGGTGGCAGACATGAAAGCAATGGTGGATTTCCTGGTGGTGGGCGGGCTGCTCGCCGTGACCCCGGGGCCGAACATGGTCTATGTGATGGCGCGCTCGRTTTCGCAAGGCACCCGGGCGGGCCTGATCTCGCTGGCGGGCGTCATGCTCGGTTATCTCTCGTACATGTTCGGCGCGGCCTTTGGCATCAGCGCGCTGTTCCTGGCGATACCCGGCGCCGCGCGCCTGCTGACGCTGTTCGGCAGCGGCTATTTGCTCTACATGGCGTGGCRGATCCTGCGCCCCGGCGGCCGTTCCCCGCTCCAGGTGGCGCAGGCGGATGCGCAGCCGACACGCAGGCTGCTGGCGATGGGGGCCGTGACCAGCCTGCTCAACCCCAAGCTCGCCCTGGTCTTCATCTCCGTGCTGCCGCAATTCATCGACTACCAGGCCGGCGACGTGCTGAGGCAATCGCTCACGCTGGGATTGGCGCTCACGGCCGCCTTTGCCTCGGTGAATGCCTGCGTGGCGATTGCTTCGGGAAGTGCGGCCACGGCGATGGCCGGCCGTCCGGGCCTGCTCACCGCCCAGCGCTGGATCGTTGGCGTGTTGCTGGTTGGCCTGGGCGTGAAGCTGGGCGTCCAGGCCTGGTAGGCAGCCGCACTCAGCCCCTCATTCGAAATCCGACATCTCGTACAGCGGCCGGATTTCGATCTCGCTCGGCCCTGGCATGGGGTTGGGGCAGCGTTTCACCCAGGCGACGGCTTCGTCCATGTCCTTGACTTCCCAGAGCCAGAAGCCGGCCACCAGTTCACGGGTCTGGGCGAACGGTCCGTCGATGACCGTACGACCGGCACCATCGAACGCCACACGCCTGCCCTGCGACGAGGGCTTGAGGCCATCGGCCGCGCGCAGGATGCCGGCCTTTGCCAGCTCCTCGTTGAACCTGTGCATCGCCTCGAACATCTCGGTTTTGGGCAGGTCGCCCCTTTCGCTGTCTTCGGTCGCTTTCACCAACACCATGACACGCATCGTCTGTCTCCTTGTCTTTCGATTTCACGGCGCCACGGCCTGCCCGTGGCGCAGCCCATCTTCAGCCCGTGGCCGTGGTCTTCGTCGCTGCGCGCCGCGCAGGCGTCCTGGATGACGATGACCTGATAGTCCCGGTCATGCGCGTCGCGCGCGGTGGACTCCACCGACGTTGCGCAGCAGGTCTTGCGAACGCGCATGGGCTGCGGTGCCGCCGCCGGCAAGCTTGCCTTGGGCATCCACAATGTCATTGATCAGGTCGAGCACGAGCAAGGCGGTTCTCATGATGGCTCCCGTGCTCAGTCGTCGCTCTTGTACCGGGCGTCAAGCTCGTCGTAGAGCGGCTTCCTGACCAGGCGCTGGCGCTCGCTGAACGGTGCCACGATCGCGGGGTCCTCGTTCATCTGGCCGTTCGACTGCAACTGGCCCAGTGCCTGCTGCATGCCGCGTACCGCGCCCTGCAGCGCCGCGTTCGCGTAGAGGACCAGCCCGTAGCCGAGCCGCTGAAGCGCGTCTCGATCCTGAACGGGCGTCTTGCCGCCGATGACGATATTGATCAGCAACGGAATCTGGAAGAGTCCGGGCAGGCGCTCGATGTCGGGCAAGTCTTCAATCGCCTCGAGAAACAGGATATCGGCGCCCGCCTCCGCAAAGCGGTGCCCCCGGTCGATGGCGTCCTCGATGCCGTGCACCGCCGCAGCGTCCGTACGGGCGATGATCTGGAACGCGTCATCCTGCCGGGCGTCGGCCGCCGCGCGGATCTTGGCGACCATCTCGCTCGTGCTGACGACGTGCTTGCCCGCGAAATGCCCGCATTTCTTGGGCATCACCTGATCCTCGAGCTGGATCGCATCCGCCCCGGCGCGCTCGAGCGTACGCACCGCGTGCTGAACATTCAGTGCGTTGCCAAACCCTGTATCGGCATCGACGATCATCGGCAACGCCACGGCATCCCGGATGCGCGCGGTATGTTCGGCGATGTCGCTCAGGCCGATGAAGCCAAGGTCAGGCAGGCCGAATGACATGTTGGTGACGCCCGCGCCGGTCAGGTAGACCGCCTGGAAGCCCAGGTCCTCGATCACGCGCGCACTCATGGCGTTGAACGCGCCGGGCACCAGCAGCGCCTGTTTCGCCGCCACCTGTTTTCGGAATGCCTGTCGGCGGGAGGATGAAAGGGAGGTCATGGTGTCTCCGGTAGTGAGGTTCGATCGCCAGCCGGCAGATAGCGCTGCGACCACGCTTCAATCAGGTTCGCCGCGTAGGCCGCCGACGCCCGGTCCTGCAACAGATGATCGGCGCCATCGAGCGACACATAGCTCTTCGGCTGCGCCGCCGCGGTGAAGATATCGAGACCGTTCTGCACGCCCACGGTAATCGCATCACGGTATCACCGTTGGCGTTCAAGTCCCCGACGAATGCCAGTAAATGCCCTCCCCGCCACCTGCCTCCACCCCCAAAAAGTGACATTCATTTGAAATGTCTTTACTTTCAAACGGTCGCTTCGTATGGATTTGGTCACATCATTGACATATCAAGAAGACAGACTCCACGTCTCGCCCACCGGCACCCCACCTGAGTAGGGTGATCCTTGTCCATCAAGACATTGGCAGACAAAGGCGGCGTGGAATCCGTACGGAATGCGGGCGATTGCGACCCGATCCGTCACCTGAACTTCTCTGACCTAGAACCCATGACAACCACAAAACCTGTTCATTCGCGCATATACAGGCCGGTGCTCGGTGCCGGTGCACTGTGTCTGGCCCTGCTGTTGAGCGCCTGCGGCGGCGACGACAACAACACCCCGCCGCCCGCCCCGGGTGGCGGCGACGGTGGCAACGGCGGCCCCGGCACCACGCCCGCTGCCTGCACCACGGCGCACTGCGCGCCCGCTCCCTGACCGCTAACCCCGCGCCGCCCGCGCCCTCCCCATCCAACCGACACCGACCCGGCATGACATTCAACCCGTCCAAGCGCAGCTTCCTGCGCAACACGCTCGGCACCGCGGCTGCGGCTGCCACGCTCGCATCGTTCCCGCCCAGCATCCGCCGCGCCCTGGCCATCGAGGCGAACAACGCCACTGGCACGATCCAGGACGTCAAGCACGTGGTGCTGCTGATGCTCGAGAACCGCTCCTTCGACAGCTATTTCGGCACGTTCAAGGGCGTGCGCGGCTACGGCGACCGCTTCGCGATCCCTCTGGCGAACGGCAAGAACGCGTTCTTCCAGACCGACGCCACGAACAACACGATCACGCCCTATCGGCTTGACGCCACGCTGGGCAACGCGCAGCGCGCGGGCAGCACCCCGCATACCTGGCCCGATGGGCAGGCGGCGTGGGACCACGGGCGCATGAATCGCTGGCCCGTGGCCAAGAACCGGCTGTCGATGTCGTACTACGACACCGCCGAGGTGCCGTTCCAGCGCGCGCTGGCCGATGCGTTCACGCTGTGCGACGCCTACCACTGCTCGATGCACACCGGCACGATCCCGAACCGCCTGTTCTACTGGACCGGCACGAACGGCCCGAGCGGCGCCAACGTGGCGGCCATGGTCAACGAGTTCAATGGCGGCAATGACGTGGGACCGTCGACCCAGGGCTGGACGTGGAAGACCTACGCCGACCGCCTGGTGGATGCGGGGGTGAGCTGGAAGGTGTATCAGAGCCTGGCCGACAACTACGGCTGCAACGAGATGATGAGCTTCCAGCACTGGCGCACGGCGATGGAGTCGATGCCGGTGGCACGGCGCCCGGTGGCGCTGCCCGGCACCTCGCCCGCCTACGATCCGACGATCGACGACGCGCTGAGCCCGCTCGCCAAGGGCTTTGGCAACACCATGCCCGACGGCCTGCTCCAGTCCTTCCGTGACGACGTGCAGAACGGCACGCTGCCGGAAATCTCGTGGATCATCCCGCCGTCGCTCTATAGCGAACACCCGGGGCCGTCGAGCCCGGCGCAGGGCGGCTGGTACGTGCAGCAGGTGCTGGACGCGCTGACCGCCAACCCCGAGGTCTTCAGCAAGACCGTGCTGCTGATCAACTACGACGAGAACGACGGCTTCTTCGACCACCTGCCGCCGCCCTCGGCCCCGTCGCGCAATGCCGATGCCACGCTCGCCGGCGGCAGCACGCTCAGCGATGCCGACATGGCCTTCGAGTATCACAACTACGCGCCCGCCACGACGAACCAGTCGGCCAGCGATGGCAAGCCTTACGGTCCGGGCCCGCGCGTGCCGATGTGGATCGTCTCGCCGTGGAGCCGCGGTGGTTTCGTCAACTCGCAGGTCTTCGACCATACGTCCACGCTGCTCTTCCTGGAAAAACGCTTCGGCGTGAAGGAGCCGCAGATCGGCGCCTATCGCCGCGCCGTGTGCGGTGACCTGACCTCGGCCTTCAACTTCGTCAGCCCGAACAAGGACGCCCTGCCGACGCTGGCGGGCCGCAGCACCAAGGTCACGGTCGACAACCTTGCGCTGACGCAAAAGGCTTCGGTCGCGATTCCCGTGCCGGCCACGCCCGTGTTGCCGCCGCAGGTGGCCGGCACGCGTCCCTCGCGCGCGCTGCCGTACGAGCTGCACACCACGTCCCGCATCGACGCCGGCGCCAAGACCGTCACGCTGATGTTCTCGAACACCGGAACGGCTGGCACGGTCTTCCACGTCTACGACAAGCTGCACCTCGACGCCATTCCGCGCCGCTACGTGGTGGAGGCGGGCAAGAGTCTGGACGGCCTGTGGAACGTGGCGGCCGACAACGGCAAGTACGATCTGTGGGTGCTGGGCCCGAACGGCTATCACCGCGAATTCGTGGGCGACCTGAACGAGCAGTCGGCTGCCGGCGGCACGGAAATCCAGGTCTGCTACGAACCGTGCGATCCGCCCGTGCTGCAGGTCAAGCTGTACAACCGCAGCGACAAGGCCTGCACGTTCAGCGCGAGCGCCAAGGCCTATCGCACGGACGGCCCGTGGGGCCAGAAGGTCGAGGCCGGCAAGGTGGGCGAGCTGACCTGGACGCTCGGTGACAGCGGCAACTGGTACGACTTCGAGATCAGTTGCGATCTGGCACCGTCGCTCCGCCGCCGTATCGCGGGCCGTATCGAGACCGGCAAGGATACGGTGAGCGATCCGGCCATGGCTCAGCTGTCGTAACCTGCCTTGGCTTGACCCGTCCGCCTTCTACGGCTGGCGGGTCATGCGCCACGGCGGCCTGGGCCCCAGCGCGTTGCGCAGCATCTCGACGAATCGTTGCGTGCGCATGGACGACTGGCGCGACTGCGGCACCAGCGCCATCACATCCGCATCGGGCAGCCGGTACGCTGGCAGCAGCGCCACCAGCCGCCCGGCGGCCAGTTCATCGGCCACATCCCATTCCGACCGCGCCATGATGCCCTTGCCGGTCAGGCACCAGTGATGAACCACGTCGCCATCATTGCTCTCCATCGTGGGACGCACCCGTACGGTCAGTTCCCGTGATCGCGCTGGGCGATGGTTCCTGTCGCCGTCGCCGTCGTCTTCGGCAAAGCGCCACAGCGTCACATCCTCGTCGTTCTCCCTGAGCACCAGGCAGGCGTGCCGTTCAAGGTCCGCCGGCGTCTCCAACGGCGGGGCCTTGGCGAGGTATTCGGGCGCGGCGCACAGGATGCGACGGTTCGGGGCAAGGCGATGCGCAATCCAGCGCGAATCCGGGATCGTGCCGATGCTGACCAGCACGTCGAAGGCATCGCGGCCATGCACGGGTTGGCGCGGCASCATCAGGTTGTCCGACAGGTACAACTGCACCTCGAGATTAGGATGGGTGCTGTGAAACTGCGCCAACAGCGGTCCGAGGTAGCGGCGCCCGAAGCCAAACGGCCCGTGGACCTTCAGCTTGCCCGCCACAACCTGACTACGCTGCTGTAGCGCCTCTTCGATCACCTGCATCTGCTCCAGAACGCCAGTGGCGTGCTGCGCCAGGAGGTGTCCTTCGTGCGTCAGTTGCAGGCGCCGCGTGGTCCGCTGGGCCAGCCGGATCCCCAGGCGCGCCTCCAACTGGCTCAGCCGCTTGGTCACGGCCGGCGGCGTGACATTCTCTTCCCGGGCCAGGGCGGCCAGGCTCCCCAGACGGTCCAGCGCCAGGATGAACCGCAGATCCTCGATGTCCAGCTTCATTATTAACCTGTAGGTGAATGAAGCCATTCTATGGCATTAACCACCTGAGGGTCCGGCCCCTCTACACTGCAAGGCTCGAACCTCCAGCGCGTGCTGGCACTCGCATAACGGATTCCCATGAACTTGCAAGCACTTGAAACGCCGGTCCTCGTGCTGGACCGGCTGAAGATGGAGCGCAATATCGCGCGGCTGCGAGACCGCCTTGCGCCCTTCGGCGTCACGCTGCGACCACACGCCAAGACCAACAAGTCCGCCGACGTCGCGTCTCGCATCGGCGCACCGGGCACGCCCATCACCGTGTCAACGTTGAAGGAAGCAGGCTACTTCCTCGACCACGGCTGGCGCGACATCCTGTACGCAGTGGGCATCGTGCCGTCCAAGCTGCCCCATGTCGAAGACCTTCTGCGACGCGGCGCCGCGCTGACGCTGTTGCTGGACAACGTCGAGGCCGCCCACGCACTCGCCRACTGGTGTCGCGAACGCGCCCTGAACGTGCCGGTGTTGATCGAGATCGATACCGACGGGCACCGCTCGGGCGTCAAGCCGGCGGACCCGGCATTGCTCGATATCGCCGCCGCACTGGGCAAGGACGAAGGCACGGGCGCCTGGCTCGCGGGCGTGCTCACCCATGCGGGCGATTCCTACAATTGCCGTTCGGCCGAGGCCATCGAAGCCGTCGCCGAGCAGGAGCGCGCCGGCGCGGTCCAGGCGGCGGAACGGCTGCGCGCCGCCGGTTACCGGACGCCGGTGGTGAGCGTCGGCAGCACGCCTACCGCGCATTTCGCCCGCTCGCTCGAAGGTGTGACGGAGGTCCGGGCCGGCGTGTTCGTGTTCTTCGATCTGGTGATGCASGGCATCGGGGTCTGCAACGTGGATGACATCGCCCTGTCGGTGTTGTGCACGGTGATCGGCCACCAGCGCGAGAAAGGCTGGCTGATCACGGACGCGGGATGGATGGCGATGTCGCGCGACCGTGGCACCGCGAAGCAGCCGATCGACCAGGGCTACGGGCTGGTGTGCGATATCGACGGCAAGCCGCTGCCGGATCTGGTGATGGTCGATGCCAACCAGGAGCATGGCATCGTCAGCCATCGCACGGATCCGTCCGCCACGCCGATGCTGYCGGTCGGCACGCTGTTGCGCGTGCTGCCCAATCACGCGTGCGCCACTGGGGCGCAGCATGGCGCCTACACGGTCGTCGCGGGCAGCACTGTGGTGGAAGCGCAATGGCCTCGTTTCGGGGGATGGTGAGCACGGTTTTGCGATAGCATGGCGCCGGTAACCAGGATCAGAAACACAAGGAGACCCGCGCTTGCCCGAAGCCCTCCCCGCCAGCCCCGCCGGCGAGATTCCCACCTTCGAGACATCGGATTTCGCGGGCGATGGGTCGTTCTACTTCGACCTCGTACGGCTGCAGGACCGCGACGACATCCCGCGCGGCTTCCTGCATCGGCACAACTACTATCACCTGCTCTGGATGACCCGGGCGAGCGGCACGCACATGCTCGACTTCGCGCATTTCGACGTGCGCGACCACTCGGTGTTCTTCCTCTCGCCCGGGCAGGTGCATGCCTGGACGTCATCCGTGAAGCCGCACGGCTACGTGCTGAACTTCAGCACTGACTTCTTCGCCCGGATGTTTCCGCGCGCCGACGACGCCGCGAAATTCCCGTTCTACCACCCCACGCGCGCCCAGAGCGCGCTCTATCTCACGCCGGACCAGCATGACGGCCTGCTGCCATTGCTCGACGAGATGGAGCAGGAGGCGCGGAATCGCCAGCCCGGCTTCCCGGACGTGGTGCAGGCCTGCCTGCTGATCCTGCTCACGCGCCTGCGCCGCCTGTGCCCCGAGAACGAGCCCGCCGGCGGCGTTGGCCCGCATCAGGCCCTCACGCGCCGCTTCACGATGCTGGTGGARACCCACTACCTGCGCTTCGGCACGATCGGCCAGTACGCCGAGGCGCTCTGCGTGAGCGAGCGCCAGCTCAACGAGGCAGTCAAGCGCACCCTGGCGCGCACCGCCAGCCAGGTGGTACAGGAACGCGTGGTACTGGAAGCCAAGCGCTGGCTCAGCAACACCGAAACCGGCATCGCCGAGATCGCGTTCCGGCTCAATATCGAGGATCCGGCCTACTTCGCGCGCTTCTTCAAGAAGCAGACCGGCCTCACGCCGGGCGATTTCCGCAGGAAGCACTGCCGTCCGCTCGACTAACGCGCGAAAAAGTCCAACTCAACGTCTGATCCGTCCTAACACTGCCGCCACGCGCGTGCGTACAGTGCTCCTCATGGTGCATCCATAAGCACCAAAAAGTACCAAAAGCACAGGAGACAGACATGTACCGAGTCATCGCCCCGTTGCGGGGCCTTGCCGTGGCCGCCGTATTGGCCGTTATCCCCTTCAGCGCGATGGCGGAATACCCCGATCATCCCCTGCGCATCATCGTGCCGTTCGCCGCTGGCGGCGCCACCGACGTGATCGCGCGCACCGTGGCGCAGGCCATGTCGGCCCGGCTCGGGCAGTCGGTCGTGGTGGAGAACAAGGCCGGCGCCAATGGCAATATCGGCGCCGTCTCGGCCGCACGCGCGGACGCCGACGGCTACACGCTGCTGATGGCCACGTCGAGCCATGCCATCAACGCATCGCTCTACCAGAAGCTCAACTACAGTCTCACGCGGGATTTCGTAGGGTTGTCGAACCTGGCGTCCGTCCCCCTGCTGCTGGTGGTGAATCCGACCGTACCGGTCAATTCGGCGGCCGAACTCGCCGCCTACGCCAAGTCCAACGCCGGCCGTGTCAATTACGCGTCGGGCGGCACCGGCACCGCCTCCCATCTGGCCGGCGAGCAGTTCAGCACGCTGGCTGGTACGAAGATGACGCACGTGGCCTACAAGGGCGGGGCGCAGGCGCTCAATGACGTGATGGGTGGCCAGGTGCAGGTCATGTTCGCCAACCTGCCCGAAGTCCTCGCGCAAGTGCAGAGCGGCAAGCTCAAGGCACTGGCGGTGACGGGCAACAAGCGCCACGCCGCCCTGCCCGACGTGCCCGCCTTCTCCGAAACGCCGTTCCAGGGCATGACCGCGCGCTCGTGGTTCGGCCTGTTCGCACCGGCCGGCACGCCGAAAGCTGCCGTCGAGAAGCTCTCGCAGGCCATCGTCCAGAGCGTGGCCGACCCCGCCGTCAAGGATCGGCTGAAAGGGCTGGGCGCCGACCCGGTCGGGGACGATCAACCCGCATTTCAGAAATACGTGAATCAGGAAGTGGCGCGCTGGGCCGTGCTGGTCAAGCAGTCCGGCGCCACCGTCGATTGACGCCACGCATCGCCATCGCCATCGCTATCGCTATCCCTGGAGGAAACCCCATGCTGTACGACGTTCGCACCTACACCTGCCGCCCCGGCACGATCAAGAAACACCTGGCGCTGTATGCCGAGCACGGCTACGAGACCCAGAGCCGCCATCTGGGCAAGCCGCTGGCCTATATGCAAACCGAGACCGGCAATGTGAACAGCTACACGCACATCTGGGTCTATGAAAGCGCGGCCGACCGCGAGGCCAAGCGCCAGGCGCTGCAGAAGGATCCGGCCTGGGGCGAGTACCTGAAGATAAGCGCCGACGCCGCCTACCTGATCAGCCAGGAAAACCGGCTGATGACGCCGGTGTCGTTCTTCAAGCCCTAGCCGGCACGGGTGGCCTACAGCCGCCCGGCCCAGTACTCCCGGAACGCCCGGCGAGGATCCTCCTGCGCGCGGGTGCCGGAGGCCTCGCCATCGAATACCAACGTGGTGCGCCGCGTAGCCGAATACGCTGGCCATTGCGGGGTCTTGGCATTGGCGGGGTCGCCCGTCGCGGCGAAGCTGACCCAGGCGCTGGCCAGTTGATCGGCCAGACGCAGGCTGGTGTCGCTCGGCCCGTTCAGCCCCATGCGGATGTCGTGCAGACTCGGTCCGATATCGACGCCATGCGGCGCGCCATAGCGGCCGCCGTAAGCCGGGCTCGGCGTCTTCCACAGATATGTCCACACCGGCGCGCTGTTGCCACTGGCGTGCGCGGCGGCCTTGCGATCCGCCTGCAGCTGGGCGATGCGACGGAACGTCATGTCCGTATCGATCCGCGCCTGCAGCACGAACGGCGTGGCACGCGGATCCTCATCCCGATACATCGCCACCAGACGCGACGCTTCGTCGCCCACGCGCGTCTGCGCGAATCGCAGCAGCCCGGCATCGTCGAGATCGAAATTGATCTGGCGGTACGCGCGCTCGTCCAGCGTCGTGCTGATGATCATCGGCACCTGCGACGAGATGGCCGGCGCATCCGGATCGAACGGATGGCGGGGAATCGCCACACCGTCTATCGACGGCGCGAAGGCGCGTGGCGCCTCGCCCTTCAATCGGTCTGCGGCTTCGAAGCGCATTTGCGCCGCCAGCAGTTGCTCGAACGGCAGCGTATGCAGTCGGTCCACCGAGCCCTTGCCGATCTGGAGCGTGGACAGGTACTTGGCCGCGACCTCCGTGGACTGCGCCGCCGTCAGCACACGAATGCCCGAACCGCTCATGACGCCAGCGCGATGAAACAGCCCCTGCGCCGACGGCATCGCCATCAGCGTGCTGGTCTTGAGGCCGCCGCCCGACTGGCCAAACACCAGCACGCGCGMCGGATCCCCRCCRAACGACTCCACGTTCTCCCGCACCCAGCGCAGCGCCGCGACAATATCGAGCATGCCCACCGCGCCCGACTGCGCATAGCGCTCGCCGCCGGCCTCGGCCAGRTTCAGRTAGCCAAACGARCCRAGCCGGTGATTGATGGTGATGAACACCACGTCGCCRAAGCGCGCCATCATCTCGCCGTCGAACTGCGGCGAATTGCCCGATCCCGCATAGAACCCGCCGCCGTGCAGATGCACGAGCACCGGCCGCTTCGCGGCCTTTGCGGGCGATGGCGTCCACAGGTTCAGCACCAGGCAGTCTTCGCCCATGCCGCCCGGCTGCAGATCGTAGGCGATCAGGTCCGCGTAGGCACGGCGCCGGTCGGCCGGCATCTGCGGCGCGTAGTTGCCGTAGGCGGTGGCATCGCGCACGCCGCTCCACTTCGCCACCGGCTGCGGCGGCATGAAGCGGTTGGCACCGCCTGTGTCGGCGCCGTAGCGCAGGCCCTTGAACACGTGCACGCCCCCTGACCGCAGGCCCCGCACCTTGCCATCGGCGGTCTCGACCACCGAGAACACCGGATCTTCTGCCATCGCGCGCACGCTTCCCGTGACCGCACTCCCCGCCGTCAGCACGGCAGCCGACTTCAGCCACTGCCTGCGCGACATTCCCTTGTGCTCCATCGCCCCTCCCTTTCTTTTGGTCTTGTGTTTGTCTGCTGCGTGATGCGACCTTACTTGCCCGTAAAAGCTGGCTTGCGCTTTTCCTTCCACGCGAGCGCGCCTTCGCGGATGTCTTCCGATTGCGTCGCGCGCCGGATGTCCTCGGCAAGCGCCGCGGTGTCCAGGTCTCCGCGCGCGATCGCGTTCAGATGCCGCTTCATGCCCTGCACGGCAATGGGCGCCAGCCCGGCGATGGTCCCGGCCAACTGCGCCGCACGCTCGCGCAGTTGATCCGCGGGGAGCAGTTCGGTCAGGAACCCACACGCCAGCATCTCGGGYGCCTGGATCCGTTCAGCGGTCAGGAACAGGCGCTTGGCGGCATTCAGGCCCAGCCTCGTCACGTAGCGGCGCATGCCGCGCTCATAGAAATGCAGGCCCAGGCGCGCGGCTGGCATGAACATCTCCACGGCGTCGGTGCCGAGCCGGAAGTCGCACGCCAACGACAGGTCCGTGCCGCCGCCGTAGASGCCACCCTGGATTTCGGCGATGGTCACCGCGCGGCAATCCTCCATCGCATTGACCAGCGGCTCGAAGCCCGCGCCACGCTGGCCGGCGGCGAGCTTGCCGATATCGAAGCCGCTGCAGAAGTACTTGCCCGTGCTGCGCAGGATCAGCACGCGGACATCGCTGCCGTTCACGGTTTCAATGTGCTGCAGCAATGCCTGCAGATCGTCAGGGCCCAGCCGGTTGGCCACATCGGGGCGCTGCAGCGTCAGCGTGGCCACATGGGCGGCAATATCGAGCGTGGGAAGCRAACCTTCGGAAGCCATRCGTCAAATCTCCGGATCAAGAAAGGGTAGTCTCTCGCGCTCGCAGCGCGACGTCGAATCGTTCGATGCGCGCCTGCGCGAAGGCCGGACGCTGCTGCACGCGCTGCCACCAGTCGGCCACCGYCGGCATGCGGTCTGCCGCCATGGCCTCTGGCGCGAGTTCGGCAATCCGCGCGATAAACGGCACCGCGGCGATATCGGCCAGCGAATAGTGTGGGCCCATCAGCCAGGGCCCGTTGTCGAGCATCGATGCCATCTKCGGCAGCAATGCCAGCAAGGCGTCGAGCGCCGCGCGCTTCTCCTCGTCCGAGTACGGCTTGCGTGCGATACGGCGCCAGGCTTCGCGCCGCTCCGGCGTCGGGATGCGCGCAAGCTTCCCCGCCAGATCCGCATCGCTCCATTGCGACGCCACGGGCTGCAGCGCGATGCTCCAGTTCAGGATCAGCAGGTTAGGCAGCAGCTTGTCGTCGGTCCAGCGGACGAAGTTGCGCATCGTGGCCCGCGCATACGGGTCGGCCGGGCGCAGCGGGGGATGCGGCAGGRCGTCGTCGAGGTATTCGCAGATCGTGCCGCTTTCGTACAGGAAACGGCCATCGTCCAGCACCAGCGCCGGCACCACGCCGTTCGGATTCATCGCCAGGAACGCCGGCGAATGATGCTCCTGCGCGGCCAGATCGACAGGCACGCTCTCGTAATCGACGCCCTTCTCCGCCATACACAGCCGCACGCGGCGCGACGCGCTGGATAACCAGCCGTGGAACAGTCTCATGTGGGCGATCTCCGGTCAGGGAATCAGCACGGTGGCGCCTGTCGTGGCGCGGCCTTCGAGGCTGCGATGGGCCTCCCGGACGTCGGACAAGGCAAAGCGCTGCCCCACCTCCAATCGCAGGTGCCCTGCTTCCACCGCCGAGAAAAGCGCCAGCGCCGCGCGACGTAGCGACGTCGCATCGGCGATGAACGTACGCAGCGTCGGCCGCGACACGATCAGCGACTTCGCATGCAGTAGCTGCAGGTCGAATGCTTCCACGTCGCCGGACGCGGTACCGTAGTTGATGGCCATCCCGCATGGCTTCAGGCATTGCAGCGATGGCACGAAGACGTCCTTGCCGACCGCGTCGTAGACGACGGCGACACCCTTGCCCTGTGTCAGCGCCATGACTTCCGCGACAAAATCCGTGYCGCGATAGCAGATCACGTGATGGCAGCCGTGGTCCAGCGCCACGCGGCGCTTGGCTTCGCTGCCCACGGTGCCGATCACTGTCGCGCCGAGCGAGCGCGCCCATTGCGACAGCAGCACGCCCATTCCGCCGGCCGCCGCRTGCACCAGCACCCCATCGCCGGGCTGCACCACATACAGCCGCCGCAACAGGTACTCGGCCGTCAGTCCCCGCAACAGGGTGGCGCCGGCCACCTCCTCGGAAATCGTGTTCGGCAGCGGCACGACGCGATCGGCCGGCACGTTGCGCGTGACCTGATACGCGCCCGGATACATGGCCGCCACGCGCTGCCCGACCACAACGCCCGACACCTCCCGCCCGACCGCCGTGACGATGCCCGCGCCGACCGATCCCAACGTGATGGGAAACGGCGTCGGCGTGTGCGGGCCATGGGCGCCGTTGCGCTGGTAGATGTCGGCGAAGTTCAGGCCGATGGCCGATTGCCGGATCTGGACTTCGGCGGCTGCGGGCGCAGCAACCGGCACTTCGTCGAGTTCGAGCACGTCGGCGTCGCCATGCTTTCTTATACGGACTGCGTTCGTATGCATACGGTCTGTGGTCTCCAAGCCGGCGGGGGTATGCCCGGYTCCGCTGCAAAAAGTGGCCTATTGGCCGTAGGTGGGCCGGGGGAAGCGTAGCGCATGTGCGGTCAAGTCGCATCATGGTAAATCCGTATACGTATATTTATSCTGCCTATTCGTATACTTTACCGGCGATAACGAATTCTCGAAGAGGACCGATGACTCACGACGCACCGCTGTCCGGCTACACCGTCCTGGATCTTTCCATCGCCCGCGCCGGCCCGGTTGCCGTGCGGCTGCTGGCGGACTGGGGGGCGGATGTCATCCGCATCGAACCGCCACCGCCGCGCGACCGCGGCTCGGTCACCGGGCGCCGCCGGGGCTCGGACGAACAGAATCTGCATCGCAACAAGCGCAGCCTCTGCCTGGACCTGAAGACGCCCGAAGGGGCTGAGATCCTGGCCACGCTGGTGCGCCGCGCGGACGTGGTGGTGGAAAACTTCCGTTCCGTGGTGAAGGAGCGGCTGGGCCTGACCTATGAACGCCTGAGCGCGCTGAACCCGCGTGTGATCCTGGCCAGCATTTCCGGATTCGGGCAGGACGGCCCGTACTGCGAGCGCCCCGGGCTCGACCAGATCGTGCAGGGCATGTGCGGACTGAGTTCSGTGACCGGCATGCCCGGGGACGGTCCGCTACGCGTGGGTATCGCCATCTCGGACACCACGGCCGGCATGTTCCTGGGGCAAGGCATCCTGCTGGCGCTGCTGCAACGCGAGCGCACGGGACGCGGCCAATGGGTCCACACCTCGCTCATCGAGGCGATGCTGAACAAGCTCGATTTCCAGGGCGCACGCTACACGGTGGAAGGCGTGGTGCCCACGCAGCAAGGCAATGCGCACCCCACGCTGGCCCCGATGGGCACGTATCGATGCCAGGATGGCGTCGTCAACATCGCCGCCAGCACCGACCGCATGTGGACCCACTTCTGCCAGGCGCTCGGCGCGGATGCGCTGTTGGCCGATACCTCGCTGCACAGTGCCGCCGGGCGAAATGCACAGCGCGAGCGGGTCGACGCGGCAATCAACGATTGCACAGCCGCGTTCACCGCTGCGGAGCTGACGGACAGGCTCAACGCCGTCGGCGTGCCGTGCGGCCCGGTCTTCGATATCGGCCAGGCGTTCGAGGATCCGCAGGTCCAGCACCTGCGCATGACACGCCCCGCCGACCACCCCGAACTGGGACCGCTGGCGCTGCTGCGTTCGCCGATCAACCTCTCCGCCGCGCCGCATCCCGAGCGATTCTTCAGCGCGGCGCCCGACCCCGGTGCCCATACGGACGCCATCCTKCGCGACCTGGGCTACGACGATGCCCGCATCGGCCGATTGCGTGAAGCCAATATCGCGGCGTGACCGGCCGCACCCGACAAGCCAAAACAATAAGCGGAGACAAGCGATGAACCCTCGATACTTGCGCGCCAGGCGCGTACTCGCGATGGCGGCGCTGGCGGCAACGTTCGCCTCGCCCGCGCTCGCGGCCGACGACTACCCGAATCGCCCCATTCGCGTGCTGGTGGGCTACACGCCGGCCGGCGCGGCCGACTACGTGGCGCGCATCTTCGGCGAAGCCTTGTCCAAGCAACTCGGACAGACCATCGTCGTCGATAACAAGCCCGGTGCGGGCAGCACGCTGGCCTCCACCGCATTGGCCAGCGCCCCGCCGGACGGCTATACGCTGGCGTTGGCCACGGCCACGCTGTATGGCATCGACCAGCGGCTCTACAAGGCGCGCTACAAAGGGGAGGATTTCACGCCCATCACGCGCCTGACCGTCTCGCCGTTGATCCTGGCCGTCAACAAGAACCTGGGTGTCGCGGACGTCAAGGCGCTCGTGGCCAAGGCGAAGGCCGATGCGGGCGGCTTCAACTACTCGTCGTCCGGCATTGGCGGTTCGCCGCACGTGGCGGGGCTGCAGTTCGAGAAAGCCACGGGCGTGCGCATGACGCATGTGCCGTACAAGGGCGGCGCGCCGGCCTTGCAGGCCGTGGCAGCCGGTGAAGTGCAAATGTCATTCGGGACGGCCGCCTCGGTGTTGCCGATGGGCACGCAAGGYGTCGTGAAGATGATTGGGGTGACGACGCCGAAGCCGTCCGAAGTGGCGCCCGGCCTGCCATCGCTGGCCGAAACCGGGCTCCCGGGGTTCAACTTCACGTTCTGGTTCGGYCTCTATGGCCCGGCGGGCTTGCCCCCGGAGATTCGGGACAAGATCTTCGCGGCCACGCGCAAGGTCATGGCCGACCCGCAAATCCGCGCCAAGCTGGCCGCCAATGGCAGCGAAGTGTCGCTATCGGAATCGCCGGCGGAGTTCGGCGCGTGGGCCTCCGCCGATGGGCGCAATGCGCTGGAGCGTATCGTGCAGGCCGGCGTGAAGCTTGATTGACGAAGATCCGACGATGARGAGCCCCGGCGCCGATCAGCGCCGGCCACGCCCCCGCCCCGCACCGTCGCCGGGCATCGAGGCGATCATGTCCGCATAGACATCGCCRCCCGTGGCGATGTGGCGCACCATGGCSGCCGCGGCGGCGTCCTCGCTGCCGCGCAGGATCGCTTCCAGCACTTCCTCGTGCTCCGCCAGCGAGGCGCGGATGCGCGCAGGCTTTTCGAAGCGCAGATCGCGCATGCCGCGCATCCGTGCGCGCATGGTGAGGATCTGGCGCGACAGGATGTCGTTACAGCTGGCTTCGTAGATGATGTGATGGAACGTGTCGTTGGCCTTGCGGTACGCCCCGCCATCGGCCTGCTCGGCAGCCGCCCGGCATGCCTCCAGTGCCGTCTGGATCGCCTTGCGCTGCGGCGCCGAAATGCGGCGTGCCGCCAGCCGGGCGGCCAGCGACTCCAACTGCACCAGGATCTCGCTCATCGCCACGTATTCGCGCAGCGTGATCGATGCCACGATGGCGCCCTGACGCGGCACCAGATCGACCAGTCCGGCGGATTCGAGCTGGATCAGCGCCTCGCGCACCGGGGTGCGCGACACCTTGAAGCGCGCGAGCAACTGCTGTTCCTCCAGCTGCGTGCCGCTGGGCAACTTCCCGCTCAGAATGTCTTGCTCGATCGCCGTACGGATGGTCTCGGACAAGCTCTTCTTTTCATCGGACATGGAACACTGCGAGCGCGCTGAGTGGGGATGGCGCGATTCTACTACCGCGCCCGCCCGCGTATGCGCAATTGCCCGCTATGTGCACAAAAGCGACGCCACTCAGTCCAGCGAGATCTTCCCCGCCTTGACGATCTCGCCGTACCGCACCGTGTCGCGCTCGATCAGCTTGCGGAAGGCCTCCGGCGTATCGCTGACCGGCACGAAGCCGAGCTCGGTCAGCTTCTTCGATACCTCGGGGCTGGTRGTGGCGGCGGCGATGGCCTTCGCCATGCGGTCCACCACCGGCTGCGGCGTGCCGGCCGGCGCCAGCAGGCCGGTCCACGAACTCATGACAAACCCGGGGAAGCCRGAYTCCTCCATGGTSGGGATCTGCGGTTCKCCGGGCCAGCGCTTTGCCGACGCCACAGCCAGCACGTTGATCTTGCCGGACTTCACGTGGGGCATGGGCACCAGCAGCGGATCGAACGCAATCGACACCTCGCCAGACACCAGCGCCGGCAGGATCGGCGCGCTACCGTTGTAGGGCACGTGCGTCATCTTGAGCTTCGACTCCATCGCCAGACGTTCGCCGGTCAGGTGCGCCGAGCTGCCAACGCCGCTCGAGCCGAAGGTCAGCGCGTCCGGGTTCTTGCGCCCATAGGCGACGAGTTCGCCGACGGTCTTTACCGGCAGCCGCTTGCTGGCAAACAGGAACAGCGGCAGTTCCGCCATCTCGGCCACCGGCACCAGGTCAGACGGCTTGTAGCTCAGCTTCGAGTAGAGCGACATGTTGGCGCTGTAGGCGGCCAGCACCGACACGAACGTATAGCCGTCAGGCGCGGAACGCGCCGCGACACCCACGCCAAGCGTGCTGTTGGCGCCCGGCTTGTTCTCGATGATGATGGGCTGGCCAAGGGTCTGCGAGACCCGCTCGAACACCACGCGCGACACGGTGTCGGTCGACCCGCCCGGCGTATAAGGAACGATGACCTTGATCGGCTTCGTCGGCCATTCTGCTGCGCTCGCCCCCTGGCCGATGGCCAGTCCCGCAATGAGGATGGCCGCCATGCGTGCGGCGCCCGTGGCGCGTGTCTTGATACTCAATTGCTGTCTCCGATTCTGTTTCTTTGAATTGCCGCGCGAGTCGGCGGCTCATTATGGGGGACGCAACGGCCAAACCAACGAGCGCCGCGCAAGTGGTGTTCGATATCCGGCCATCGGGGGGGCCGGCGCGCCGCATTCTTTACCAACGCACAAAACTGTTGATCCGCGATGTGTCTTCTTCGCTCGGCGCCGGGCAGCTAGATTGGGCCCGTGCCCCCCACCGATCGCAGACGTCCGCCGCAATGACTGAATCCGCCCCCTCCCTCCCCTCTCCCGCAACCCGGCACCCGACTGACAGCTACGTCGGCCGCAATGCCGCTTACTGGCAACGGAATCTGGCGGTTGCCGTCTTCGGCTCCTTCACCACGCTGGTCAGCCTCAGCATGCTGCTGCCGTTCTTGCCGTTGTACGTGGAGCAACTCGGCGTGACGTCGCAGGACGAAGTGGTGCAGTGGTCAGGCGTGGCGTTCGGCATCACGTTCCTTGCGACCGCCGTGACCGCGCCCCTGTGGGGCAAGCTGGCCGACCGTTTCGGGCGCAAGCCGATGCTGGTACGCGCCGCGGTGGGCATGGCCATCGTGATGTCGATGATCGGGCTGGCCCACAACGTCTATGAACTCGTTGCGCTGCGCTTCGCTGCGGGGTTGATCGGCGGCTATGCGTCGGCGGCCACCGTGATGATCGGCACGCAGGCGCCGCCCGAGCGGGCGGGCTGGGCGCTCGGCGTGCTGTCCACCGGTGCGCTGACGGGTAATCTGGTCGGCCCGCTCATTGGGGGCCTGCTGCCGAACCTGATCGGGATTCGCGGCACGTTCTTCGCCGGCGGCGCCATGATCGGCGTGGCGGCGCTGCTGACGATCTTTGGCGTGCGCGAGGATTTCACACGTCCGCCGAAGGCCGCCAGCCAAYCCGTGCCCTCCGACGGTGCTACCCGCAGCGCGCATCGCTTCGCGTTGCCGGCCTTGCTGGTGACCGCGGCGATGGTGTTGCTGGCCAATATGTCGATCGAGCCAATCATCACCGTCTATATCGGACAACTCGATGTACCGCACGACCGGCTGGCCACGGTGGCCGGCATCGTCATGGCCTGCTCGGCATTTGGCAGCGTACTGACGGCCTCGCGGCTAGGGGCGCTGGCCGACCGCGTCGGTGCCTGGCATGTCATCATCGGTTGCCTTGTGGCCACCGCCCTTGTCCTGATTCCCCAGGCGTTCGTGACCAACTGGTGGACGCTGGCCGCGCTGCGCGGCGTAATGGGGATGGCGCTCGCCGGGCTGCTCCCCGCCATCGGCAAGCTCGTACGCCAGGCCGTCAAGGAGCACCAGTCCGGCAAGATGCTCGGCTACCTGCAATCCGCGCAGTTCTCCGGGCAGGTGATCGGGCCGTTGATCGGCGCGCAGATCAGCGTGCACCTTGGCATGCGCGCGGTGTTCTTTGTTACCAGCGCCCTGCTGCTCGCCTGCGCCGTGTTCGATCGCTGGGCCAAGGCGCGCTGAACCGGCATGTCAGCCCCAGGGACGGGCWGAATCGGTTCGCACTCACAAGTCATCCGCAGGCAACACCGGTGGTCTATGCTGGAAGACAGCACATTCACCGGGACCATTCATGGCCTAYCACCGAGATCCCCGTCCTGGCCGCGCCCTGGGCAGCGCGTTGGCCGGATGCATTCTCATTACCCTGCTCGGGCTTGGCGTGGCCGGCTGCGACACGCCGCCCCGGGACACCTCCTCCACGCCCCCGCCCCCGCGCGAGCCCATCGCCGCGAGCGACGACGTGTACCCGCCGCCCTCCACCGTGCACGACACCCGCCCCAAACGCACGACCCCCTAGGGGATGGGTCCGGGGCAGGCAAATGTTGCCAAGTCAGATGACGTTGACGGGGACGCGCGGAGGCCCCTGTCCGGTTACTTCACCGGCGTCAGGATCGGCGCGCCCTTTTTCTTGATCAGGAACACCACGAACTTCGCCGGCTCGGTATTGCTGGCGTTGCGCCCGACCGTGTGGATATCGTTCTGGCCTTCGTAGAAGGTATCGCCCGCCTTGAGCGTGACYTCCTTGCCGCCCTTCAGGCCCATGATGATGCTGCCCTCCAGCACATAGACGAAGGCGTGCGCATCATGACGATGCACGGGATCCACGGCGCCCGGCGGATAGTCCACGACGATCATCTCGCCTTCCTTGCCCGGATACTCGGGCAACGGCTTCGTCATCAACTGCTTGACGCTGGCCTGCGGCGCGGCGGCTGCCGGCCCGGCCACCATCAGGCACGACAGCATCAGGGTTGCAGCAACGGATGCGACTGTCTTCATGGCATTACTCCAGGTTGGCCTTGTCGAGTCCGAACGCCTTGTCCGAGGAACCGGGCACCATGCGGAACGCCACGTTCAGGCGGTTCCAGGCATTGATGGCCCCGACCAGGAAGGTCAGATCCGACAGTTCCTTTTCGCTGTACTGGGTGCGCACGCGCTCGTAGATAGCGTCGGGCACGCCGTCGGCGGCAAGGTGGGTCAGCGCTTCGGTCCAAGCCAGCGCGGCGCGTTCGCGCGGCGAGAAGAGCGTCGATTCGCGCCAGATCGCCACGTGGTGCAGGCGCAGTTCCCGCTCGCCGTGGATCTTGGCCATCTTGATGTGCATGTCGACACAGAACGCACAGCCATTGAGCTGCGACGCGCGAATCTCGACGAGCTCGTGGATCGGTGCCTCGATCGTGGTCTTCTGGAACAGGGCCCCGAACTCGATGAGCTTCTTGGTCAGTTCCGGGGATTGCTGGAAGTAGTTCGTACGTTGGGTCATGACGTTTCTCCTGTGGTCGATGCCTGAGACCATGGTAGGTGGCGCGTGGACCCCACGCCAGACCGACTCGGCGCGCACAGTGTTTCCCGTCAGGCATCAATCCGCATGCCCACGGCAGCGCACGCCGCCCCCCGTTTACCCCCAAAGAATCAGGGATAACACCAAGACCCCAAGCACTGGCGCGGGATGCGTATTTCGCACAGCGGAATGCATCGCCCGATTGCTTGACGCTGGTCGAATCGCCATGCAAATTCGCTGAAAACGAACGACCGTGCTAGAACGCGAACCGCCTCCACTGCCCCGCTGCGGGAGACAGGATTCGCGGCAACGACACGGCGTCACCGGACCCTCGGCCCTGCCGGGTTCCAGGAGAGTGGCGCGCCACCTGGCGCGGCAACGCAAGGAGACAACACATGCAAGACAACCGACACGCGGCACCAGCGCCAGGCTGGCCGCGCTTGCCCGCCACATCGACGGCCACCCCGCGACAGCGCTGAACCCCCAGCATCCGCGCCGGTCAGGCTGACGCAACGCCGATCCGGCCCGCGCTGCCGCCCCAACGGCAACGCACCTCCACGCGCCCCGGTCCCGCGCCGGCGCGCACCTTGTTTCGCGAACCGTACGAGGTAATCCCGTGGCATTGTTTTTCCAACAGTTTCTCAACGGCCTGACGCTGGGCGGCGTGTATAGCCTGGTGGCGCTGGGGCTCACGCTGGTCTACGGCATCCTGCACGTGCCGAACTTCGCGCATGGCGCGCTGTACATGGCCGGTGCCTATGTGTCGTACTACGCCATGACCACGCTGGGCCTGAACTACTGGCTGGCGATGCTGGCCGCCGCGGCCGTGGTGGCCGTTCTGTCGATGCTGGCGGACCGCCTGGTGTTTCATCCSCTGCGCAACGCGCCCGAGATCCACGACATGATTGCCGCCATCGGCATCCTGCTGTTCCTGGAAGCCGGCGCGCAGGCGCTGTGGGGCGCGGACTTCCACCGCATGCCCACGCCGTACGGCCAGATGGTGGAGTTCCTCGGCCTCACCGCGCCGATGCAGCGCCTGCTGATCATCGTCGCCGCGTTCGGCCTGATGGTGCTGCTGCACCTGTTCCTGACGCGCACGGTCACCGGCTCCACGATCATGGCGATGGCCCAGAACCGCGAGGGTGCCGCGCTGGTCGGYATCGACGCCACGCGCGTCACCCTGCTGGTCTTCGCCATCTCGGGCGCGCTCGCCGCCATCGCCGCCACGCTGTACGCGCCGATCAACCTCGTCTACCCSAGCATGGGCAACCTGGTCATCACCAAGGCGTTCGTGATCATCATCCTCGGCGGCATGGGCAGCATCCCGGGCGCGATCGTCGGCGGCCTGATCATCGGCATGGCCGAGAGCTTCGGCGGCTTCTATATCTCCACCGACTACAAGGACATCATCGCGTTCATGCTGCTGGTGATCATCCTGTCCATCCGCCCGCAGGGCCTGTTCGCCGCCAAGACGGCGTAAGGAGCGATCCATGAAAGCACTGCAAGGAAAGACCGGCTGGGCCCTGCTGCTGGCGGCCGCCATCGCGTTTCCGCTGGTCGTGCCCAACAGCTACTTCCTGACCGTGATGACGCTGGCGTTCATCTACGGCATCGCCACGCTCGGCCTGAACCTGCTGACCGGCTATACGGGCCAGCTCAACCTGGCGCACGGCGGCTTCATGGCGATTGGCGCCTACACGGTGGGCATCCTGACCGTGGACCACCAACTGCCGTTCTGGCTCGCCTTCGCGCTCTCCGGCGTGGTCTGCATGGCGTTCGGCTACGTGGTGGGCGTGGTGTCGCTGCGCCTCAAGGGCCATTACTTCTCGATCTTCACGATGTGCGTCGGCTACATCATCTACCTGCTGATCGAGAAGTGGGAAGGCCTCACGCACGGCACGGTCGGCCTGATCGGCATTCCGGTGCCGGCGGCCATCGGCCCGATCACCTTCGACAGCGTGCCGGCGCAGTACTACCTCGTGCTGACCTTCCTGGTGATCGGCATGTTCATCATGCATCGCATCGTCAGCTCGCTGCTGGGCCGCAGCTTCCTGGCGGTACGCAACAGCGACGCGCTGGCCGAAGCGCTGGGCATCAACCTGATGCGCACCAAGGTGCTGTCGTTCGTGCTGTCGGTGGGCTTCGCCGGCTATGCCGGCGCACTCTACGCGGGGCAGGTGCGCTTCCTGGGCCCGGACATCGCCCGTACCGATGTCACGTTCGACATGGTCATGGCGATGCTGGTCGGCGGTACCGGCACGCTGCTCGGACCGCTGCTCGGCTCGGTGCTGGTGCCCTGGGTCACCCAGACGCTCCAGTTCCTGCAGGACTACCGCATGCTCGTGTTCGGCCCGGTGCTGATCCTGCTGATCATCTTCTTCCCGGATGGCATCGTCGGCTCGTACCTGAAGAAGCAGGCCCGCCGCGCCGCCGCCGCACGCCGTGGCCAGCATGCCGCCGCGCGCCCCGGCAACGTGCAGCCACCCGTCCCGACCACCCGCCCCGGAGCCGAGAATGCTTGAGATCCGCAACCTCACCAAGAAATTCGGCGGGCTGACCGCGGTGCACGACGTGTCCGTGGCGTTCGAAGCCGGCCATATCAACGCGATCATCGGCCCGAATGGCGCCGGCAAGACCACCTTCTTCAACCTGATTGCCGGCACGCACGCGCCGAGTTCTGGCCAGATCCTGTTCAAGGGGCAGGACGTGGCCGGCCTGCGCGCGGACCAGATCGCCCGGCTCGGCGTGGCGCGCACGTTCCAGGCCACGGCCCTGTTCGACCGCGCGACGGTGCTCGACAACCTGATCGTCGGCCACCGGCTGCGCACGTCGTCGGGGCTGGCCGACGTGCTGTTCAACTCCCGGCGCCTGCGCCAGGAAGAGCGGCTGTGCCGCGAGAAGGCCGAGGCGGCGCTCGACTTCGTCGGCCTGACGCATCTGGCCCATGAGGTGGCCGCCGACATCACCCAGGAAGCCCGCAAGCGCGTGGCATTCGCGCTGGCGCTGGCCACGGACCCCGAACTGCTGCTGCTCGATGAACCGGCCGGCGGCGTGAACCCCGAGGAAACCGTGGGGCTGGCCGAACTGATCCGCAAGATGGTGCGGCACGGCAAGACCGTCTGCCTGATCGAACACAAGATGGACATGATCATGCGGCTGGCCGACAAGATCATGGTGCTCAACTACGGCGAGAAGATCGCCGAAGGCACGCCGGCGCAGGTCCAGCAGGACCCGCGCGTCATCGAAGCCTATCTGGGAGCCGACCATGTTGCAGCTTGAACGCGTCTCGCTGTCGTACGGCAGCTTCCGTGCGCTGGACAACGTCTCGCTGCACGCCAAGGCCGGYGAACTGGTGGTGCTGCTCGGCGCCAACGGCGCGGGCAAGAGYTCGATCTTCCTGGCGATGAGCGGCATCCATCGCACCAGCGGCGGCAGCATGCGCTTCGATGGCCGCGAGCTGTCCGGCATGAAGCCGTCGCAGATCGTGCAGGCCGGGCTGGTGCACTGCCCCGAAGGCCGCAAGCTGTTTCCGGCGATGAGCGTGCAGAAGAACCTGACGTTGGGCGCCTACGTGCACCGCCGCGACAGCGCGGGCATCCGGGAGACGCTCGAGGAAGTCTTCGAGATGTTCCCGATCCTGCGCCAGAAGAAGGACGATCCGGCGGGCTCGCTGTCCGGCGGGCAACAGCAGATGGTGGCGCTGGGCCGCGCGCTGATGGGCCGCCCGCGTGCGCTGCTGCTGGACGAGCCGTCGCTGGGGCTGGCGCCGCTGGTGGTCAAGCAGATGTTCGAGGTGATCCAGCGCATCAACCGCGCCGGCACCACGGTGCTGCTGGCCGAGCAGAACGCCTACGCCGCCCTCGGCATCGCGCAYCGSGCGTACGTGATCGAGAGCGGCCGGATCGTGATGGAAGGCGACCGGGAGTCGCTGCTCAAGGACGAAGGCATTCGGAAGGCTTACATCGGCGGGTAGATCGAACAACACCAGACAAGCGCAGTACCAAATCCAAAAAGGAGACAGCAATGCAGCACAAGACGATGGGTCGTTTCTTCCCGCTGGCCGCATGCGCCGTGGCCGCGCTCTTCGCCGCCACGCCCGCGCTCGCGCAGGAAGTGGTCAAGATTGGCTACACTGGCCCGCTCTCCGGCGGCGCCGCGCTGTATGGCAAGAACGTGCTGTCTGGCATCCAGATGGCCGTGGACGAGATCAACGCGCAGGGCCTGGCCGTCAACGGCAA
Source organism: Cupriavidus sp. KB_39 (assembly GCF_052114485.1). Classification (NCBI taxonomy): domain Bacteria; kingdom Pseudomonadati; phylum Pseudomonadota; class Betaproteobacteria; order Burkholderiales; family Burkholderiaceae; genus Cupriavidus; species Cupriavidus sp. KB_39. The sequence goes on from NZ_JBFREV010000001.1 coordinate 222,215, forward strand.
GAAGGTCAAGCTGGAAGTGGTGGCGCTGGACGACAAGTACGCGCCGGCCGAGGCCGCCATCAACGCCCGCCGCCTGGTGCAGCAGCACAAGACCCCGGCCGTCTTCGTGCCGCATTCGGGCGGCATCTTCGCGCTGCAGGCCTTCAACGAGCAGGAGAAGTTCCTGGTCATGGCCTACTCGAGCGTGCCGCGCATCACCGATGCCGGCAACAAGCTGACCATCCGCATCCCGCCGGCCTATACCGGCTATATCGAGCCGTTTATCAAGGCCCAGATGAAGCGCTACGGCAAGAACGTGGCACTGGTGCCGGCCGACCATGACTACGCCAAGGCATGGGTGCAGGCCTTCGTGCCGGCCTGGGAAGGCGCCGGCGGCAAGATCGTGGGCAACAACCCGATGTCGTACACCAAGGCGACCGACTTCTACACCGGCGTGTCGCGCGCAATCGCCGAGAAGCCGGACGTGATGTTCGTGGGCGGCCCCTCGGAGCCGACCGCGCTGGTCGTCAAGCAGGCGCGCGAGCTGGGCTTCAAGGGCGGCTTCATCGTCATGGACCAGGCCAAGATGGACGAGATGGCCAAGGTCACCAACGGGCTCGGCATGCTCGAGGGCTCGATCGGCGTGATGCCGCTGGTCAACGACACGCGCCCGGCCGCGCAGGCCTACAACGCCAAGTACAAGAAGCTCCATGATGGCCGCGATGCCACCACGGAGATGTCCCTGAACTACACGATGACGTGGGCGCTGGCCAATGCGATGAAGCTGGCCGGCACGACCACCGACTCGGCGGCCATCCGCGCCAAGATTCCGGAGGCCGTCAAGGCCCTGCCGAAGGACGTGAACCCGAACGAGGTGGAGGGCATCGACGCCAAGGGCGGCTCGGTGGCGGACACCGTGGTCGGCTGGGTCCAGAACGGCAAGATCGCACCGGTGCGCCTGTCGGAACTGGCGAAGTAAGCCAGGCGGCGCAGCAACAGGCTTCTACGGAGGGAGAAGGCGTAGCAAGGCGGTACCAGCCGGCGGCACAGCCGGCGTGAAATGTGGAGAGAAAGCGAAGGGCGTCCGGTGGCTCCGGACGCCCTTTGTCTTTGGTGCGCGTCGCGCGGGTTAGCGCCGATCGTCGTTGCGCGCCTGCATCGCCCCGCGGTTGCCGTGGCCGCCCCGGTCACCCGGCTCATTCTGGCCGCGCTGTTGTTGCTGCTGCTGTTGCTGCTGGAACTGCCGCTGGCGTTCCTGCTGCTGTTGCTGTTGCTGCTGCGCCCGTTGCTGCTGGTCCTGGGCCTGCCGCTGCTGCTGGGCCTGACGCTGCTGCTCCATCTGCTGGCGCTGCTGGTCCTGCTGCGCGCGCTGCTGCTCCTGCGCCTGCCGCTGCTGTTGCGCAGCCTGGCGCTGGTGCTCCATCTGCTGGCGCTGTTGCTCCTGCGCGGCCCGCTGGTGTTCCATCTGCTGGCGTTGCTGCTCCTGCTGCGCGCGTTGCTGCTCGAACTGCTGGCGCTGCTGCCGCTGCTGATCCTGCTGCTGGCGCTGTTGCTCCTGCTGCGCCCGTTGCTGGTCGAACTGGTGGCGCTGCATCGCCTCGCGCTGCTGGTCCTGCTGCTGGCGCTGCTGCTCCTGCTGCGCCCGCTGCTGGTCGAACTGACGGCGCTGGGTCGCTTCGCGCTGCTGGTCCTGAAGCTGGCGCTGCTGCTCCTGCGCCATACGCTGCTGGTCGTACTGCTGGCGCCGCTGCAGATCCTGCCCCTGGCGCTGCTGCTCCTGCAATTGCCGCTGCTGCTCCTGGCGCTGATTCTGTAGCGCCTGCTGCTGGCGTTGCTGGAAATCGGCCGATTGCCGCTGCTGCTCGCCCAACTGCCGTTGTTGCTCGAACTGCTGGCGCTGCACGGCCTGTTGCTGGCGTTGGGCCTCGGGCGGCACGCCGCGCATCTGGTCCGGGCGTGTGCTCCAGTTCCTGCCGTTGTCGCGCGGATTGTCGTCGGGACGCTGGGCGCCACCCTGCACCGGGTTCACGAAGCCGCGCGGCGCGCCGTCACGGCTCGGATCGCCGCCACGATGGCGGGCTGCCAGCGCGGCCTCGGTCAGGCGCACGTCCGGCCGGCCCTGTCCACCTTGGCCGCCCGGCCCCCCTCGGTCACCGCGATCACCTCTATCGGCCTGCCCCGCCTGTTGAGACGGCGGGCGCCCCGGGCGCCGGTCGTCGAACGCCGGACGGCCCGGCAGGTGCGTGGCGATGGCCTGCCGCTCGAACCCCTGCCGCGCCATCGGCGGCAGCGCACGCGTCGGCGCCTCGCCTATATAACTACGCTTGACTGGCGCCATCGGCGGCGCGCCCCGGCCCTCGCCCACCGGCAAGGTCCGCCACGCGTCGTGGTGGGACCCGCGCGGCACAGGCCGGCCTTCGACGAAATTGCGCGACGGCATGCCCGTGATGGCGCCCGGCACGTTGCGATTAACCCAGCGCTCCCGGTCCCGGTCACGGCCGTCCCCGCCCCGCCCATAGTGGTGGATCGGGGCGTAGTTAATCCGCGAGACATAGTTCTGGCTGGCCCGATAGCCCGGCCGGTAGACATCGCGCGGCCCGAGCGGGTACCAGGCGACCCCGGGGCCGCCGCCAATCCGGATAGTGGCCGCGCTGCCGCCGATAAAGCCGACCACGGCCGGCGCGTAGTACGGGCGCACGCTGGCCGGGCCGGGCACCCAGCCCCAGCGGTTGCCGAAATGGGCCCAGCGGCCATAGTGCGACGGGGCAAAGCCCCAAGGCGCGTCATCGATCCAGGTCCAGCCCCAYGGCGCCACCCAGGCCCAGTGCCCCGTGCTGTACGGCGCCCAGCCGCTCGGCACCGCGCGCGGGAACCACACCGCGCCGTAGCCGGCGTCCTGCTGCCAGTCGCCATAATCATCCAGCGCGGCGTAGCCGGTCATCTCGCGCGGCACATAGCGCGCGGCGACGGACTGGTCCTCGCGGGCGTCACGGGCGGCGGTCCATTGGTCGAAGCCGTCTGGCGGCGGGTACGCGCCCGCGCCGGCATCGGCAAGGTCGGTGCCGGCAAAGCGCATGCGCTGGCCGCGCGACAGCTCGACCGAGCGCGAATCCCCATACACGACTGCGCTGCCGTGGCGCATGCTGACCAGCGTGGTGCTGCCATCGGGCGAGACGTCGATCCGATAATCGCCCGGTTCATTGGGCACGAAGGCGAGGTTGGGCGTATCGACTTCCACCTGCTGGCCCTGCGGCAGGGCGCGCACGCGCAGTTGCAGCGAGCCTTGCGTGAGCTTGACCTGCGTGGTGTCGTCGTCGAGGTTGAGGATGCTGGCGGCCGTGCCGCCGCCCAGCCGCACCGTGGTGGTGCCGGCATGGACTTCGGCCCGGCCGCCCGGATCSACCCAGAGCCGGTCGCCGGTGGTCACGGGCCGGTTCAGGCCGATGGCCGCCCATTCGTCCGAGCCGGCCGGCGCGAAGCTGATGCCGCCGGCTGCATCGGTCAGGGTGGCGATCCGGGATGACGGATCGGCATATTGCCCGTTCGGCGCCAGTGCGTCGGGGTTGCCGAGGACGGAGCCGTCCGGGGCGCCCTGCGCGTAGCCGGGCGGTGCGTAATCCTGGGCCTGCGCCATCAGGCCGTGCGCCGCCAGCGCGGCAGCCAGGGCAATCGCCAGGCGATTAAGGGGTTGCATCGTGCAAATCATCTCTGTTCCGGACACCCACCGCGTTTGGCGGGTGTCGCCGTAATGTCACCGTATATCGGATAACGGCAGGGAACGCGACTTGCGGACCTGACTTTGTAAGCACATATTTCCCCCGCACCGTCCTGAGGTCGGGCGGATATGCGCGGAAACAAGTCTTGCAGATGCTGACAGGACGACCGGTTTGCTGCGACGCAGCATAAACGCTCAGCGCGGCTGGTTGCGCAGGAAGTCGGTCAGCCGGTCAGGCGGCATCGGGCGGCCATAGAAGTAGCCTTGGGCCTCGATGCAGCGGTTGGCGAGCAGGAAATCGCGCTGCTCGGCGGTCTCCACGCCTTCCGCCACCACGCCGATGCGCAGGCTTTCGCCCACATTGATGACCGAGCGGACGATGGCGGCGTCCACATCGTCGTGGGTGACGTTGCGGATAAAGGACTGGTCGATCTTGAGCCGGTCCACGGGGAACGTCTTCAGGAAGCTCAGGGAGGCGTAGCCGGTGCCGAAATCGTCGCAGGTCAGCGTCACGCCGTCCCGGCGCAGGGCCTGGAGCTGGTCGGAGACATCGTCGCCCTGCTGCAGGGCGATGGTCTCGGTGATTTCGATCTCCAGCAGCTTCGCCGGCAGCTCCAGCGCGCGCAGCACGTGGCGCACCTCGGTCAGCAGCCGGCTTTCCGATAGCTGGGCGGCGAACAGGTTGATGGCCACGCGCGGCGGTTCGGCGAAGGTCAGCGACCACGCCCGCGCCTGGGCGCAGGCGGTATGCAGCAGCCACATGCCCACGTCGCCGGCCACGCTGCTGGCCGCCAGGGCGTCGATGAAAGCGGCGGGCGTCAGCAGGCCCAGCGTCGGGTGGCGCCAGCGCATCAGCGCCTCGGCGCCCACCACGCGGCCATCGCGCAGATCCACCTGGGGTTGATAGAGCAACTCGAACTGGCGCTGGGCATAGGCCTCGCGCAGCGCCTGCACCAGCGACAGCCGCGTGGTCACGTCGGTGCGCATCTGCGGCTTGAAGAAGCGGATGGTCCGGCCGCCGTCGTGCTTGGCCCGGGCCAGCGCCAGGCTGGCCGCCGCCAGGACATCGGACGAATTCTCGCCRCCGGCCGGCATCACGCAGGCGCCGATACTGGCCAGCACATGGTGCCGGCGGCCGTTCATTTCATAGGGGGCGGACAGCATCGACAGGATGGCGGCGCTCACGTGGCGCACCAGCGTCGGGTCCGAAATGGAGGTCAGCAGCACGCCGAACTCGTCGCTGCCCACGCGGCCGATGATGGCGTCGCGCGGGGAGGCGTCGGCCAGCCGCCGGGCCACGCCCTGGAGAATGGCGTCGCCCTCGGCATGCCCGTGCATGTCGTTGAAGGCGCGAAAGTCGTCGATGCCCACCAGCAGCAAAGCAAAGCGTGGCGGCGCCTCGCTGCGCAGGCGCGCCTCCAGTCGCGTCAAGTATGCCTGGCGAGCGACCACGCCGGTCAGCGGATCGAGATCCGCCGGCGGCAAGGCGCCAGTCGCCTGTACCTCCGACCTGGCCACCATCCCTGCCCTATCAGTTGTGATGAACATATGTCCCGCTCAAGCTATTTGGCAAGTGTGACGAAAACCATGGAAAAATCAAGCGGTACAGAAATGCGGCGCAACCGCGCAACGGCGCGGGCTGGCGGGCGGCTGCCCGGCACCCTCCCACGTTGTCAGCGCCGGGCGCTTACAGTACCCTACGCCGCAAACGCCTGCCGCACCCGCAAGGCCATCCGCCTTCCGGCGGATAGCGCCCCGCCGCGAATCCTGCCAGCGGCTCATTCAAGCAGACCAACGCGGACCCGACCGTGAACAACTGGACCATTCGCTCGCGCATCCTGGCGAGTTTCAGCCTCATTCTCCTTGTCATGGCGCTGATGGGCGTGGTCGCCTATAACCGCCTGTCCGCCATCGAGCATGAAAGCGATGTCATGCGCAACGATGCCCTGCCCGGCCTGAACTACAGCGCGGGCATGCGCGGCATCTGGGGCGAGTTCTACGTGCTGGCCTGGCAGATCGTGACCACCGACGACGCCGGCGCGCGCAACCGCCTGCTGGCCCAGCACCAGGACGCCACCCAGCGTTTCCACCGCATGGAACAGCTGTATGAAGCATCCATCGTCCGCGCGGACGATCGAGCCCGTTTCGCGGCGTTCAAGGAACTTCACGCACGATACGACCAGGCTGCGCAACTTTACCTCGACCCGACCAAATGGCGCGACACCGCCACCGCCGAGACCGCCCTGCGCGGGCAGGCCCACGACGTCTGGCTCGACGGCCGCAAGGCGCTGCAATCCCTGGTCGACGACAACAACGCCATCGCGAGCGGCGCCGCCACCGACATCAGCAAGGCCGTGGATGGCGCCAAGAAGAGTATCGAGGTGGCGCTGACGCTGGCGGTGGTAGTGGCCGCGGTCTGCGGCTACCTGCTGCTGCGTTCGATTACCGTGCCGATGGGCGGCATCGTCTCGCTGCTGACCGGCATGCGCGGCGGCGACCTGCGCCAGCGCATGGCGCTGGGGCGGCGCGACGAATTCCTKGCCGTCGAGGAAGGCTTCAACCAGATGTCCGGCGAACTGACCACGCTGGTCGGGCAGGCGCAGCGCTCGGCGATCCAGGTCACCACGTCGGTCAACGAGATCGCCGCCACCGCCCGCCAGCAGCAGGCTACGGCCACCGAGACCGCCGCCACCACGACCCAGATCGGCGCTACCTCGCGCGAGATCTCGGCCACTTCGCGTGACCTCGTGCGGACAATGGGCGAAGTCTCCCATGCCGCCGAGCAGACCGCCGGGCTGGCGGGCACCGGGCAGGTCGGGCTGTCGCGCATGGAGGCGACCATGCACCATGTGATGGAGGCCGCCGGCTCGGTCAACGCCCGGCTGGCCACGCTCAACGAGCGCGCCGGCAATATCAATCAGGTGGTGACCACCATCGCCCGCGTGGCGGACCAGACCAATCTGCTGTCCCTGAACGCCGCCATCGAGGCCGAGAAGGCCGGCGAGTACGGGCGCGGCTTTTCCGTGGTGGCGACCGAGATCCGGCGTCTGGCGGACCAGACCGCCGTGGCCACCTACGATATCGAGCAGATGGTGCGCGAGATCCAGTCGGCCGTCTCGGCCGGGGTGATGGGCATGGACAAGTTCTCGGAGGAAGTGCGCCGGGGCATGTCCGAGGTGACCCAGGTGGGCGACCAGCTTTCCCAGATCATCGGCCAGGTGCAGTCRCTGGCGCCGCGCGTGCAGATGGTGAACGAGGGCATGCAGGCGCAGGCCGGCGGCGCCGAACAGATCAACCAGGCGCTGATGCAGCTGTCCGAAGCCGCGCAGCAGACCGTGGAGTCGCTGCGCCAGTCGAGCCAGGCCATCGACGAGCTGACCCTCGTGGCCAACGAACTGCGCAGCGGCGTCTCCCGCTTCAAGGTGTGAGCGCGGGCTCCGCGACGCGCATGTCCCGCCATGGCCCTCTTCCTGCTGTTCCGCATCGGTCCTGACCACTACGCGCTCGATACCGCCGAGGTGGCCGAGGTGCTGCCGCTGACCACGCTCAAGCAGATTCCGGGGGCGCCGGCATGGGTCGCCGGGCTGATGGTGCGTCATGGCCAGCCGGTGCCGGTGATCGACATCCCGGCGCTGGCCACGGGCACGCCCGCCGTGGCGCGCCGGAGCACGCGGACCGTGCTGGTGCACTATCGCCGCACAACCCACGATCAACCCGCCCGCCTGCTCGGCCTGCGGCTCGAATACGCCACGGAAACCCTGCGCGCCGATCCCGCCGCCTTCGTCGACGGYGGCATCGACCCTGCCCCGGTGCGCTACCTCGGGCCCGTGCTGCACGACGCGCGCGGCCTCGTGCAATGGGTGCGCGTGGGCGCGCTGCTGCCCGATGCCGTGCACGACCTGCTGTTTCCCGATCCAGCCCCGGCATGACCGACGCCCCGCACCCGCTCACGCCCATCGARGTGTTGCTGAAAGAACGCATCGGGCTCGATGCGGGCGCCATCGGCGCCGGCACCATCGCGCGCGCCGTGCTGGAACGTCAGATCGCCGTGGGCGCCGCCGATCTCGGCAACTACTGGAACGTGCTGCACGCGGTGCCAGACGAGCTGCAGGCGCTGATCGAAGCCGTAGTGGTGCCCGAAACCTGGTTCTTCCGCCATCGTGAAGCGCTGCTGGCCATGGCGAGCTTTGCCGCCCACCGTATCTTCGGCGATGGTGTGCCGATGCTGCGCGTGCTGAGCGTGCCCTGCTCCACCGGCGAGGAGCCGTACTCCATCGTCATGGCGCTGCTGGACGCCGGCGTGCCGCCCGAACGGTTTCGCGTGGATGCCGTGGATGTCAGCGCCCGGGCGCTGGAGCGCGCGCGCGCCGGCCACTATGGYAACAACGCGTTCCGGGGCCGGCCGCTGGACTTCCGCGAGCGCTACTTCGCGCCGGTRGCGGCGGGCTACCAGATTGCCGATGGCGTCCGGGCACAGGTCCGGCTGCTATCCGGGAATCTCCTCGACCCGTCGCTGCTCGCAGCCGAGCCGCCCTACCACGTGGTGTTCTGCCGCAACCTGCTGATCTATTTCGATCCGGATACGCAGCGCCGCGCGGCGCAGGCGCTGGTGCGCCTGGCGCGCCCGGACGGCCTGATCTTCGTCGGCCCGGCCGAAGCCAGCCTGCTGACGCGCGAAGGGCTCGCCGGCGCCGGGGTGCCGCTCGCCTTCGCCTTCCATCCCCACGCGGTGCGCCCGCCCGTGCGGGACGTGCCGGCGTCGTTGGCATCGGCCTTACCCCGTGCGCCGCTGCCGGCTTCCCCCGCCGCTCCCGCGCGCCGGCCCCAGCCGGCCCCCSCGTTGCGCGCYGCGCCGCCCGCCGCCACGCACGCGCGCCCGCCCGCGCAGCAAGCCGGCGGCGATGCGCTCGCGGAGATTGCTGCCATGGCTGACCGTGGCGATGTGGCCGACGCCACCGTCGCGTGCGAGCAATACCTGGCACAGCGCGGCCCATCCGCCAACGCCTACTGCCTGCTCGGCGTGCTGCACGACGCCGCCGGCCACGTCGCCGATGCGCATGCCGCCTACCGCAAGGCGGTGTACCTCGATCCCGGCCACGAGGAAGCCCTCTACCACCTTGCCGCCCTGCTCGATAGCGAGGGCGACGCCGGCGGTGCCGCGCGCCTGCGCGAACGCGCCCAACGTCACGCCCGCATGAGCCATGGTTGAAACCTCCGCCACCCTGCTGCCGAACCTTGCCGCCATCGACGATTGCTGGCGACGCATCGGCGTGTCCGGCGACGCCTCGTGCCCGCTGCTGGCGACGCACGTCCACTGCCGCAACTGCCCGACCTACGCGCAAGCCGCCACGGCGCTGCTCGACGCGCTGGCCGTCGATGACCTTGTGGATGCCGCCACGCTCGATCAACCTACCAGGAGTGCGTTCCATGTCGACCGTGCCGCAGGGCAGTCTTGCGTGGTCTTCCGCGTGGGCGATGAATGGCTCGCGCTGCCGACCGCCGTGCTCGGCGAAGTCACCGCGCCCGCGCCGATCCACTCGCTGCCGCACCGCCGCCACGCGGCGCTGGTTGGCGTGGCATCGGTGCGCGGGGCGCTGCTGACCTGCGTGTCGCTGGCGCTGCTGTTCGGCGGCACGGCGGCCGATCCCAGCCGCGCGGGACGGTTCCTGATGCTGGGCCAGGGGCGCAATGCCATTGCGCTGCCTGTGGCCGAAGTGGCAGGCGTGCAGCACGTGCCCCACGCCGCGCTGCTGCCGCTACCGGCTACGCTCGCCCGCGCCTCCGCGCACTACACGCGCGCCCTGTTCGAGCATGACGGCCACACGGTCGGCCTGCTCGATGCCGACCTGCTCCGGCAGGCGCTGTCGCGGAGCCTGTCATGAATCCCGAACAGCTCCGCGATGCCTCGATGCTCGAACTGTTCGCGCTGGAGGCGGACGCGCAGGCGGAAATCCTAAACGCGGGGCTGCTGGCGCTCGAACGCGAGCCTGCGGCGGCCACGCACCTGGAATCGTGCATGCGCGCCGCCCACTCGCTCAAGGGTGCAGCGCGCATCGTCGGGCTGGATGGCGGCGTGCGCGTGGCGCATGTGATGGAAGACTGCCTCGTCGCCGCGCAGCGTGGCGGCCTGCTGCTGACGCCGTCCCATATCGACGCCCTGCTGCAGGGCACCGACCTGCTGCAGCGGATCGGCCATCCCCCGGGCGGCGCGCTCGACTGGCCCGAGCGGGAAGGACTGGCCGAGATCGACGCCTGCGTCGCGCACCTCAACGCGCTGCTCGACGGCACTGAACTGGAGCCGGCCCCCGCGCGGATGCCGGCGGTATCCGCAGCAACGCCCGAGGTTCTTCCCCCCGAAGTCCCGCCCGCCCCTCAGGCCACGGCCGCCGCCGACCCGCAGGAACGCATGCTGCGCGTCAACGCGGACCGGCTGGACCGGCTGCTGGCCATGGCCGGCGAATCCATGGTGGAGACGCACTGGCTGCGCCCGTTCTGCGGCGCCATGCAGCAGGCGCGGCGCCAGCAAATGCGCGCGCTCCAGGCGCTGGAAGGCATCCAGGCCCTGCTGGCCAGTGCCGATGGTACCGTGCCACGGCTACGCGCCGCGCTGGCCGAAGCGCGCCAGTTGCTTGAGGACAGCCACGGCCAGCTTTCGCAACGCGTGGAGGAGATCGACCAGTACGATCATCGGGCGAGCCGGCTGTCGCGCCAGCTTTACGACACCGCGCTGTCCTGTCGCATGCGACCGCTCTCGGAYGGCATCATGGGCTATTCGCGCATGGTGCGCGACCTCGGCCGCGCGCTCGGTAAGCCCGTGCATCTGGCGCTGGCGGGCGAACAAACCCAGGTGGACCGCGACATCCTCGAACAGCTCGACGCCCCGCTGGCCCACCTGCTGCGCAATGCGGTGGATCACGGCATCGAGCCGCCCGAAGTGCGCCGYGCCGCCGGCAAGCCCGAGGAAGGRCGCRTCTCGCTGCACGCACGCCATAACGCCGGGCGGCTTGTCATCGAGATCTTCGACGATGGGGCCGGCGTGGACTTCGRCGCGTTGCGCGAGGCCATCGTGCGCCGCAGCCTGGCGCAGCCCGAGACGGCGGCGCGGATGTCCGAGACGGAACTGCTCGAATTCCTGCTGCTGCCCGGCTTCAGCCTGCGCGAGACGGTGTCTCATGTCTCGGGGCGTGGCGTCGGGCTGGATGCGGTGCAGGACATGGTGCGCGCCGTGCGCGGCAGCCTGCGGCTCTCGCAGCAGCCCGGCAGCGGGCTCCACTTCCATCTCGAATTGCCGCTTACGCTGTCCGTCGTGCGCACGCTGCTGGTAGAAGTCGCCGGCGAAGCCTATGCCTTCCCGCTCGGGCACGTCATGCGTGCCGTGGCGGTGCGCCGGGACGAGATCGAGCAGGTGGAACAGCACCAGCACTTCCGCCATGACGGCCGGCCCGTAGGCCTCGTCAGCGCGGCGCAACTGCTGCAACGGCCCGAGACCGCCACCCCGGACGCCGACACCGTGCCGGTAGTCATCATCGGCGAGCAGGATCGCGTCTACGGCATTGCCGTGGACCGCCTGCTGGGTGAACGCATGCTGGTGGTGCAGCCGCTGGCGCAGGCGCTGGGCAAGATCAAGGACATCGCGGCGGGCAGCCTGACCGACGACGGCACGCCCGTCCTGATCTTCGATGTCGAGGACATGCTGCGCTCGGTCGAGAAACTCGTGTCGGATGGCCGGATCGAGCGCGTGCGCCAGGCCGGCGCCGGCACTGCCGACGTCCGCCGCAAGCGGGTGCTGGTGGTCGACGATTCCCTGACCGTGCGCGAACTGGAGCGCAAGCTGCTGGCCGGGCGTGGCTACGATGTGGCCGTGGCCGTGGACGGCATGGATGGCTGGAACGTCCTGCGCGCGGAGCCCTTCGACCTCGTCATCACGGACGTGGACATGCCGCGCATGGACGGCATCGAACTGGTCACCCGCATCCGCGAGGAGCCGCGCCTGCGGCAGTTGCCGGTGATGATCGTGTCGTACAAGGACCGCGAGCAGGATCGCGAACGCGGGTTGCAGGCTGGCGCGGACTATTATCTGGCCAAGGGCAGTTTCCATGACACGGCGTTGCTGGACGCCGTGCTGGATCTCATCGGCGAGGCACGTGCATGAAGATCGGTATCGTCAATGATTCTTCGCTGGCCGTGGCGGCGCTGCGGCGCGCCATCGCGCTCGATGCCACGCACGAGATCATCTGGGTGGCCGGCGATGGCGAGCAGGCCATACGCATGGCGGCCACGCAAACGCCCGACCTGATCCTGATGGACCTGCTGATGCCGGTCATGGATGGCGTGGAAGCCACACGGCGCATCATGGCCGCCACGCCGTGCGCGATCGTCGTGGTGACGATGGACCTCGGGCGCAACGCGGACCAGGTGTTCGCCGCGATGGGTCACGGCGCGATCGATGCGGTGGACACGCCCACCCTGACCGAACCGGACGCGCAACTCGCGGCGGGGCCGCTGCTGCGCAAGCTCCGCAACATCGCCCGGCTGCTGAATGGCCGCGCCATCGCATCGCATTCCCTGACTGCCGCCACGCCTACGCCGGCCGCGCCCCGCCTGGTGGCGATTGGCGCCTCGGCAGGCGGGCCGGCTGCACTGGCCACGTTGCTGGGCGCGCTGCCGGCTGACTTCGGCGCGGCGGTGGTCGCCGTGCAGCACGTGGACGAGGCGTTCGCGCCCGGCATGGCCGAGTGGCTCAACGCCCAGTGCGCGCTGCCGGTGGGCATCGCGCGCGCCGGCGAGCGGCCGCGAATCGGCACCGTGGTCCTGGCGGGCACGAACGATCATCTGCGGTTGATACATGCCGCGCGGATGGCCTACACCCCGGAGCCGGGCGATTACCTGTACCGGCCTTCCATCGACGTGTTCTTCGAATCGGTGGTGGAGCACTGGCGCGGCGAGGCGGTCGGCGTGCTGCTCACCGGCATGGGCCGCGACGGTGCCCTCGGCCTCAAGGCGATGCGCGACCGTGGCTACCTCACCATTGCGCAGGACCAGGCCACCAGCGCGGTGTACGGCATGCCCAAGGCGGCTGCGGCGCTGGACGCCGCCGTCGAGATCCTGCCGCTGCCGCGGATTGCCGCGCGGCTGGTGAAGGCGTGCGGCGGCGGCCACCAGAACAAGAACAAAGCACAGGATGCATGAAAATGCCAAGACCTAAACCTCAAGCCGATGCGGCGGCAAATAGCGCGAACAGCACAAAAGGCGCCAACAACGAATACATGGCGATGGTGCTGCTGGTCGACGACCAGGCCATCATCGGCGAAGCGGTGCGCCGCGCGCTGGCCGGCGAGCCCGACATCGACTTCCACTACTGCGCGCAGCCGGACGAGGCCGTGGCCGTGGCGGAGCGCACGCAGCCAACCGTCATCCTGCAGGACCTGGTGATGCCGGGCACCGACGGCCTGACGCTTGTGCGGCGCTATCGGGAGAACCCGGGCACGCGCGACATCCCCATCATCGTGCTCTCCACCAAGGAAGAGGCGACGATGAAGAGCGCCGCGTTCGCGGCTGGCGCCAACGACTATCTCGTGAAGCTGCCGGACACCATAGAACTCGTGGCGCGCATCCGCTATCACTCGCGCTCCTACCTGAACCTGTTGCAGCGCGACGAAGCGTATCGGGCACTCCGGCAGAGCCAGCAGCAGTTGCTCGAAACCAACCTCGAACTGCAGCGGCTGACCAACTCCGACGGCCTGACCGGGCTCTCGAACCGCCGCTATTTCGACGAGTACCTCGGCGCCGAGTGGCGGCGCGCACAGCGCGAGCAGACGCAACTCGCACTGCTGATGATCGACGTGGATGCCTTCAAGGCCTACAACGACACCTACGGCCACGTGGCCGGCGACGAGGTGCTGCGCCGCGTGGCGGGCGTRATCCGCGACAACTGCGCGCGGCCGGCTGACCTGCCCGCGCGTTTTGGGGGCGAGGAGTTCTCGATGATCCTGCCGGCCACCTCGGCGGGCGGTGCAAGGTTGCTCGCGGAGAAGGTGCGGCGCGCGATCGAGTCGCTGCAGATTCCGCACAACGGGTCGCCCMCCAGTGGCGTGGTGACCATCAGCATCGGCGGCGCGGTGATCGTGCCCGATGAAACTGGCGATGCCAGCCGCCTCGTGCAGGCAGCGGATACCGGCCTCTATCAGGCCAAGCGCAACGGCCGCAATCAGGTCGTGATGGTGTAAGTATTTCCCGCGCGCGGCACCGCGCCGCGCGCCACCCCTCTTGCCCCACGGCCGACAACGCATAGCGCCGTGTAAGAACTACCTCACCCTTTTGGACCACGTGCCGCGCCATGTCTTCGCGCGGCATTCCCCATGCTCGATGCGCGCGACACAACGTGTACTTGTATCAGCTTTGTAACCGAACTGTGGGAATTCTCCGACATTGATATCGGAGTCGCCCGGCTGTCTCCCCTCTCCCCGCATGTCTATCGTTGCATCAGGCAAGCGCATTCACGCACGGCTGCCAGCAGCAACAGTAACGATTGCCCGCGCGGCACGCCACCATCGCCATTCGAGAGAGCACCGGCGCATTGGGTCGGTGTGAGGTCTTGTGCGTGTCGCGCGCCCCAATGATCCCAACGTAAAAGAGGTGAAGAACCATGGAAATCAAGCGGAACATCATTCTGGGCCTGGCGCTCGCGACCACGGCAGTCCTGGCAGCGTGCGGTGGCGGCGATGACGGCATCGACGACCGCGTGGGCCTGAGCAAGCCCTCGGTGCGCGTCATCCACGCCGTGACGGCCGGCCCCAACGTCGACGTGCTGCAGAACGGCGCGCTGACCTCGCTGAGGAACATCCCCTACAAGACAGTCTCGGGCTATTTCAACGTCGAGGAAGGCAATAACCTGTTCGCGTTCAACCTGGCCAACACGTCCACGCAGATCGGTGCGACCACGGTYTCGGCGCACACCGGCCACAAGTACACCGTGGTGGCGCTGCCTGGCACGACGGCCGCCGACGTGCTGCAGATCGACGATCCGTACGGCAAGGGCCTGCTGGACACCTCCGCCCGGATTCGTGGTCTGAACGCCTCGATCAATGCGCAGAACGTGGACATGTACCTGACCACGCCGGCGCAGGACATCGCCGCCGTGAACCCGACGATCGCCGCCATCAGCTATAAGAATGCGGTGCCGGCTTCGGGTCAGGATTCGATCTATGTGGATGGCGGCACCTATCGCCTGCGCGTGACCGCGGCCGGTACCAAGACCGTGATCTTCGATTCGGGCGCGCTGACCGTGAACAAGAACGACGACTGGCTGATTACCACGATCCCGGCCGACGGCTTCGGTGCCGTGGTGCCGAACAAGATCAAGGTCCTGGTGGCACAGAGCAGCACGAGCAACGCCACGGCGCAGGAACTGGTCAGCCAGCAGTAAGCCCCGCTACATAGCAAGAGCCCTCTCCTCGGGCCAGGACGCCGCCGCTTCAGGCGGCGTCTTTCTTTTGCGCGTGGTTGCCKGCGCCCGGCAGGTCGGACTTGAGTACGTCGAGGTGCGAGAGGTACGCGTCCAGTTCGGCGCGACCGCTGTCGGTGATGGTATAGACGCGGCCGTTACCTTCCACGAGTTCCGCCGTGATCGAGCGAGCGATCATCAGGCTGCGCAGAATGGGCCGCAGTGCGCGGATGTTCTTGTCGATGCCGCGCTCGCGCAGCCGCTCCATCAGACTGAAGACGGTAGAGGGGCTGGCCTGGACGAGCTTGAGGATGTAGAGCCGGGAAACGACCCGGTCGAGCGAAGGCGTGATCATGGGCGCAGTCGCTTTGGAAAGTCCTTAAAAAAACGGGGTGCACGAGGCACCCCGAAAGCTTGCGTTGTGTGCCCGGCAAAAGCCGGTGTTGCTCAGGAGAGCGCCACGGAGCGCTATTCCTCCTGGAACGCTTCCTCGCGCTTGGCCTTGATCGACGGCAGTGCCACCACGGCCACCAGTGCGGCAGCAGCAATCAGCAGGCCCATCGACAGCGGACGCGTCACGAATACGGTGAAGTCACCACGCGACAGCAGCAGCGAGCGGCGGAAGTTCTCTTCCATCATCGGTCCCAGCACGAAGCCGAGCAGCAGCGGGGCCGGTTCGCACTTGAGTTTCAGGAACAGATAGCCGATCACGCCGAAGCCAGCCGCCATGAACACGTCGAACGTCTGGTTGTTGACCGAGTACACGCCAATGCCGCAGAACACGAGAATCGCGGGGTACAGGAAGCGATACGGCACGGTCAGCAGCTTCACCCAGATACCGATCATCGGCAGGTTCAGGATGATCAGCATCAGGTTACCGATCCACATCGAGGCGATCAGGCCCCAGAACAGCGCCGGGTTGCTGGTCATCACCTGCGGGCCGGGCTGGATGTTGTGGATGGTCATCGCGCCCACCATCAGCGCCATCACGGCGTTAGGCGGAATGCCCAGCGTCAGCAGCGGGATGAAGGACGTCTGTGCCGCGGCGTTATTGGCCGATTCCGGACCCGCCACGCCTTCGATGGCGCCCTTGCCGAATTCATGCGCGTACTTCGAGGTCTTCTTCTCGAGCGAGTAAGCCGCGAACGAAGCCAGTGCCGCACCGCCGCCGGGGAGAATACCCAGCGCCGAACCCAGGGCCGTGCCACGCAGCACCGCCGGGATCATGCGTCGGAAGTCTTCCTTGGTCGGGAACAGGTTCGTCACCTTGTTCGTGAACGTCTCGCGGGCTTCCTTCTGTTCCAGGTTCGCGATGATTTCCGCGAAGCCGAACATACCCATGGCCAGTGCGACGAAGTCGATGCCGTCGGTCAGCTCAGGCACGTCGAACGAGAAGCGCGCGGCACCCGAGTTCACGTCGGTACCGATCAGGCCCAGCAGCAGACCCAGCACGATCATCGACACGGCCTTCGGCAGCGAGCCCGAGGCCAGCACCACGGCACCGATCAGGCCCAACACCATCAGCGAGAAGTACTCGGCGGGGCCGAACTTGAATGCCAGTTCCGACAGCGGCGTTGCGAAAGCCGCCAGAATCAGCGTAGCCACGCAACCAGCGAAGAACGAACCGAGACCGGCAGTGGCCAGCGCCACGCCAGCACGGCCGCGCCGCGCCATCTGATAGCCATCGATGGTGGTCACCACCGACGACGACTCACCGGGCAGGTTCACCAGAATGGCGGTGGTGGAACCGCCGTACTGGGCGCCGTAGTAAATACCAGCCAGCATGATCAGCGCAGCCACCGGGGGCAGCGTGTACGTGACCGGCAGCAGCATGGCGATGGTGGCGAGAGGGCCGAGGCCCGGCAGCACGCCAATCAGCGTCCCCAGCACGCACCCGAGGAAGGCGTACGCGAGGTTCTGCAGGGACAATGCCGTGGAGAAGCCCAGGGCAAGGTGATCGAACAATTCCATTTGGACGGGCTCCTTAGCCGGTRATGAAGGCAGGCCACACCGGCATCTGCAGGTTGATGCCGTACACGAASGCGCCCAGGCTGATCAGCACGAGCACCACGCCGTTCAGGAGTGCRCCCTTCCAGCTGAACTCATGGCTCGCCATCGACGAGACCAGCACCAGCACAAAGACCGACAACACCATGCCGAGCGGCTTGAGCAACAGGCCGAACAGCACCACGGAACCGAGAATCCACAACAGCGTCTTGAGGTCCCAGCGCGCGAGCTGGTCGTCTTCGCCCTTCGTCGAGAGCGAACCCACCGTCACGATCGCGCCCAGCAGGGCGAGCACGAGTCCGAGCAGGAACGGAAAATATCCTGGCCCCATCTTCGCCGCCGTTCCCATGGAATAGCCGCGCGCGACGAAGGAAAAGCCCAGGCCGACCAGGACGAACATCAGGCCGGAGGCAAAGTCCTTTTGGCTGCGTATGCGCAAAATGAATCTCCTCAAAGTGGTGAAAATCGGTACCGCGCGGCCGCCGGCTCTGGCGCCCGCACTGCGGATGCATGACAGGCAAAGCATCCGATGCGACGGAGCGAACAGTAGAGACGCGATCTTTCAGGCGCCTTTCATTTGTCTGGCTTCAGGGTAATTCCTGATTCCGTTATCAGAAGTGGGCCGACTCCAATACATCATGTTGTGATGTATTTAACCGATATGATCGACAACGCGTGAAAGTCAACTGAAAGGCTGGGCGAAAGGGGACTGAAAGCAAAGAACGCCGCATGAAGCGGCGTTCTGATATTTGGGGAAGGCGTGGCTTTCGAATGCCTTACATTGCTGCACCGCGGCGCGCGCGGCGACTCAAATGTCTCTCAGGTGAAAGCGCACYCACCTGTCATCCGATCACCGCGCGGGCGCCGTTGTGGTATCGGCRTCTTCGCAAGGCGTGCCCATGCTGGTATCGGGCGCGAGGCCGACGGCCTCCGCATGCGGCTCGGCAGGCATGATGTGGCTGCGCTTCCAGTTGCCGAAGCGGTAGTAGGCAAAGGCCAGCGCCACGGACACGATCGAACCAACCGGGAAGCTCCACCAGATCGACTCCGCGCCGATATGCGGCTCCAGCAGCCATGCGAACGGCAGCCGTATCCCCCACATCGACACGAACAGGATGACGAGCGGCGCCATGACCGCCCCGGTGGCGCGCACCGTGCCGAACACGACGATGGTGAAGCCGAACAGGATGAACGACCACAGCACCACGCGGTTGATGTGCTGGGCGATGCCGATTGCCGTGCTGTCATCGCCCAGGAAGATGCCAAGCGAATGCCGGTTGAACAGGTAGATCAGCCCCACAATCGCCCCGGTCATCACCAGATTGAACAGCAGACCCATGCGCGTGATACGGGCCACGCGCGGCCATAGGCCCGCACCGACATTCTGCGCGACCATCGACGACACGCTGGCGCCTACGGCCAGGGCCGGCATCTGCACGTAAGTCCACAACTGAGAGGCCACCCCGTAGGCCGCCGTGGTCTGCGAGCCATAGGTATTGACCAGCGACATCATGACAATCGCGGACGATGAGATCACCACCATCTGCAGGCCCATCGGCAAGCCCTTCGCCACCAGCGCACGGAGAATTGCCGGATCGGGCCACAGCAGCGCCAGTTGCTCCTTGTGCAGCAGCAGGAAATGGCGTCGCCGGTACAGCACCGCGATCATCGCCACGAGGCTCACCAGCTGGGCGATCAGCGTAGCCAGCGCGGAGCCTGCGATGCCGAGCGCCGGCAACGGCCCGACGCCAAAGATCAGCACCGGGTTCAGCACCACGTCGAGCACCACCGACAACAGCATGAAATAGAACGGCGTGCGCGAGTCCCCTGCCCCGCGCAGCGTCATCATCACGAAGTTGTAGAAGTACATGAACGGCAGCGCCACGAAGATGATGCGCAGGTAGATCACCGCCAGTGGCGCGGCATCGTCGGGCGTATGCATCGCCGCGAGGATGYGTGGCGTGAAGACGAAACCGAGCACCGCCGCCAGGATCGACAGGCCCACGAAGAACGTCGTGCCGGTGCCGACCACGCGGCGCGCTTCGTCGAYATTCCGGGCGCCCACGGCCTGGCCAATCATGATCGTGTTGGCCATGCTGATGCCGAACACCACGCCAAGCAGGAAGAACAGGATGATATTGGCGTTGGACGTGGCCGTCAGCGCGGCCTCGCCGAGGTAGCGGCCCACCCAGACCGAGTTGATCGACGCGTTCAACGACTGAAGGATGTTGCTGCCCAGCACGGGCAGCGAGAACAGCAACAGCGTGCGGCCGATCGGGCCCGTGGTCAGTCTGGCGTCTGGCTTCATGGAGGGCGGTTGGGACGATATGCGGCATCTCGGGTCCGCCAGTCTAGCGTGGATTCCCGCGGGCAAGTGGCCGATTATCGGCCACTACGACCCCGTGCGCGTTCCGGTCCGACGCGTTAAGCTTGCGGTTTCTCGACCCGACCGACTCAGGAGACACGCATGTACCAGGATCTCGCCCTCTATATTGATGGGGAATTCATCAAGGGAGGCGACCGGCGCGAGCAGGATGTCATCAACCCGGCGACCCAGGAAGTCCTTGGCAAGCTGCCCCACGCCACGCGCGGCGACCTTGATCGCGCCCTGGCCGCGGCGCAGCGCGCTTTCGAGACGTGGAAGAAGACCTCGCCGCTGGAGCGCTCCGCGATCCTGCGCCGCGTGGCAGAACTGACGCGTCAGCGCGCCAAGGAAATCGGCCGCGACATCACGCTGGACCAGGGCAAACCGCTGGCCGAGGCCGTGGGCGAAGTGATGATCTGCGCCGAGCACGCCGAATGGCATGCCGAGGAAGCCCGCCGGATCTACGGCCGCGTGATTCCGCCGCGCAACCCGGCCGTGCGCCAGATCGTCGTGCGSGAGCCGATTGGCGTCTGCGCCGCCTTCACGCCGTGGAACTTYCCGTTCAACCAGGCCATCCGCAAGATCGTGGCGGCSCTGGGCGCCGGCTGCACGCTGATCCTGAARGGCCCGGAGGATTCGCCGAGTGCCGTAGTGGCGCTGGCGCGCCTGTTCCATGACGCCGGCCTGCCCCCGGGCGTGCTGAACATCGTCTGGGGCGTGCCGAGCGAGGTGTCGACCTACTTGATCGAATCGCCGATCGTGCGCAAGATCTCGTTCACGGGCTCCGTGCCGGTGGGCAAGCAGCTGGCTGCGCTGGCCGGCGCGCACATGAAGCGTGTGACGATGGAACTGGGCGGTCATTCACCGGTGCTCGTCTTCGACGATGCCGACATCGAGCCGGCSGCCGAGATGCTGGCGCGCTTCAAGCTGCGCAACGCCGGCCAGGTGTGCGTCTCCCCGACGCGCTTCTACGTTCAGGAAAAAGCCTACGACAAGTTCCTGGCGCGCTTCACCGAGGTCATCGGTTCGATCAAGGTCGGCAACGGCCTCGACGATGGCACGCAAATGGGCCCGCTCGCACACGAGCGGCGCATCGCATCGATGGAACAGTTCCTCGACGATGCCAACCACCGCGGCGGCAAGATCGTGGCCGGCGGCGCACGCATCGGCGACAAGGGCTTCTTCTTCGCCCCGACCGTGGTGACGGACCTGCCCGACGACGCCAAGCTGATGGTGGACGAGCCGTTCGGCCCGGTAGCGCCGGTCACGCGCTTCAAGGACGCCGAGGAAGTCCTGCGCCGCGCCAACAGCCTGCCCTTCGGCCTGGCCTCGTACGTCTTCACCAACTCGCTGAAGACGGCCCACCTGGTCTCCAACGGCCTGGAAGCCGGCATGGTCAACATCAACCACTTCGGCATGGCCCTGTCCGAAACACCGTTCGGCGGCATCAAGGACTCCGGCATCGGCAGCGAAGGCGGGATGGAGACATTCGACGGGTATCTGGTGACGAAGTTTATTACGCAGGTTTGAGCGTAAGAGCGGGCGCGCGTCGTCCGCAAGCTGAGAACAAAGGCCGGGGAAACCCAGCCTTTGTTTTGCAACCGATCATCCAGSTGCCCTTCCCTACTTGAAAAACACCCCCCGCGTCAGGAACGTGTAGTCGGCCTCTTCCGCCATCAGCCATACCAGCACCAGCAGGCACAGCGGCGGCAGCAGGATGGCGCAGATCAGTGCCATGCGCTCCCACGCCATGTGCATGAACACGGCGACGATCAGCCCCGCCTTCAGCCCCATGAAGATCAGGATCAGCGCCCAGCGCAGGAAGCCTTGCACGTGGAAGTAGTCCACCATGTACGACATCGTGGACAGGATGAACAACAGGATCCAGACCTTCAGGTACAGGCCGATCGGATGGGCCTGCCCGCCATGCGACGAGGGTTCGATGGCCGGATCGGGAGCGGTGGGAGTCGATGCCATGGCCAGCCTCACCAGAGATAGAACAGCGCGAAGATAAAGACCCAGACCAGGTCCACGAAGTGCCAGTACAGCCCGGCGATCTCCACGGGCTGGTAGTTGCCCGTCACGTCGTAGTGCCCCTGCCGCACCTTGTTGGCGATGACGAGCAGGTAGATCACACCACACGACACGTGAAAGCCGTGGAAGCCGGTAATCATGAAGAACGTCGATCCGAACTGCGCCGCGCCCATCGGGTTGCCCCACGGCCGCACGCCTTCGTGGATCAGCTTCGACCATTCGAACGCCTGCATGCCGACGAACGATGCTCCGAGGAGCGCCGTGGCCAGCATCAACATTGCGCACTCGCGGCGCTGGCGCCGGTAGGCGAAGTTGACGGCCATCGCCATGGTGCCGCTACTCGTGATCAGCACGAACGTCATGATGGCGATCAGGATCAGCGGCACTTGCCGGCCGGCAATCTCCAGCGCGAACACCTCGCTCGGATTGGGCCACGGCACCGTCGTCGACATCCGCACGGTCATGTAGCCGGTCAGGAAGCAACTGAAGATGAAGGTGTCGGACAGCAGGAAGATCCACATCATGGCCTTGCCCCACGACACCTTGAAGGCCATCTGGTCCGATGACCAGTCCGCGAGCAGGCCCTTCATGCCGGACGGCAGATGGTCCGCCATGCCGTGCGCCGGCGGCGTGGGTGAAGTCGGCGATGTGGGCGACGAAACTTGCGAGGTCATCGGTATTCCCCCTCTCCGCTAGGCGGTGCCGCAGATGTAGCGAACGATCTCGGGCGTCAGCCAGCCCAGCGCCCCTAGCAACACAATCCACAGCGCCAGCAGGAAATGCCAGTACCGGGTGCACAGGCCGATACGCGTCACGGTGCGCGTGCCGCTGCCGCGATCCATCGCCACGTACGCGAACGCGACCAGCCCGCCCACCACGTGCAGGCCATGCATGGCCGTGAGCAGGTAGAAGAAGCTGCCGGCCGGATTATTGGCCGGCACCACGTGCAGCGCGTACAGCGCCTGCCAGGCCCAGAGCTGCGACGCCACAAAGGCCGCAGCGCCAAGACCGCCCAGGCGCAGTGCCCTGCGCGCCCGCTCCATCTGACCGGCCCGCGCGGCACGCGTGGAAACCTGCATCGCCACGCTGGCTGCAGCCAGCAGTCCCGTGGACAGCCACACCTGCCAGGGCAGCGCCACGCGATGCCAGTCCGGGCTATCCATCCGCATTGCAAAGGCGACGAGAAACAGCGAGAACAGCGACGTAACGACACCAATAARCGCCCACAGGCCAACGCTGCCGGGCGCGCGCACCTCGCGGTCGTGCATGGCGCCGCCCCCGCCGGGGCCGCCGTTCGGCCCCTCGCGTGAGACCCGGAACACGCCTGACGGCGCTTGCGTGGCGATCGATTCGGCGTTCATGCCACGGCCCCCTTGCTTTCGTATGGCTCGGGCTCATGCCCACCGGCCTCAGGCGGCGCGTTCTGGGCGATGAAGTCCTCGGGCGCGTCCGGCACGCTGTATGCATAAGCCCAGCGATAGACCACCGGCTGGTGCGGCCCCCAGTTGCCATGCACGGGTGGCGTCTCCGGCGTCTGCCATTCCAGCGATGCCGCGCGCCAGGGATTCGAGCCGGAGGGCCGTCCGTGCCGCACGCTCCATGCGAGATTGAAGACGAACAGCAACTGTGCGAAGGCCACCACGAACGCGGCGATCGAGATATACATATTCATCACGTGCGCCGACTCGGGAATGAAGCTGTAGTTGTCGAACGCGTAGTAGCGGCGCGGCATGCCCAGCACGCCCAGGTAGTGCATTGGGAAGAAGATGGCGTAGGTGCCGATGAAGGTGACCCAGAAGTGGATATGGCCCAGCGTGTCGTTGAGCATGCGCCCGGTCACCTTGGGATACCAGTGATAGAGGCCGCCAAACACCACCAGGATCGGCGACACGCCCATCACCATGTGGAAGTGCGCGACCACGAAATAGGTGTTGGACAGCGGGATRTCCACGCTGACATTGCCGAGGAAMAGGCCGGTCAGCCCGCCGATCACGAAGGTGCTGATAAAGGCAATCGCAAACAGCATCGGCACCGAGAAGTGGATATCGCCGCGCCACAGCGTGATGACCCAGTTGTAGACCTTGATGGCCGTCGGCACCGCGATGATCAGCGTGGTCGTGGCGAAGAAGAAGCCGAAGTACGGATTCATGCCGCTGACGAACATATGGTGCGCCCACACCACCACGGAAAGCAGGCCGATGGCGAGGATGGCCCACACCATCGTGCGATAGCCGAAGATGCTCTTGCGCGAATGCACGCTGACGAGGTCCGAGACGATGCCGAAGGCCGGCAGCGCCACGATATAGACCTCGGGATGCCCGAAGAACCAGAACAGGTGCTGGAACAGCAACGGGCTGCCGCCCTTGTAGTCGAGCTGCTGCCCCATCGACACCATCGCCGGCATGAAGAAACTCGTGTGCAGCGTCTTGTCGAGCAACATCATCACGCCCGAGACGAACAGCGCCGGAAACGCCAGCAGCGCGAGGATGGTCGCCATGAAGATGCCCCACACGGCGAGCGGCATGCGCAGCAGCGTCATGCCCTCGGTGCGCGCCTGGAGCACGGTGGTCACGTAGTTCAGGCCGCCCATCGTGGCCGCGACGATGAAGATCAGCAGCGACACCAGCATCAGGATGATGCCCCAGTCATAGCCAGGCGTGCCGGGCAGGATGGCCTGCGGCGGGTAAAGCGTCCAGCCTGCACCTGTGGGCCCGCCCGGCACGAAGAAGCTCGCCAGCAGCACGATCACCGACAGGAAATAGACCCAGAAGCTGAGCATGTTGAGGAAGGGGAACACCATGTCACGCGCGCCCACCATCAACGGGATCAGGTAGTTGCCAAAGCCACCCAGGAACAGCGCCGTCAGCAGGTAGATCACCATGATCATGCCGTGCATGGTGACGAACTGGTAATAGCGGTTGGCGTCGATGAAATCGAACTTGCCCGGGAAGCCCAGCTGCATCCGCATGAGGTTGGACAGCGCGACGCCGACCAGCCCCACGATGATCGCGACGATGGTGTACTGCACCGCGATCACCTTGTGGTCCTGGCTCCAGATGTAGCGCGCCCCGAAGGTTTGCGGGCCGTGGTGGGCATCATCGGCGTAAGCCATCTCATCCTCCTCCCGCGCGTTACTTGCCCGCCTGCGGCGCGGCGGCCGCGCCGCTGCCGAGCGAACGGATATAGGCGGTCAGCGCGGCGATTTCCGCATCGGTGACCGGCAATGGCGGCATCAGCGGCCCGAAACCCTTGACCAGCCGCGCGTGCGGATCGACGATCTCGGTCTTCAGGAACGCGTCATCCACCGAGGCACTGCTGCCATCGGCAAACGTCTGCGTGCTGCCGTACAGCCCCTTCCACGTCGGCCCCACGCCGGGCTTGCCGTCCACGCTGTGGCACGCCACGCAGCCCTTGCTCTGCGCCAGCGCGCGGCCCTGCTCGACGAGGTCGGTGCCGGAGGCCACCGTGGTCTCCGGCGTGGGCGTTGCCGCCGTGCCCGGCGCCGCGGCGATCGGCGGCGCGGTCTTGGCCATCGTCATCGCGAAGGTCTGCTGCTTGGCGAGCCACGCGTCGAACGAAGCCTGATCCTCCACGACCATGTGGCCGCGCATGTTGTAGTGCCCCACGCCACACAGCTGCGCGCAGAGGATGTCGAACTTGCCGACCTGCGTTGGCGTGAACCAGAACGAGGTGACCATGCCCGGCACCATGTTCATGCGCGCGCGAATCGGCGGTACGTAGAAATCGTGCAGCACATCCTTCGAGCGCAGCAGCACCTTCACCGGCCGGTTCAGCGGCAGATGCACCTCGGGCCCCACCACCACGATGTTGTCCTGCCCGCGCGGATCGTCCGGGTTGATCCCGAGCGGATTGGACGCCGTGACGAAGCGCGCATCGGATGTACCGAGTTGCCCGCTCTTCCCGGGAAAGCGAAATGCCCATTGCCACTGCTGGCCTACCACCTCCACCACCATCGCGTCGCGCGGCGGCCGCACGTAGTCGGCGTAGACGATCAGCCCCGGCGCCAGCATCGCAATGATGCCGATGCCCGTGAGCCCGATCAGCCATAGCTCCAGCTTGCGGTTCTCCGGCTGATAGGCGGCGCGATGCCCCTCGCGATGGCGGTAGCGCCACACGATGTAGCCGACGAACAGGTTGATGACGATGAAGAGAAAGCCCGTGATGACCAGCGTAATGGTCAACGTATCGTCCATCTGTTTCCAGTTGGACGCGAGCGGCGTCGCCCACCACGGGCTCACGAAATGAAAGAGCACCGAAGCAACGACGATGACGACGAGTGCGATGGCTATCGCCATATCCACCCTCCTCCACGCGGAGGCAGTACCGCGAGGGATGCGCAGGTCACGCAGGTGGAATAAGACTAGTGCATGGGCTCAGGTCACTGCAAGGCGACATCGCCGCGTCGTCGTGCGGCGATGCACAAACGCGCCAGGGATCTAGTGCGATACGTCGCGGCTCTCCAGCTTCCAGTAGCAGAGCGCGATGGCCATGCCGAAAACCAGGTGCCCGATCAGCGTGTGCCAGCCGCGCGCATCCACGAACCACGGAAAGGCTCGCGTCATGACATAGAAGTTGAACAGGTAGACCACCAGCCCGAACACGGCGCCGGCCAGCATCGACATGCCCACGCTCGAGTCAAGCTGGAACGGCGCGATGAGCGCGCACAGCACCATGCCAAGTATCGCGCCCAGCACGAAGTGAATGATGACGGCCACGGCCACCGTGCCCACGCTGAACAGCGAGGTCTGCAGCACGTCCCGCCCCAGCACGATGGCAGCGATCATGCGCGTGGTGCCCCATGGATGGACCCCCGATACCATCGTCGACCAGAACATTTCGAGCACGATCAGCAGCGCGCCGGCTGCGAGTCCCGATACGGCAGCCGCTGTCCAGTCTGGCAAGCGGCGCACGTAATGGTGCGATTGCATGTGAAGTTCCATGGCGTCCTCCTACGTCGAACATTGATTCCGATCCAACGCGCAGCGCCCGGCAGCGCCGGGGTGTGCGCTGAGTCCAGCATAGGACACGCGCCCMCGCGTAGCAGCCGCCCGTGCCGATATGCGTACCTTGGGGCGGGCAGAGTCTCTTGGGAGATACCTGGGGTGTCGCGTGCACTGCACGCACGTTTCAAACGCTACGGGTGAACCCTGAGAGCGGCGGCCTTGTATTCGCCACACACGGCCTATACTGGAAACACAAAGAAACAAGACAGGAGACCGCCATGATTCACCTACAGGCGCACGATCTTGTATTTCTGATCCCCATGGCGCTCGTCGGACTACTGGCGATGGGCGCGATTCCGGTGGCTGCCAAGGCGCTGCGCATCAGTTGCCGTTGTGCCGGCGCGATCATCGGGGTCTTGCTGGGCGTGCTGGTTCTCGAGGCGCTGCCGCTGCTGATCTAGCCAGGACACGCAGCGAGGCGCCTCTGCGAGAGAGAAGGAGAGGCGCGATGTCACTCACCCTGCTCGCCGCCCTGATGGCGGCGCTGCTCGTCGTGACTGTCGCGAGCGCCATTTGGCGCTGCAGCCATCCGTACCGGATGCGCTACCGGCGCTGTGCGCGCGAGCGCAGGCGCCGCGTGGGCATCTGCCGCGAGCCACCCCACCATCCCGGATGACGGSGCGTTGATGACCGGACCCGGCGTCCGGCCATCCTCCCTCATTGCCGAATCGAGAAGTCGACGCGGTTCGGTCCGCCTTTGTCCTTGATCCCCTCGGCAGTCAGCTTCGGTGCAGTCAGGAACAGTTTCGCGTCCGGCACCTTGCCATCGCGTTCCAGCGCCTGCTTGACGGCCAGCGCGCGCTGGTCGGCCAGCGCCCGCAGCTCGGTATCGGTCACGGGGGCGTGCTCCAGCAGCAGCTTTTCCATCTCCTGCGGGGACAAGGACTTGTTCAGGCCGATGAAGTTGGTGGGCTTCTTGAACGACTCGCGCTTGTACACGGCTTCCACGTACTTCGGATATTCYTGCGGCGACACCGTCACCCGCGCGCCCTGCTGGCCGCCCTCGCCCTCTTCCGCCTGCGCACCGGCTTGTGCGCTGCGGCGCAACTCGCGCTGCTTGGCTTCGGACACCCGCTGATCCAGCCAGACGCGGCGGGCGCCATCGGCATCGGTCGCCGGATCGATGCGCCCGCTGATCTCCAGGCGCAGCGAAGGTCGGTCGTTGAGCGCCTTGCCCACCGTGGCGATCTTGTCGCGTGCGGCATCGGTCAGCGTGGAGGAACCTGGCGCGAACTCGATATAGCCCAGTTCCTCGCCACTGCCACCAAACGCCGAGGCAATCAGCGAGAACGGCGACGTGATGGCCTTGGTCAGCAGGTTGACGATCACGCGCACGATCACGCCGCCGATGCTGAACTCGGGATCGGACAGCGACCCCGACACCGGCAGGTTCACATCGATCACCCCGTTGCGGTCCTTCAGCAGCGACACGGCCAGCAGCACCGGCAGCTTCACCGCGTCCGGGCTGTCCACGCGCTCGCCGAAGGTCAGCTGATCCAGGTAGAGGTGGTTGCGGGCATCCAGCTTGCCGTTCTCGATCTTGTACGCCACGTCCACCGTGAGCTTGCCCTTGGTGATCGGGTAGCCCGCGTACTTGGCCGCGTAGGGCGTCAGGCGCGTCAGCTCCACGCCGGCGGCCTTCGCGGCGATGTCGAGATACAGTTGCTCGCCGAGCGGATTGATCTTGCCACTGATGCTGACCGGCGCGTCGTCGTCGAGCCGGCCGTCGAGCACGAGATCCGCCGGCGTGGGGTCCGCCGACGACACCTTCGACACCGAGCCCTTCATGTCGGTCAGGTTCGCCGTGTAGTTCGGCTTGACGAAGAAGTCCGAGAAATTGATGTTGCCCTTCTGGATCGCCACGCCGCCGAGCCGGATCTGCGGACGCGGGCCTGCGGGTGCCGGCGCCTTGGCCTGTGCCGCCGGCGTGGAGGCCGCGGGCGCCGAAGCGGGGTTAGCCTGCGTCAGGCTCGTGGAGGGCGCCGCCTCGCCCTTCTCCGCGCCGCCGGCCATTACGTCCTGCAGGTTGAGCCGGCCATTGGCGTTGAGGATCACGCGCGCATAGAAATCGGACAGCGCCACGCTGTTGATCCCCAGTTGCAGCGGCCCCTTGGCCTCGTCCATATTGAAGTCGACGCCCGTCACGGCCAGCGCGCGCCAGCGCAGGAAGTCCTCGCCGCTGATGCGGTCCACGGTGCGGACGTTGCCGGCCAGCACGTTGCCGTTGAAGCGCGCCGCGATCGGCTTGCCGGTTGGCGCCACCACACCGAGTTTGCCCTTCACCGACAGCAACCCGCTACGCAGCGCCGCGTTGAAGCGATCCGCCATGTATGGCTGGAGCGATGTCATGTCGATGTCGCGCAAATCCACCTGCAATTGCGCGGCCGGCAGCGTCGGCGTGACATCGCCGTCCAGGCTCATCACGCCTTTGCGGCCACTCTCCGCGTACAGCTTCATCGGCATCGCGCCGGCCGCGAGCGGCCACGTCACGGTGCCCGTGGTCAGGCCGATATTGCGGAATTGATGGATGACCGGCCGGCCACGATTGCCCTCGGCCGGCGCGTAGTCCGCCAGCCGCGCGGCGCCCCCTTCGACCGACACCTTGCCCAGACGGACTTTCCAGCCCGGCGGGGCGGCGGCGCTGTTGCGGCCATTCGTGGCGCCGGCAGCGGGCGCAGCCGGAGTCGTCGGGACAGCCGGCCTGGCCGGCGCCGCCTTCTGCTCGGCGGATTCCACCGCCCAGATGCGGGCCATTTCCAGCAGTTCGCCGTGAAAGTCGCGCGTGGCGGCGATCTGCGGCTTCACGAGCGAGACCTGCCCGGCCTCGAAGTTCTGCCGCGCCAGGTCGAGGCTGATGTTCTCGAGCACGAGCTTTTCCGCCCGGACCAGCGGCAGCTTGTCGCCCTCCAGATCGGCGGCGCGGCGCGTCACGCGCAGCCCGCGGCCCCTGCCGTTGCCCGCGTTGTTGCCGGCATTGTCGCCTCGGGCAGCCGATTCGGCGCGTGCGGCACGCCGTTCGGCATTCGCCGGACGCTCGGCCGCAGCCGGYGTCGCMGGCAGGACGATCGGCTCGCGCGTGGCCACGTAGACCGGCGACAGTTCCAGCCGCGATTTCTCCAGCGTGAACTGGAACACCGGCTGGGACCACGCCATCTTGTAGTGGAGTTCGGCATTGATGCCGGTATCGCCAAACTGGCTGCGCAGCGCACGCGGCCACCAGGCGGCGAAGCCCTGCGGCCGCAGCCCCGTGGATTCGAGCGTACCCGCCAGCGTGCCCTGGGTCAGCGCCAGTTCCCCGGTGTGCTTGAGCGTCTGGCCGTCGGCGATGGTCACGGTGGCGTCGAGCTTCGCCGGCTTGTCGCCGGTGCTGGCCAGGCCGGCCACGTCCACGTTGATCGGGCCGAGATCGAGCTTGCCGGGGCCAGACGGCGCGAGTTCATCGACAAAGCCAATCCGCGCACTCTTGAGCGCCACGCGCTCCACGGCATAGGACCACGGCACCTCGTCCGCCTTGGGTGGCGCCTGCACGCCGGCAGCGGCCGGGGCGGAGGCGGGCSCAGCGGGCGCGGCGGCGGCAGGTGCCGGCGTCTTCGCGGCTTCCGGCAGGAAAGCCGTGGCGAGGTTCAGCGTGCCGTCGGCGCGCCGRGCGGCCTGCAAACCCAGACCTTCCAGCTCGATGCTGCGAAGCTGAACCTTGTGCGCGAGCGGCTCGAGCCGGCCCACGTCCACGGTCAGCTTCCCGGCCTTGACCAGTTCCGCGCCCGCGTGGGTTCGCACATCGGCATCGCGCAGGGTCACCGTACCGGTGACGAACAGGTCCTGCTTGTCCTTATCCTGCCGGAACCCGATATTCAGGCGCGTATCGACCAGCCCGCCCTTGACCTCGGCATCCTTCAGGCGCGGCGCGAACGCCATATAGCGCGCCACCTCCAGGCCGTCCAGGTTGACGTTGAGATTGGTCTCGCGCGTGTCAGCRAACGGCTGCGTGGTGCCGGCCAGCGCCAGCGGCGTGCCGTTGATCTTCGCGAACAGCGTCGGGCGCGTGTTGATCGTGGCGTCGTGCGGCAGGTTGGAGAGGAACGGCAGCGTCAGCGTGAAGTTCTCCACGCGCTGCACCGTATCCAGCACCTTGTCCTCGTAGACGAAGCTGGTGTTGGACACCGCGATATTGCTGACGGAGAACCGCGCCGGCTTGCTATCCGCCGGCTTGGGCGGCTGCGCGGCGAAGCGCTCCTGCACATCGGCGAAATTCATCTGCCCTTGTGCATTACGCACCACATGCACGGCCAGCCGGTCGATATGGAGGAAGTCCACCACCGGCGCGAGGTGCCACACCGAGGCCGCCGAAGTATTGGCCTCGATCTGCCCCAGCGTCACCATCGGCGTCTTGCCGTCCGGCTCGAAGATGGTCAGGTCGTTCAGTGTCGCGGCCAGCTCGAACGGCCGCACCTGTGCCGCACCGAGCGTGACCTTGCGGCCCAGCGCCTCAGTCGCGTTTTTCTCGACCAGATATTTGATCAGCGGCGGCCCGCCAAAATAGCCGGCGAGTCCGAAAATCGCCAGCGCGGCCACCGCACCGCCCGCCACGCGCAACGCCACCCGCCTGCGGGGCGTCGCCATGGCCGCCCCGGTGGCGGCCTGGATGGAATCCTTGAAAGCCATGTCACCCCAGAAGATTTGACCCCACACGCCAATTTGGTCGGCTTTTTATGGTTCGCCGATGGCGCTTTGTATCCCGGATTTCACTTCTTTTGGCATTATTGTGACGGATTATGGCAGGCCGACGGGCGATTTTGAATCCGACAGGGCCAAAACCAAATGGGCGAGGGGTCGTTCTGGTATCTTTACGCCTTTGCGAAGCGTCCCGTGGCGCCCCCGCCGGCCTACCCGCCGGCCACAGGCCTGCCCATTCCGCGCTGTCATCCGTTCGGCCGTCCCCTCCACGTCATCCGTGTTGCGCGCTTCGCATGTGAATTCACCATGCGAGTCATTTCATGCCTACCACCAGCAGTACTGTCGGGGCACCGGGTGCGCAGGACGGCCAAGCCGCCCGCCCGCTGACCGGACAGGATTACAAGACGCTTGCCCTCGCCGCCCTCGGTGGCGCGCTCGAGTTCTACGACTTCATCATTTTCGTCTTCTTCGCCACGGTAATTGGCGAGCTGTTCTTCCCGCCTTCSGTGC
The DNA here is from genome assembly GCF_052114485.1 of Cupriavidus sp. KB_39. Taxonomy (NCBI): domain Bacteria; kingdom Pseudomonadati; phylum Pseudomonadota; class Betaproteobacteria; order Burkholderiales; family Burkholderiaceae; genus Cupriavidus; species Cupriavidus sp. KB_39. Next base: position 253,966 of record NZ_JBFREV010000001.1, read on the forward strand.
CGGACTGGCTGCGCCAGCTCCAGACCTACGGCATTTTTGCCGCCGGTTACCTGGCGCGGCCGCTCGGCGGGATCATCATGGCGCACTTCGGCGACCTGCTCGGCCGCAAGAAGATGTTCACGCTGTCCATCCTGCTGATGTCCGTGCCGACGATGCTGATGGGCCTGCTGCCGACCTACGCGACGATTGGCCTGCTGGCCCCGATCGCGCTGCTGATCCTGCGCATCCTKCAGGGCGCAGCCGTCGGCGGCGAGGTGCCGGGCGCCTGGGTCTTYGTCTCGGAGCACGTGCCGCCGCGCCGCATCGGCTACGCCTGCGGCACGCTCACGGCGGGCCTGACCGCCGGCATCCTGCTCGGCTCGCTCGTGGCCACCGGCATGAACACCGTGTTCACGCCGGCGGAGCTGCATGACTATGGCTGGCGCCTGCCCTTCCTGCTGGGTGGCGTGTTCGGCATCGGCTCGATGTACCTGCGCCGCTGGCTGCACGAGACGCCCGTGTTCGCCGAACTCCAGAAGCGCAAGGCACTCGCCGCCGAAATGCCGCTGAAGTCTGTCGTGCGCGACCATCGCGGCGCGGTAGTCGTGTCGATGCTGCTCACGTGGATGCTGTCCGCCGGCATCGTGGTGGTGATCCTGATGACGCAGGGCTTCCTGCAGAAGTCMTATCAYTTCGACGGCCGCACCGCGCAACTGGCCACCAGCATCGCCACGCTGTGCCTGTCGGTCGGCTGCATCGTGGCCGGCCTGCTGGCCGACCGTTTCGGCGCCCGGCTGACGCTGTCGGTGGGCGGCACGCTGCTCGCCATCAGCGCCTATGTGCTCTATACGACAATTGGCGCGCGCCCAGACCTGCTGATTCCGCTGTACGCGGTGGCCGGCTTCTTCGTCGGCTCGATCGGTGCCGTGCCATACGTGCTGGTACATGCCTTCCCGCCGCAGGTGCGGTTCTCGGGCCTGTCCTTCTCGTACAACGTGGCCTACGCCATCTTCGGCGGCCTGACGCCGGTGGCAGTGACGCTGATGCTCAAGAACGACCCGCTCGCCCCGGCGCATTACGTGGTGGCGGTGTGTGTGATTGGCGTGGTGACGGCGCTGTTCGTGCGGAAGCGTTCGCACTGACGTCCCGATTACTGACGTCCCGATTCCCGACGCAAAGAAAAACGGGGAAGGCTGCTGGCCTTCCCCGTTTTTTTATGCCCCGCCGCGTCGGTGATCGCGGAAGAACTGCCACATCAGCTTGCTGGCGTCTGGGCCGGTATCGCTGTGATATTGCACCTTGCCGTCGCCGCCGCTCCAGGCGTGGCCCAGACCGGCCACTTCCACCAGCCGCACAAGATCGCGATTCCAGCGGCCGAAGCGGGCGTCGCGGAAATCGCCATCCGGTACCGGCGGCGCGTCATTGGCGGCCGTGGTGCCCAGGCGGTCATCGAGACGGTTGTAGGCCAGGAACTGGCGCGCCAGCAGGCGGCCGTTGATCGGGTGCACCGCCTCGTCGGCCAGCCCGTGCAGCACGATGGCCGGCATCACCGGGCCGCCCGGCACCGCACCGGCGGCGTCGAGCAGCCAGGCCGGTTCAGCCTGGGAGCCATGCTGCATTGCCCGGAGCCCGGCCCGGGGCGTATCGGCAGCGCCGATCACCACGCCCGAATGCAGCCCCACGGCCGCCACCTTGCTTGGATAGCGCAGCGCCACTACTGCGGCCATCGCCGCCCCGGCGGAAAGTCCTGCCAGATAGATCTGGTCCGCGCGCACGTCGGGGCGGCTCGCCAGTTCGTCGATCAGCATCGCCACGGCCTGCGCCTCGCGCCCGCCTTCGCCGGCGGCGAGGTCGAACCACTGCCAGCACCGATGTACCGAGCGCCGCAGCGGCTGCTGCGGATAGGCGACGATAAAGCCCTCGCGCTCGGCCAGCGCGTTCATGCGCGTGCCGGCCGCCAGGTCTTCCGGCGTCTGCTGGCAGCCGTGCAGCATCATCACCACGGGCAACGCGCCCTTGGCACCGGCTGGAATATAGAGACGATACGAGAGCTGCGGCACCAGTTCGCCCGGCAATGGGGCGAGGCTGAGCTTCAAGGATTGCCACGTGCCGGGCAGGTCACCCGGCGCGGTATCACCCGGGGCCGGCATGCGGCGGCGGGTTGCCGGAGACGCCAAGTCAAGGCGCCCCAGCCATGTTCGGATTTGCTTTGCGGTCCGGAATTGCGTGCGACCGATTTGTCGCAGTTGCGTTTCCCAGTCCGTCGACAGGCTTTTGGCCATATGAAGACTCCTGCTCATCTAGGAACGGGTCTCCTCCGCTATTGTGCGACGCAGCATACCATAGTCGGCGTGATGGATTAGCGGCATTGTCTGCAAAGCACAACATTAGATTTCGAAACAGTTTTCCCCTTGCCTGGAGGGCGACCAGCTACCATGGAGCCCGGGCGCACCGTTGTGCCGTTTAGCAGGAAAAGAAAGAAAAAGGCGCCATATAGGCGCCTGTTCGACAGATGATGCGGCAGAGTAACCGGATCTACTGTTCCGCTACCCGCGTCCACCCCTCGGGCGAAAATGTGCGCAGTGCGGCAGCCCGGCTGGCGGTGGCTGTTCCCAGGTCGCGCTCATAAAACTGGCGCTCGCTGTCCAGGATGAAGGTGTTGACGCCGCTGTCGCCATAGCGGGCCGGCCACGCGACGATCGCGTACTTCGCGTTGCTGCCCTTCGGCGCGGCGATGATGCGGTACCGGTAGCCGTAGAACGCCTCGTTTGGCGGAGTGTCGGGGCCCATCGCCAGCGCATCGGGGCCCAGCGGGCTGTCATTCTCGGCCGACGAAGACGGCCAGTAGAGCCCGTTGGTCTTGCCCGGGCTGCTGACGAGCTGGGCCGCATAGCGGCCATTGCCGGCCAGCTCGGCGTAGCGCTGCTGCGCGTCCGCCAGCTGGAGCAGCGTGTCCATCGTCACCAGTTCGTTGCGGCCGATGCGCCGCACATGCACCTCGCGCTGACCAGCCGGCATATCGAACTGCCAGCCCGCCTTGCGCTTGACGATGGGCACGGGGAAGGTCCAGCCGCTCTCCCCCACCGCCACGCGCGCCGTATCCTCGCCCGCGCGCTCCACCGCATGGTGGCGCGCCCACGCGGCCAGGAACTCGTAGATATCCTCCTGATCGACGCCCTGCGGCGGCAGCAGCGTCCGGTAGTTCGGGCCGAGCACGCCCTTGAGCGCGTCATGGTCGCTGCGGGCGATGGCGTCGCCCAGGGCGTCCGAGGCAGCCTCGGGCGAGGGATAGACCCGCTGCGCCTGCGCCGGCACGGACACCGCCAGCAACGGCACGGCCAGCATCGCGGCGCCCAGGACCCGGCGCACGATACGCGTCATGGTGGCGGACAACGTCGCTCTCATCATGTCTTATCTCCGACCATGTCCAAGATGACCGCCACCACCGCCGCCTCCTCCACCGAAGTGCGCGCCGCCCCCTCCCCCTCCACCGCCACCACGTTGCGGCATGGACCGCTGCGCCGGATGGCTGGCGCGTTGCATGCCACCGGCATTCCCGCCGCGCTGGAAGCCGCCCGCATTCCCGCCGCGCTGCACCTGCTGCCGCATGCGGTCGCCGTTGCCGGCATCGCGCAAGGCGCTATTACGATTGCTGTCCCGTGCGCGGTCGCGCGCGGCGGACTGATCGGCCCGCTGCCGATCGGCGCCGGCGGGCCGGGGATTCTGCATGCCGCCCCCACCGCCGCGATTGACGTTCGGCCCGTGTCCGGCGATCGACTGGCCCGTGCGGCCCTGGAACGATTGCGCGGCGCGGTCACGCGCGGCATCGCGCGAGCCCGCCTGCGGCGTAGGCCGGCCACCCTGCACGCCCTGGCCGCCCTGCCCAAGCCGCTGCCCGCCCTGCCCCGCCTGCCGGTTCGCCAGCCCCTGCTGCCGCTGCGTGTCGAAGCGATTCGCCACGTTCGAATTCTTGTACGGCACGTTGCCGCGATTGGCCGGGTTGTGCTGCCAGTTCACGTTCGAGCGGTTCACATCGAGCCGCTGATTCACATTGATATTGTTGTAGCGATTTACGTTGATGTTCACGTCGTGCGAGTTCCAGTTGAACCCGCCCCACAGTGAATTGACCGCGGCCACGCCCAGGCCAAAGCCCACGCCCGCCACCACGGCGCTGGCGAAGACCGATCCGGGCGGMGGTGGATAGTAGGCTGGCGGATACGCCGGATAGGGCCACGCGCCGTAGACCACCGTGGGGTTGTAGGTCGGCACATAGACCACTTGCGGATTGGCGGGCTCGATCTGCACGATGGTGGTGCCGCCGGACTGCTGTGTCACCACCTTCTGCTGCTCGGTGGTCTTCAGCGYGCCGGCTTTCTGGGCCTGTACGCGCAGGCGCTGCACCGAGTCCATCACATCATCGGGCTGGGCGAGGAAGGCGTCGCCCACCGAGTCCACCCATTGCGGCTGGCGGCCCATCATATCCATCACGGACGGGAAGGCGACGAGCGACTGCACGCTCGGGTCCCACTGTTCGTTGGCCACCGCCTTGGTTGCCGCGTCGCCGGACAGGCTGGCATTGGCCTTCGACCATTCCGCTGCCGCGGCCACGTCGGCCGGGTAGGTCGACGCCATCAGCACCTGCGACAACAGCGCGTCCGGATAGAGCGCCACGGGCGCCAGCAACTGGTCGAGATGCGCATTGTCGAGCTTGGCCTGCGCCCAGGCGGTCCCGCCGCCGAGTAACAACATCCATCCACAGCACCACGCCAGAATACGTCGCAACCGGTACATATTGGCTCCCACAATGACGGATGAGGACGGACGAGGGGGTACTACCTGGCCGACTGCGCGCACTCCTGRCGATAGGCCTCTTCCAGCCGCTTGCGATCAGGCGCGCGTTCCAGCGTGGAATAGGTGCGGCCATCCGCCGTGGTCACGGACGACTTGCCCTGTTCCCACTGCTGCGGCTCCTTGGACAGGCCGTTGATCTGGTCCAGCAGTTGCCGGCAATGCTCGCGTTGCGAGACGCCCGGCGTGGCACCTTCGCCGTCGAGCGTCGCCGTGGCCGGGTCGAGCATGCGCGGGGGCGGCGGCGCGATCATCGGCGTGCCCGGGTCGATCGGCGGCGTCTGCGCCCATGCCATGCCCGCTGTCATCAACAACCCAAACCCCACACCCCACGCTACGAAAAACCTCTTCACCAGGAAACTCCGGAAACTGCCGGCGATGCACGCATGCATCGCCATGATGATAAAAAACACCGGCCCGCGCGCCCGGCAACGGCGATCCGCGCGCTATGCGCTAGCGGTCCTTGCCGTTGCCATCGCCATTGCGGCCGGTACGGTTGCGCAGCAGCTCGAGCTTGAGCAGTGCGTCCGCAAGCATACTCTTAAGACGCGCGTTCTCCTGCTGCAACTGGCGCATGCGGCGCCCGTCCGGCACATCGGACTCRCGTGCCGGGCCGTACTTCGCACGCCATCCGTAGAACGACGCATCGCTGAAACCATAGCGCGCGCAGAGTTCCCGCACGGGCACCCCACTGGCGGCCTCGGCCAGGTACATGCGGATCTGCTCCTCCGAATAGCGTCTGTTCATCCGAATGCCTCCGCTTGCACCAAGCGCTCGCCCCGCGCATGCACGCGGCCAGCCCACCCTGCCGGTAAGGTAGCCCAATGCCCGGGCAAAAGGAATTCAGTGTCTTTGCAGCGCGAGTTAAGCAAATTAACGACCCGGCCGCGTGCCCCGCGTGGTCCGAGTCCGTGTCAGGCGTGTCCGATGTTGACAGGGAAATGGCGCAAATTTCGGTATTCCAAATTGGACAAATTCATGTCATCACTCACTGCCGGACAGCCGCTTCAAACCCGTCGGACATTGCTGGCTCACACTTGCAAACGCCGGTCACGCGGGTCGGCCATCGCCCTGCAAGGCGCGCCAGGCACGGCTTTCGCGTTGTCTGATTGTCCGGACATAAGGCCCGATATGCATCCCTGTTGTGTCAGGAATCGAACCGAGTTCCTAGTAGTTTGCTAAATGATGTATTAAGATTCCTCGGCACCAACTAAATTTCGAAACGCCTGCAAAGAGTGCCACTGCGCGCTCCCGGACAGGCGACTATCGGCGCGGATTTCATTGCCGCCGCCAACCGGCCTGAGGAAGAAGGGGACCACTGCTTACGTCACGTGCCATGCAACGCTTCGGCGTCGCGCGGCGAACCCGTGGCATGCACTGCAGATTTCGGTAACCCGGGCGACTCTTGACCACTTTGCAATTCCCCGCCCTCTAGCAGTTCATAAGTCCTGGCAGTTTCGGCTTGGTCCRGCACGGGGGTGCCGACGCGCTTTCAAGCTGCGACCACACAGGCAGGAAGTCGCAACTTCCTTAGTGCCCACAAAAAATAAAACCAACAATCTGGATCGGGAGAAGTCAGCATGCGGCACGTCAGCACCAAGCTTTTGCACGTCTTTGTCCTGTTGATGGAATATCGGGACCTCAACGCGGTGGCCGCCTGTACCCAGGGCCGTGTCCCCACCGTGGCCTATAGCCTCGCGCGGCTGCGCGAGATCACCGGCGACGCGCTGTTCGTCAAGCGCAATGGCACGTTGGAGCCAACGCCCCATGCGCTGCGGCTCGAGCATACTGCCAGGCAGATTCTTGCAAAGTGGAATCTACTGGTCCGCCCGCTGGCCGAAAGCACACAAACCGGTGCCACCGGACGTCGTATTTCCATTGGTTTTTCATCGTCGATTGGCGATCCGGTCATCACCGAGATCCTCAGCACGCTGTGCGAGCAATTCCCGCAAGACAGTTTTGTGACCCGGCCGGTCATTGCCGATGCCTCCCTGGCCGGCAGCCTGGATACCGGTCAGCTCGATTGCGCCTTCGTGGTGGATGGCGCCACCGTGCCAGACGGCGTGATGCCGCACAGCATCCTCGCCACGCCGCGCCGGCTGGTCAGCGCCGCGCGCGCCCATGGCCCCGACGACGCGGAGAGCGACTGGATCCTGCTGCAGGAAGACTGCGAGGCCGGCAGCCCGCTGCGGGCGTTCCTGGCGCGGCAGGCCAATACGCCGGGGCATCGGGARACYGTGGTGCCGTCGTGGCACACGCAGATCACCCTGCTGCACGCGGCCGGCGGCATCTGCCCGGTACTCGACTTCAACGTGCCGCTGGTCACGCGCGACCGCAAGACGCGCCTGCTGGCGCCGCCGGGCAGTTTCCCGGGCTGGGCCTCGCTCCAGTTCTGGACCGCCGAGCAAACCCCGGACCGCGTGGCGATGCGTGACATCATGGACGTGGGCGCCGCCGTGCTACGGGACCCCATCCGCGCCATCGAGAACCGCCGGCAGGGCCGGCCAGAGCCGCGCCGCCTGGCGGTGGCCTGACGCTCCTCCCCCGGCGCCCCGGCGCCGGGACACCCTCCGTGACACCCTCGGACCCCGCGCGGTAACCGCCGCGCGGGGTCTTTCCTTTCCGGCCAACCCCTGCCGCGCAAGTCCCGGCTCTCAGCCGCCTGCATTTTCCGAATCGTCTCAAATCATTTGCGCAGGAGTCCGCATTAATCTCAGCGGGCATTGACGTGCGCCGGGTCGTATCCCGTTTGGTCCGCGCGCACGCGTGCACGCAGTTGCCTGCGTGTTTGCGCCGCACGCCCTCCCGCGTGCGGCGCCTTTTTTCACGCCTGCCAAAAGTCGTATCGGACCCATGTGCACAGGAGGCATTGGATGACATTGAGGATTTTGCTGGCCGACGACCATCCCGTCATTACGGCGGCAATCCGCGCGTGCTTGCAGACACAGACGGGTTGGGAAGTCTGCGGGGAAGTGGCAAGCGCAACAGAACTGCATCAACAGGTGGAAATTCTGCAGCCCGACGTGGTGGTCACGGACTACCACATGCCCGGCCCGGCCGAACTGGACGGCGTGCGGCTGATCACCAGCCTGCGGCGGCGCTACCCCGCGCTGTCGATCATCGTGCTGACGATGATCACCAATCCACTGGTCCTGCGCACGATCCTGGACGCGCACGTCCATGGCCTGCTGCTCAAGGATTGCCCATTGACCGAGATCGTCACCGCCATCGCGCGGGCGCAGCGCGGCTTCACCTACATCGGCAAGTCCGCGCTGCGCGCGCTGGCGCCCACCGAGCTGCGCACCATGCTGCCGTGCGGGCGCAACGGCGTGCAGCGCCTGTCCGCGCGCGAAACCGAGGTCCTGCGGCTATACCTGACCGGGCGCACGGTCACGGAGATCGCCGCCACGCTGTGCCGCAGCGTGAAGACCATCAGCCGGCAAAAGAACTGCGCGATGCACAAGCTCGGCGTCAGCAACGACCGCGAACTGTTCGAATGCGCGGCGCTGCAGGGCGTCGTCCTGCCCCTAGGGCGAAACTGAGACAACACTGAGTCCAAACTGAAGCAAGACCGAAGCAAAACCGAAGCAAAACCGAAGCCATTGCCATCGCGACCGCTCGCTATAATCGATTTCGCCGTATGACACCGTTGTCATGCGCCACCTACCGACATGCCCGAACACCATCCCGCCACAACTGCCACAACCACCCCGCCGTCCCCCGGCCCCCCCGGCCGCGCCGTGCCCGCCCTGCTCGTGGCCGCCCCGGCTTCCGGGCAAGGCAAGACCACCGTCACGGCCGCGCTGGCCCGGCTGCATGCCCGCCAGGGCCGCACCGTCCGCGTATTCAAGACTGGCCCGGACTTCCTCGACCCGACGCTGCTGGCGGCGGCCAGCGGCGCGCCGGTGCATTCGATCGATCTCTGGATGACGGGCGAGGCCGACGCGCGCGCGCGGCTGGCCGAGGCGGCGGAAGTGGCCGACCTGATCCTCGTGGAAGGCGTGATGGGCCTGCACGACGGCACGCCGAGCAGCGCCGACGTGGCGCGGCGCTTCGGYCTGCCSGTGCTGGCCGTGATCCAGGCCGGCGCCATGGCGCAGACCTTCGGYGCGCTGGCCTACGGGCTGGCGCACTATGGGGCGCCGCTGCCGCCAATGCGCGTACTGGCCAACGGGGTCGGCACGGCGCGCCACGCCGACCTGCTGCGCGAAAGCCTGCCGGCGGACATCGGCTGGGCCGGTGCGCTGGCGCGCGACGCGGCGGCGAGCCTGCCCGAGCGCCATCTGGGCCTGTTCAGCGCCGACGAACTGCCAGACCTGATCGAGCGCCTCGACCGCATGGCCGACGCGCTGGAAGCCTTGCCGATCGGCCAGTTGCCGCCCGCTGTGCCCTTCCCGGCGCCAGCGCCGCCGGCTGCGCCCGGCCCGCGCCCGCTGGCACATAAGACCGTGGCGATTGCCCGCGACGACGCGTTTCGCTTTATCTATCCCGCCAATGTGGACACGCTGTTCGCGCTCGGCGCCGATGTGGTGTGGTTCTCGCCGCTGCGCGACCGCGCGCTGCCCGCGTGCGACGCGCTGTGGCTGCCCGGCGGCTATCCGGAGCTGCACGGCGCCACGCTCGCGGCCAATGCCGACATGCGCACGGCACTGCGGCGCGCCCATGCGGACGGCCTGCCGATACTGGCCGAGTGCGGCGGCATGATGGCGCTGTTCGATACGTTGGTAGACAAGGAAGGCGTCAGCCACCAGATGGCCGGCCTGTTGCCGGGCACAGTGACGATGCAGCGGCGGCTTGCCGCCATCGGCCACCAGTCCGTAACGTTTCCGGGTCTGCCGGACAAACCCGGAGAACCCCTGCGCGGCCACACCTTCCACTATTCGAAGACCGATTCGCCGCTGGCGCCGGCGGTGCGGGCGGTGTCCCCGCGCGATGGCGCGCCGGGCGAGGCGGTCTACCAGACCGGCTCGCTCACGGCGTCATATGTGCATCTGTATTTTCCGACCAACCCGCTGGCCATTGCGGCGCTGCTGGGCGGGAAGGTGGGATAGCGGGATAGCGGAAGGATGGGGGACCGGCTCAGGCGGCGTCGCGCTCGGCCACGGTGCGGGCCGCGGCATCGGCAATGCCCGCCTCGAGCTGCGCCAGACCCTTGGAGAGGTTGTGCATGGTCGTCTCGGACACATCGGCCAGCACGTCCTGGAGGAAGGTCGAGCGGCGCGGCAGGGCCTGCTCGACGATATCGCGCCCGAGCGGGGTCAGCGTGACATTGGTCATGCGATTGTCGCGCTCGCTCGTGGTGCGTTCGATCCAGCCCAGTTCCTGCAACGCCTTCAACTGGCGCGTGAGGGCGCCGGGGTCCATGCCGACGCGGTCCGCCAGCGGCTTTTGCGCGATGGGGCCATCGTGGCCATGCAGCGCGGACAAGATGCGCCAGCGCGGCAGCGGATGGCCGATGCGCTGCTCGAACGCCGCCGCATAGGCGCGGTAAGTGCGTCCAAACTGTTGCAGTACGGCCAGGCTTTGTCGCTCCAGTTCCACTCCGAATCTCCTTTAGGCGGACGCTTGCATCCGCGGGGGCGCCGTGATCTCAGGCGGATCAGTCGGCTGCCATCGCGGGCTCCTGCACCCGCGTCAGCTTCACCGGCGGGACCCGGCGTACGCGCCAGAGCCCCACCAGGGCCGCAATCGCCGCCACGAGCAAGCCAAGATGGATGGCCCCGACGAGCGATTGGCGCGCCTGCTCGAGCAGCAGGGCTCCATTGTGCCCTGCCTCCTGAAGGTTGGTCAGCAATTCTGCTTGCGCGACCTTGTCGATCAGGATCTGGGGGTCGGTCATCCGCCCGGCCCAGTCCGACGCGCCAGCCGCCTGCAACGCACGCTCCACGCCTCCGGTATAGCTGCGCGTCACCATCGTGCCAACCAACGCGGTGCCGACCATGCCGCCTACCATCCGCAACGATTGCAACATCGCTGTTGCAATGCCGAGGTGGGCGCGGCCGGCCGTCTGCTGGGCGAACACAGTCAGGTTCGGCAGCACGAAGCCGAGCCCGAGGCCGGCCAGCAGCATGGTCCCAAGCAGCACCATGTGATGCATGCCGCGCGTGGCCTGCGACAAACCGAGGCAGGCGAGCGCCAGCAGCGCAAATCCCGCATAAAGCATGCTGTTCGGCACCGGAATGCGCGTGATGATGCGGCCATTGAGAATGCTGCCGATGGTGATGCAGACCACCATCGGCGTCACCAGCAGTCCGGCCTCCTTCGGCGAATAACCAAACCCGCCCTGGAACAGCAGCGGCGCGTAGAGCAGCAGCGCGAACATCGCAAACCCGCCCAGCACGCCAAGCACGAACAGCGAGGCCAGCGCTGGATTGCGGAACATGTCGAGCGGCAGCAGGGGGTCCGCCGCGCGGTGCGACCACTGCCAGAGGCCGACGAACGACGCCACGGACAGCACGGCCAGGCCAATCGTCACGATGTCCAGCCCGCGCTCCGGCAGCCATTCCACCGAGAGCTGGAGGCAACCGAGCCCCGCCGCGATCAGCAGCGCGCCCAGCCAGTCCACGCGAATCGGCCCCTTGTGCGCCTGATGGCGCAGATGCGGCAGGTAGCGCCACGCGAACAGCAGGCCGAGCAGGCCCACCGGCACATTGATATAGAACACCGCGCGCCAGCCATACCATTCGGTCAGCACGCCACCCATGGACGGGCCGATGGCATTGGCGAGCCCGAATGCGGTGCTCATCATCACCTGCCAGCGCAGGCGCACGTGCGGGTCTGGGAACAGATCGGGAATACAGGCGAAGGCGGTGCCCACGAGCATGCCGCCGCCAATGCCCTGCAGGGCGCGCGCCGCCACGAGGAACGGCATGCTGGGCGCCATGCCGCACAGCACCGAGGCCACCAGAAAGACCACGATCGACACCAGCACGAAGGGCTTGCGGCCGTAGTAGTCGCCCAGCCGGCCGAAGATCGGCACGGTGACGACCGACGTCAGCAGGTAGGCCGTGGCGACCCAGGCGTAGTACTCGAAGCCCTGCAGTTCGGCGACCACCGTCGGCAGCGCGGTGGCCACCACGGTCTGGTCCAGCGCCACAAGCATCACCACGAAGGCGATGCCGATCATCGCCAGCAGCGATTCCCGGAACGGCAGGATTTGCCCGTTGCCGGACGTATGTGGAGCGCCCTGCCCTTCTTGCGACGCGGAAGTCATTCTATTGCCCGATCAATCGTTGTGCGGTCAATGATTATAGGTCGAAATTTCCTTAATTTGCAGGGCGGAACGTGGGAGAACTGCGTTGCTTCGATTCGATATTTCGACTACATTCGAATCATGGAATCTTCTCAAATCATCGAAGCGCTGGCCGCCCTCGCCCATGCCTCCCGGCTGGCGGTGTTCCGCGCGCTGGTCCAGGCCGGGCCGGAGGGCCTGCCCGCCGGGCAGATCGCCACGCTCCTGGATGTGCCGGCCTCGTCGCTTTCCTTCCATCTGAAGGAGCTGCACCGGGCCGGCCTCGCCAACAGCCGGCAGGCCGGACGGTCGGTCATCTACACCGCCCGCTACGAAACCATGAACGACCTGATCGGCTTCCTCACCGAGAACTGCTGCGGCGGCAATCCGTGCGGGCCGACGGCGGCTTGCGCCACCCCGCCGTTGCAGGGAGCCGAAGGATGAGCAGCCCGGACATTGCAGCGCCAGCCCGAGCCGCCTCCGCGCCCGCCATAGGATTCTTTGAACGTTATCTCACCGTCTGGGTGGCGTTGTGCATCGTGGTCGGCATCGCGCTCGGCCAGATGCTGCCCGGCGTGTTCCAGGCCATCGGGCGCATGGAGTACGCGCAGGTCAACCTGCCCGTGGGCGTGCTGATCTGGGTGATGATCATCCCGATGCTGCTGAAGATCGATTTCACGGCGCTGGGGCAGGTGAAATCGCACTGGCGCGGCATCGGCGTGACGCTGTTTATCAACTGGGCCGTCAAGCCGTTCTCGATGGCGCTGCTGGGCTGGCTGTTTGTGCGGCATTTATTCGCGCCGCTGCTGCCCGTCGATCAGCTGGACAGCTATGTGGCCGGCCTGATCCTGCTGGCGGCTGCGCCATGCACGGCGATGGTGTTCGTCTGGAGCCAGCTCTGCAAAGGCGATCCGTATTTCACGCTGTCGCAGGTGGCGCTGAACGACGGCATCATGATCGTGGCCTTCGCGCCGGTGGTAGCGCTGCTGCTCGGCCTGTCGTCGATCACGGTGCCGTGGGACACCCTGCTGACCTCGGTCGGCCTGTACATCGTGGTGCCGGTGGTCATCGCGCAGATCGCGCGAAAGCTGCTGCTGGCGCGCGGCGCGGCGCACTTCCAGCGCSTGCTCCGACACCTTGGCCCCTACTCTATTAGTGCGCTGCTGCTGACCCTGGTGCTGCTGTTCGCCTTCCAGGGCAAGGCGATCATCGACCAGCCGATGGTCATCGCGCTGCTGGCGGTGCCGATCCTGATCCAGGTCTTCTTCAATTCCGGTCTCGCCTACCTGCTCAATCGCCGGCTTGGCGTGGCGCACTGCGTGGCGGGGCCGTCCAGCCTGATCGGCGCGAGTAACTTCTTTGAATTGGCCGTGGCCACGGCGATCAGCCTGTTCGGCTTCCAGTCCGGCGCGGCGCTGGCTACGGTGGTCGGCGTGCTGATCGAGGTGCCGGTCATGCTGCTGGTCGTCCACATCGTCAACCGCTCGCAGCGGTGGTACGAGGCCAAGCTCCCCTGAGGAACCAAGATGATTGTCACGATTTATCACAATCCTGATTGCGGCACGTCCCGCAACACGCTGGCGATGATCCGCAATGCCGGGATCGAGCCGCAAGTCATCGAATATCTGCACACGCCGCCGTCGCGGGCGCAGTTGCAGGCCATGATCGGACAAGCCGGGCTGACCGTGCGCGAGGCGATTCGCGAAAAGGGCACGCCCTACGCCGCGCTGGGGCTGGCCGATCCGGCCTTGACGGATGACCAGTTGCTGGACGCCATGCTCGCCCATCCCATCCTGATCAACCGCCCGTTCGTCGTGACCGACCTCGGCGTGCGGCTGTGCCGGCCGTCTGAACTTGTGCTCGATATCCTGCCGTCGCCGCAGCAAAGCCCGTTCACCAAGGAGGATGGCGAGGTGGTCATCGACGCGCAGGGCCGSAGGGTGGGTCCATGACGATTGCCTTGCCCAATGTCGTGCCGGCGCTGCTGGAGACGCCCGACGTCCAGAAGCTCGAGCCCACGCGGGTCAGCACCCATCCGCCCCGCATCCTGCTGCTCTATGGCTCGCTGCGCGAGACGTCCTACAGCCGGCTCCTGACGCTGGAAGCCGAACGCATCCTCCGCCACTTCGGCGCCGAGACGCGCGTGTTCGATCCGAGCGGCCTGCCGGTCACTGACAGCGTGCCCGCCGATCACCCCAAGGTGGTGGAACTGCGCGAKCTGTCCGCATGGTCGGAAGGCCAGGTCTGGTGCAGCCCCGAGCGCCACGGCACGCTGACCGCGGTGTTCAAGAACCAGATCGACTGGCTGCCGCTGGAAAGCGCCGGCATCCGCCCTACGCAGGGCCGCACGCTGGCGGTCATGCAGGTCTGCGGCGGATCGCAGTCGTTCAACGCCGTCAACGCGCTGCGCGTGCTGGGCCGCTGGATGCGCATGGTGACGATTCCCAACCAGTCCTCCGTGGCCAAGGCGTACCAGGAATTCGACGACGCCGGGCGCATGAAGCCGTCCGCCTACTACGACCGCGTGGTCGACGTCATGGAGGAGCTGTACAAGTTCACGCTGCTGATCCGGGACCGCTCCGACTACCTGACCGACCGCTACAGCGAGCGCAAGGACGCCGCGCCGGCCCGGGCGGCGGCGCTGGCGGCGGCGGCGATGGACCACGAGCGCCAAGCRGCTGCGGGCGACACCGACGAAGGCGAAGTCGAATAAGGCCAACCATGACCGACGTACCGAATGGCAGCCTCGTGGCACGGCTCGGGGCTGCACAGACGCTCGCCTGGGCATCCTCTTACTATCTAGTGGCCATGCTCGCGGTGCCGATGGCGCGCGRCACCGGCGTGTCGGTGCCGACGGTCTTCGCGGCGTTCAGCGCCGCGCTGGTGGTCTCGGCGCTGCTCGGCCCCTACGCGGGCCGGCTGATCGACCGGCTGGGCGGACGGCCGGTGCTGATGGCCACCAGCCTCGTCTTCGCGGCCGGCCTGGCGGGGCTCGGCCTGGCCCGGGAAAGCGTGGGACTGTTCCTGGCGTGGCTCGTCATCGGCATCGGCATGGGCAGCGGGCTCTACGAAGCGGCGTTCGCCACGCTGGTGCGCCTGTACGGCACGCGCTCGCGCAATGCGATCACTGGCATCACGCTGATCGCCGGCTTTGCCAGCACCGTGGGATGGCCGCTGTCATCCTGGCTGGAGAGCCACTATGGCTGGCGCGTGGCCTGTCTGGTCTGGGCCGCCTTGCACCTGACGGTGGGCCTCGCGCTCAATGCGAGCCTGCCGCGTGCGGGGGCCGATCCGGCGCCCCCATCCACGGCACCCGCAGCCGGCAAACCGGCGGCGCCCGGACCGGCGTCGGGCGCGCCGGCCACCTGGGTACTGGCCTTCGTGTTCGCGGCGACGTGGTTCATCAGCACGGCCATGGCCGCGCACCTGCCGCGGCTGTTGCAGGCCGGCGGCGCCACGTTGGCGACGGCCGTGCTCGTCGGCGCGCTGATCGGGCCGTCGCAGGTTGGCGCCCGGCTGCTGGAGTTCGGATTGTTACGCAAGGTTCATCCGCTGCTGTCGGCACGGCTGGCGGCGGCCCTGCACCCGATCGGCGCGGCGGCCTTCATGGTCGCGGGCGCGCCGGCCGCCACGCTGTTCGGGGTGCTGCACGGCGCCGGCAACGGCATCCTGACCATCGCCAAGGGCACGCTGCCGCTCGTCATCTTCGGGCCGCAGGGGTATGGGCATCGGCAGGGTGTGCTGATGGTGCCGGCGCGCATCGCGCAGGCGCTGGCACCGTGGCTGTTCGGGCTCTGTATCGACGTCTGGGGTGCACAGGCGCTCTGGGTCTCGGGCGGGCTGGGGCTGGCGGCCAGCGCGGCCCTGTTCGCCATCCAGTCGGCGCCTATCCACCAGGGCGCGCCGGCCCCGGCGGCGGAATAGCGCCTAATATGGGGAGGAGCCGCAACTACCGGAGCCTCCCATGCATCCTGTCACGCTGATTGGCGCGCCCACCGATGTCGGTGCCAGCATTCGCGGTACGTCGATGGGGCCCGAGGCCCTGCGCGTGGCCGATATTGCCRGGGCGCTGGCGCGCAACGGACTGCAGGTGACCGACTTCGGCAACCTCAGCGGCCCGGGCAACCCCGGCCAGCTTCCCGTCGACGGCATGCGCCACCTGCAGGAAGTGCTGACGTGGAACCAGTTGGTGTTCGACACCGCCTATGCCTGCTTCGCCAGCGGCCAGATGCCGCTGYTGATGGGCGGCGACCACTGCCTGGCCATCGGCTCGATCAGCGCCGCCGCGCGCCAYTGCCGCGAGACCGGCAAGCGGCTGCTGGTGCTGTGGCTCGATGCCCACGCGGATGCCAACACCGGCAGCACCAGCCCCACGGGCAATATCCACGGCATGCCGGTGGCCTGCCTGTGCGGCGACGGCCCTGCGCCGCTGACCGCCCTGAGCGGCGTCACGCCGGCCATGTCGGCCCAGTCGATCCGCCAGGTGGGCATCCGCAGCGTGGATGCCGGGGAGAAGCTGCGCCTGCGCGAGCTGGGGCTGACGGTCTACGACATGCGTTATATCGACGAAAACGGCATGCGTCAGACGATGGAGCAGGCGCTCGCCGGCATCGACGCGAATACGCATCTGCATGTCAGCTTCGATGTGGATTTYCTGGATGCGCAGATCGCGCCGGGGGTGGGTACGCCGGTACGCGGCGGGCCGACGTATCGGGAGGCGCATCTGGCGCTGGAGATGATCGAGGATACCGGGGCGCTGGGGTCGCTCGATGTGCTGGAGCTGAACCCGGCCCGGGACGTCCACAATCAGACGGCCGAGCTGGTGGTGGACCTGCTGGAAAGCTTGTTCGGGAAGTCGACGCTGTAGCAGCGCTGGCTTGGGCTCCCCTCTCCCGCAAGCAGGAGAGGGGAGAACGTCTTCAGCCGCCCTTCGCCTGCGCCGTCACCTCGTTCCACCCACCGCCCAGCGCCTTGTACAGGTTGACCTCGCTGGTCAGCTGGTTGAGGCGCGAGTCGATCAGCACCTGTTGCTGCGCGTACAACTGGCGTTGTGCGTCGAGCAGCGTCAGGTAGTTGTCCACCCCGGTACGATAGCGACCCTCGGCGAGCTGGAAGTAGTCCCGGCTCGCCTCGACCAGGCGCACCTGCGCCTGGAGCTGCTCCGTGTACGTGCCGCGCGCCGCCAGCCCGTCCGCCACTTCGCGGAAGGCCGACTGCACGGTCTGCTCGTACGTCGCCACGTTGATGTCCTTCTGGATCCGCGCGTAATCCAGGCTGGCGCTCAGGCTACCCGCCGTGAAGATCGGCAGGTTGATCTGCGGCGAGAACAGCCACGTGCCCGAACCCGCATCGAACAGCCCCGACAACTGGCGGCTCGCCGTGCCCGCCGAGGCGGTCAGCGAGATGCTCGGGAAGAACGCCGCGCGCGCCGCGCCGATATCGGCGTTGGCCGACAGCAGGCGGTGCTCGGCGGCGAGGATGTCCGGGCGGTTCTGGAGCAGGTCAGACGGCAAACCCGCCGGCACGTCCGCCACCAGCTTGCCATCGAGCGGCAGCCCTTCGGGCAGGTCCGCCGGCAGGCTCGCGCCGAGCAGCAGCGTCAGCGCATTGGTGTCCTGCGCCACCAGCCGCGTATAGCGGCTCAGCGAGGCCCGGGCGTTTTCCACCTGGGTCTGCGACTGGCGCAGGTCCAGCCGCGAGGAAATGCCTTCCTCGTAGCTGCGGCGCGTGAGGTTGTAGGTCCGCTCGTAGGTCACCAGCGTCTCGCGCGTCAGCTTCAGCTGCGCCTCGTCGGCGCGCAGCGTCAGGTAGGCGTTGGCGACGCTGGCCACCAGCGCGATATGCGTGCTGCGCTGGGCTTCGTCGCTGGCGAAATACTGCTCCAGCGCTGCCTGGCTCAGGCTGCGCAGCCGGCCGAACAGGTCGATTTCCCAAACGGTGGTGCCCAGCGACACGCCATACGAACTGCTGATGACCCGCTGGCCCGTGCTGGAGAGGTCGGCCGGCACGCGCTGCCGCGTGCCCTGCGCCGCCACGCCCACCTGCGGGAACAGGTCCGCGCGCTGGATGCGGTACTGCGCGCGGTACGCCTCCACGTTCAGGGCCGCCACGCGCAGGTTGCGGTTGTTCTGCAGCGCGACGTCGATCAGCCGCTGCAGGCGCGGATCGGCGAAGTAGTCGCGCCACCCCAGTTCCGCGGCCGGTGGCACCTGGCCGGCGCCGTTGGCGGCCGGGTAGGCTTCGCCCTGCGGATAGGCGGCTTCCACCGGCGCCGCCGGACGCTCGTAGGTCGGGATCAGGCTGCACCCCGCGAGCGCCGCGCTAGCGGCGACGGCCATGCTGATTAGCGTTTGTCTCATGCTTTGGCCTCCTTTTCGAGGGAGGAGGAATCGTGCTTCTCGCGGCGCTCCTTGAGCGCGTTCACCACCACGAAGAACAGCGGCACCCAGAAGATGGCCAGCACCGTGGCCGTGAGCATGCCGCCGATCACGCCGGTACCGATGGCGTGCTGGCTGCCCGAGCCGGCGCCTTGCGACACCGCCAGCGGGAACACGCCGAGAATGAACGCGAGCGAGGTCATGATGATCGGCCGCAGGCGCATCCGGCACGCCTCCACGGCCGCATCGACCAGGCTCTTGCCCTGCTCGTGCAGTTCCTTGGCGAATTCCACGATCAGGATCGCGTTCTTGGCGGACAGGCCGAYGGTCGTCAGCAGGCCCACCTGGAAGAACACGTCGTTGGACAAGCCCCGGCCAATCGTCGCCAGCAGCGCGCCGACCACCCCGAGCGGCACCACCAGCATCACCGAGAACGGAATCGCCCAGCTTTCATACAGCGCGGCGAGGCACAGGAACACCACCAGCAGGGACAGCGCGTAGAGCGCCGGCGCCTGCGAGCCCGACAGCCGCTCTTCGTACGACAGGCCGGTCCACGAGTAGGCAATGCCCTGCGGCATCTGCTTCATGATGGCTTCCACCGCCGCCATGGCCTCGCCGGAGCTCTTGCCCGCCGCCGGTTCGCCCAGGATTTCCACCGCCGGCACGCCGTTGTAGCGCTGGAGCTTGGGCGAGCCATAGCCCCACTTGCCGGTGGCGAAGGTCGAGAACGCCACCATGTCGCCCTTGTCGTTACGCACGAACCACTTGTCCAGATCTTCCGGATTCATGCGCGCGTTGGGGCGGCCCTGCAGGTAGACGCGCTTCACGCGACCGCGGTCGATGAAGTCGTTCACGTAGCTGGAACCCCAGGCGATGGAGATGGTGCTGTTGATGTCCGCCAGCGACACGCCTTGCGCGCGGGCGCGCTCGTCGTCGATCTCCAGCTGGTACTGCGGCTCGTCGTTCAGCCCGTTCGGGCGCACGCGTTGCAGCGCCGGGTCCTTGGCGGCCAGCGACAGGAACTTGTTGCGGGCTTCCATCAGCGCGTCATGCCCCAGGCCGGCCTGGTCCTGCATGTAGAAGTCGAAGCCGGTAGCGTTGCCCAGCTCCTGCACGGCCGGCGGCGCAAAGGCGAAGGCCAGCGAGTCCCGGAAGGTGCTGAACTTGGCCTGGGCGCGCTTGGTGAGGTCGAACACGCTGGTGGCGTCACCCTCGCGCTCCTTGAACGGCTTGAGCAGGATGAACGCCAGGCCCGAACTCTGGCCGCGGCCGGCGAAGTTGAAGCCGTTCACGGTGAAGAGCGAGCTGACGATCTTGCCCTCGTCATTGAGCAGGTAGTTCCGCATCTGGTCGAGCACCGCCTGCGTGCGCTCCGCCGTGGCGCCGGCCGGGGTCTGCACCTGGGCGTAGAGCACGCCCTGGTCTTCTTCCGGCAGGAACGAGGTGGGGATGCGCGTGAACAGGAAGGCCATGCCCGCCACGATCAGCACGTAGATGATCAGGTAGGGCACGCGCCGCTTCAGGATGCCGACCACGCTGCGCTCATAGCGCTGCGTGGAGCGGATGAAGCTGCGGTTGAACCAGCCGAAGAAGCCCTTCTTGTGCTCGCCGTGGTCGCCCTTCTCGATCGGCTTGAGCATGGTCGCGCACAGCGCCGGGGTCAAGATCAGCGCCACCAGCACCGAGAGCACCATCGCCGAGACGATCGTGATCGAGAACTGGCGGTAGATCACGCCCGTGGAGCCGCCGAAGAACGCCATCGGCAGGAACACCGCCGACAGCACCAGCGCGATGCCGACCAGTGCGCCCTGGATCTGCCCCATCGACTTCCGGGCGGCCTCCTTCGGCCCCAGCCCCTCCTCGGACATCACCCGCTCGACGTTCTCCACCACCACGATGGCATCGTCCACCAGCAGGCCGATGGCGAGCACCATGCCGAACATCGTCAGGGTGTTGATCGAGTAGCCGAACGCCGCCAGCACGCCAAACGTGCCCAGCAGCACCACCGGCACGGCGATCGTCGGGATCAGCGTGGCGCGGAAGTTCTGCAGGAACAGATACATCACCAGGAACACGAGCACGATGGCTTCGAGCAGCGTCTTCACCACTTCGTGGATCGAATCGGCGATGACTGGCGTCGTGTCGTACGGGAACACCACCTGCATGCCCGCCGGGAACGACGGCTCGAGCTGGTTCAGCGTGGCGCGGATGGCCTTCACCGTATCCAGCGCGTTAGCGCCCGAGGCCAGCCGGATGGCGATACCCGAAGCCGGGCGGCCGTTGTACTGCGCGTTGATGTTGTAGTCCTGGCCGCCCAGGCCCACGTCGGCCACGTCCTTGAGGCGCACCTGCGAGCCGTCCGGATTGACCTTCAGCAGGATGTTGCCGAACTGCTCGGCGGTCTGGAGACGGGTCTTGCCGATCACCGACGCATTGAGCTGCTGCCCGCGCACGGCCGGCAGGCCGCCCAGCTGGCCGGAGGCCACCTGCACGTTCTGCGCCTTGATGGCAGTGCTCACGTCCAGCGGCGCCAGCTGGAAGCTGTTGAGCTTGGCCGGGTCCAGCCAGATGCGCATGGCGTACTGCGAGCCGAACACCTGGAAGTCACCCACGCCAGCGGTCCGCGAGATCGGATCCTGGAGGTTCGAGACGATGTAGTTCGACAGATCCTCCCGCGTCTGGCTGGGGTCGGTCGACACCAGGCCGACGATGACCAGGAAGTTCCGCACGGACTTGGTCACGCGAATACCCTGCTGCTGCACTTCCTGCGGCAGGAGCGGCGTGGCCAGGGCGAGCTTGTTCTGGACCTGTACCTGGGCGATGTCCGGGCTGGTGCCCTGCTCGAACGTCACGGTGATGGTCATGCTGCCGTCGGAGTTCGACTCCGACGAGATGTAGCGCAGCTTGTCCAGCCCGTTCATCTGCTGTTCGATGACCTGCACCACGGTGTCCTGCACGGTCTGCGCGGACGCACCCGGGTAGTTCACCGAAATGGCGATGGTCGGCGGGGCGATGGCCGGGTACTGGTTGATAGGCAGCGACCGGATGGCCAAGCCCCCTGCCAGCATGATGACCAGCGCGATCACCCAGGCAAAGATCGGCCGGTCGATGAAGAAATTAGACATGGCGATTCCTCATGCGTCGGTCCCGGTCAGGACTTGGCCGCGCCGGGCGCGGAAGCGGCGGCCGGGGCCGAGGCGGCATTGGGGGCCGTAACGGCGGTGGCGGTGGCGCTGGCCTCGGTGGCCTTGACCTTGGCGCCGGGGCGCACGAACTGGAGGCCTTCCACGATGACGCGGTCGCCGGCTTTCAGGCCGTCCGTGACCAGCCATTTGTCGCCAATGGTCCGGTCGGTCTTCAGCACGCGCTGCTCGACTTCATTGTTGGCGTTCACCACCAGCGAGGTCGCCTGGCCCTTGAGGTCACGCGTGACGCCGCGCTGCGGCGCCAGGATGGCCGAGGTCTTCACGCCTTCGGCCAGCCGCGCGTGCACGAACATGCCCGGGAGCAGTTCGTGGCGCGGGTTCGGGAACACCGCGCGCAGCGTGACCGAGCCGGTGCTCGGGTCCACGGACACTTCGGAGAACTCCAGCCGGCCTGCTTCCTTATAGGTGCTGCCATCCTCGAGCATCAGCATCACCTTGGCAGCGTTGGCGCCGGCGGCCTGGAGCCGGCCGTCGGCCAGTTCGCGCCGCAGCCGCAGCAGCGTGGTGGACGGTTGCGTCACATCCACGTAGATCGGGTCCAGCTGCTGCACGGTGGTCAGCGCGGTGGCCTGGCCATTGGTGACCAGCGCCCCCTCGGTGACCACCGAGCGGCCGATGCGGCCCGAAATCGGGGACAGCACCTTGGTGTAGCGCAGGTTGATATGGGCGCGGTCCGCCGTCGACTGGGCCTGCAGGTAGGCAGCCTTGGCTTCGTCGTGCTGCTGCTTGCTGACCGCTTCCTCGCCCACCAGGCGCCCGTAGCGCTCCGCGAGCAGGCGCGACGACGCCAGCGTGGCATCGGCGCTCTTGGCCGTGGCTTCGTAGGTAGCCGGGTCGATCTGGTACAGCTGCTGGCCCTGCTTGACGTCGGAGCCTTCCACGAACAGCCGCTTCAGGATGATGCCGTCCACCTGCGGGCGGACTTCGGCGATCCGGAAGGCCGTGGTCCGGCCGGGCAGCGACGAGTCGAGTGTCACGGTCTCGTCCTTCAGCGTCACGACCTTTACTTCCGGCGTCTGGGCTGCGGGCGGCTTGTTTTCCTTGCCGCAGGCGGCAAGGACCGTGACGGCGATGGCCAGCATGCCCGGAATCAAAGCACGCCTGGCGCGCATTGCTTGCATAGCGATTTCCTCGAGGATGAAACGGAATGTTGTGGCCTGGCCCCGTAGACCAGGCGGGCGCCACGGCGCAGCGCGTGGACGCAAGTGGCG
Source organism: Cupriavidus sp. KB_39 (assembly GCF_052114485.1). NCBI lineage: Bacteria > Pseudomonadati > Pseudomonadota > Betaproteobacteria > Burkholderiales > Burkholderiaceae > Cupriavidus > Cupriavidus sp. KB_39. Next base: position 276,818 of record NZ_JBFREV010000001.1, read on the forward strand.
TGCCGGGTCGCCGGCACGAAATTCGGTCGTCGGGTTCAGCGGATTGTCGCCATGGGCCCCTGCTTTCGCCATTTGCTGGCCTGGAGGAAAACACAAGACCGGCCGCGCCGCGCGCGCGTGTCCGGCCGCAGGGGGTTCGTGGAACCGCCCTGCTCCCCGTATTCTGAAATGTCCTGCACGTTCCTTCGCTTGTCCGGTTCACCGTGCTTCGCGCCAGCCCGTGCGCCGATCTGAACGTCGCGCTACGTCTTGCCGGCCGCCACAATAATCGGTTTTCCCGATGCCTGCTGGCGGCGCATTGCCACGGTAATGTCTGCACCGCACGGCGGCACCCTTTGTATCAGGGTAAAGACAACCGTCTCCTCCAGGGAAGCCGTCGCCGTCGTGATGCAATGCAGCATTCGGCTAACAGGATTGCAACTAGTTCCATAGCCGAATGACGAGATGCGCGTCATCGTACCAGCTTGAAGAAGAATCTGGATGACAGGACTTGCCGTGTAATGCACTGAAATACACGGCGGGTGAGTACGGATAGCGGCTTTCAGTGAATTATGGCGCACTTTTGTGACGCTCACGCGTCCGACTGCGCCTTGCCGCCTCAAATAAGAAACGCCCCCGGAAAAACGGGGGCGTTTCTTATTTGGGGTCCGATCAACGATCAGGCGCCATCAAGATAGCGATTCCGCTCGCCGATGGGCCGGCCAAGATTCGGCGTGGTCCARCGCATGTCGCCCTGATAGGCRGCRCTGCCATAGCTACGATTSGTCGTGGTCGTCGCGCCCGGCACCAGATCGTACTTTTGCGAAGGCATCTGCATCTGCTGCTGTTGCTGCGGGGCCAGATCCTGTCGCGTCGGTTGCGCCGCGCCCTGCGAGTACGGGTCGAACTTGTCGCCCGTGCGCGCGCCGCTGGTCGAGGGGTCGACCGGCGTGGACGTGACACCGCCCTGCGTGTAGGGGTCACGCGGGCCCGGCGTCATCTGCGCGAGCGCCGACACCGACATCAGCGCCAGCGCCCCGGCGGCCAACACACTGCTGGCGCGCATCGTCTTCATGGTCTTCATGGCTTACCTCCACATGGCAAATCGCTTGCGGCGGGAGGAAATCACCACCGCTCCCTTCATGAGGTAGCGAAAGCCGTGCCGGTCCCGCACGTGCGGTGCCGGGCGCCCTGGGGGCCGCGTGCCGGCTAGGGAGCGCTCCGGAATTACAACCGATGGGTAAGGCCTGCACTGGCGTCTGTCGSCATCGTGCGTGTAACAAGACGTATCTTCCTCGCATATCACGTCATTTAAGTCTGTGTTCAGCTTTCGTCCYCAGTGACCACTTGTGCGGCGCGGTCATTAATAAGAACGATTCGCATTTACTTTAGGATGGGCGCCTCGTTGAAAACGGTACATCCCCGCTGCGGGGAACGCATGGCCCTTCCCATGGAGTTCACATGACAGTGATCGACGATCGCACGCCCCCTGCCCGCGCTGACACGCCCCCTGCGCACGATCCATCCGGCACGGTTTTCCACACCTTCATCACGCAACGGCGCAACCTGCTTCACGCTGCCACCCGCATCCTGGGCTGCCCCTGCCTGGCCGAGGACGTATTGCACGACGCGTTTCTCAAGCTCTGCCAGGACCCCTGCCCCGAAGCCTTGCGCAGCGAGGCGAGTTACATCAGCCGGGTGGTGCGCAATCTCGCGCTGGATAGCTACCGGCGCCAACAATTGGAGAAGCGGCTATTCATCGGCGATGTGCCCGAGCAGGACGCACCGCTCGACACCAACTCGCCGGACTGCATCGCCATGGCGCATGAGCAAACCACCTGCCTGCGTGACGCGATGCGGCGCCTGCCATCACGCACCCGCGACGCGGTGGTGCAGTACTACTACGAGGACCAGACGCAGAAGCGCATCGCCGAGCGGCTGGGCATCTCGGCCACGATGGTGAACTTCATCCTCCAGGATGCGCGCAGCGCCCTCAGTGCGATGAATATCGCGCGCTGAGCGCACGGCTGCGCGATGACCGTCGCCCGCTGATCTCTACGGCCGCGCGGTGGATGCCGCGCGCCGCTCTCCTTCCGCTTGCCGATCTTCCACACGTGCACGCGCCATGCGTGCCTCGCGCGTGCCCGGGCACGCGTAGCACGGCTTCGATGACGCGAGCCCGCACAGCCCCGCATGTTTTAAGTGAATGACATGGCCGAACTAAACGAATTGCGAGGCCATTCGTCTTGATGGGTATCCCCCTTCCACTGCGGAAGCCTTCCTGTTTCGCGATCCACCAGGGCTAAACATGAGCAATGAAGATCCTTATGACTTTATCGGCGTCGGACTGGGCCCGTTCAATCTCGGCCTCGCGTGCCTGGCCGATCCGCTGCCCGGCGTACGCAGCCTGTTCCTCGAGAAGAAGGAAGCGTTCGGCTGGCACACGGGCATGCTCGTGGACGGCACGACGTTGCAGAACCCGTTCCTGGCCGACCTCGTGTCGATGGCAGACCCCACCAGCCGCTTCAGCTACCTGAACTACTGCAAGCAGCAGGGCCGCATCTACAACTACTACATCCGCGAGAACTTCTATCTGACGCGGCAGGAGTACGACCGCTACTGCAAGTGGGCCGCCGGGCAGCTGCCCAACGTGCGCTATCGGCAGGACGTGCTCGACATCCGTCACGACCCGTCGCTGCCCGGCTACGTGGTGAGTGGCGTCGATACGCACACCGGAACGCCGTTCCGGCATCGCGCGCGGCGGCTTGTGCTCGGCATCGGCAGCACGCCGAACCTGCCCGCCTGCTGCGCGGGCGAGCACGCGCCGATCCACACCTCCGCCTACCTCGCCAACAAGCGCTGGCTCCAGCAGCGCCGCACCATCACTGTCATCGGCAGCGGGCAGAGCGGCGCCGAGGTCTACCACGACCTGCTCAAGGACTGCGACACCCACGGCTATACGCTGAACTGGGTGACCCGCTCGCCGCGCTTCTTCCAGATGGAGAACGCCAAGCTCACGCTGGAGTTGATCTCGCCGGCCTACAGCGACCACTTCTACGACCTGGGCGAATCCGTGAAGACGCGCGTGCTGGAGGACCAGCGCAGCATCTACAACGGCATCAACAAGACGCTGATCGACCAGATCTACGACACGCTCGACGAAAAGCGCCACCGCGCCGGGGCCCGCACGCAACTGCTGACCAACCTCGCGCTGGACGGCATGCACTTCGACCCCGCCGCGCGCCAGTACGAGATGACGTTCCGCCACATGGATCTGGGCGAGGCCTACCGCCACGTGGCCGACGGCGTGGTCATGGCGACCGGCTACACGCATCGCGTGCCRGCCTTTATCGACGGCATTCGCGAGCGCATCCGCTGGGAYGCGGGYGGCCGCTACCAGCAGGCGCGCAACTTCGCGGTAGACGTGCATGGCGACGAGATCTTCGTGCAGAACGCCGGYTTCCACAGCCACGGCCTGACCAACCCGGACCTGGGCATGGCCTGCCATCGCAATGCACGGCTGCTGCACGCGCTGACCGGCGTGGACCACTATCGCGCCGAGGCGCGCACCACGTTCCAGGACTTCGCCCCGCGCGCCAACAGCGGCTTCGAGCGAATCGAGGCGACGGAAGCTTCGGCAACCGTGCCGGCCCCCGGCAACGGCACGCCCATGCCGACCCAGCCAGCGCTGGCGCAGCTGATCACGGTGGCGGGATAGACCATGAGCCTGCGACTCACCATCGTCATCATGTCCGCGTTCGGCGTCATCAGCGACGCCATCCTGATCGCGTTCTACCCGCAGTTCTTCGAAGTGCGCTACGGCATCACCAGCCCGGTGCACGTGGGCGCCTACATCGCCGCCATCTCCATCGCCGTGATGTGCACGCTGCCGCTCTGGGCGCGCGTGGCGCGGCGCGTGGAAACCATGCACCTGCTGGTCTACACCCAGCTCGTAGCCGGCACCTTCGGCGCCCTGAGCGCCTGGGCGGAGACGGTCACCGCCTTCTGGGTGCTGACCATGCTGATGTTCATGACCAAGAGCAGCTACCTGCTGATGTTTCCGTACCTGATGCGGCTGGAGAAGGCCGAGACGCACGGCGCCACCATCGGCCTGCTCTCGGTGGTGGTGCATATCGGCGGCATCTTCGGGGCGATGGCGGGCGGGATGGCGCTCCAGCAGTTCGGCCCGCGCACCTGCCTGTGGATGATGGCCGCTGGCGACTTCGTGCAGATGGCGTTGTGCATCTACCTGATCCGGACCGGCCGGGTGGTGCGCGTGCTGGGCACCGATGCGCCGCCGCCGGCGGCAGGCAGTGCCGCCAGCACGGCGCGGCGCGGCACGCTGGGGCTGATCCTGCGCCTGAGCCTGCTGATGCTGCTGTTCGACTTCAGCGCCTACCTCGTCCGCCCGTTCTTCTCGGTGTACTGGGAGCAGATCTCCGGCATGCACAACCAGATGCTGACGGGGCTGGTGTTCGCGATTCCGGGCGTGGTCGCGCTGGTGGCGCTGATCGCCAACAAGCGGGCCACGCGGGACGGCCGCAAGCTGCTCGACCATACGCTCGGCAACCTGCTGCTGGGCACTGTGGGGCTGCTGTTGCAGGCGGCGCCGTCCCCGGCGCTGGTGCTGATCGGACGCTGCCTGTACGGGTGGTCGATGTTCCAGGTCATCGTGAAGCTGGAGGTGACGCTGTTCAAGGTCAGCACGCCGGACGCCTACGCCAAGGACTTCAGCATCGCCAACTTCTTCCAGAACCTGGGGGTGCTGCTGTCGTCGTTCGGCGCCGGGCTGATCGTGAACCGCTTCGGCATCGAGGTCACCTTCGTGCTGGCCGCCGCCGGCATGCTGCTGACCGCCGCGCTGGACCGCTGGACCTTTGGGGTGGATCGTCGCCACGCGGCGCCAGCCGCGCAGCCTCAGACCGATGCCGCGGGTACCGCCGGACTTGCTGGAGCGCCCCATGCAAGCTGACCGCTGGGACATCACCCGTGGAGGCGCCGAGCCGATTCCCGCCGCGTTGCGCCCGTCGCTCCACCCGGCCATGACGATCCGGGCGCTGTCGCTCGACCACGACATCGGCCTGCTCCATCGCTGGTTCACCATGGACTACGCGCGCTTCTGGAACATGCAGGACCTGACGCTCGACGAGACGCGCCGCTTCTACACGGATCTGCTCGCGAGCGGCCATGGCGGCGCCTACATGGGCCTCTGCGAGGGGGCGCCGGCGTTCCTGATCGAATGCTACGACCCCGCGCACGAGCCCGTCGGCACGCACTTCGCGCCGCGCGCCAGTGACATCGGCATGCATTTCTTTGTCGGCCCGCCGGCCGCGCCGATCCGCCACTTCACGCGCGACGTGCTGCGCCACGTCATGGCGCACACGTTCTACACACTGGGCGCCCAGCGCGTGGTGGTGGAGCCCGATGCGCGCAACGACAAGGTCCATGCCCTGAACCGCGCCGTGGGCTTCGCCTACGACCGCCAGATCACCCTGCCGCAGAAGACCGCCTGGCTGGCCTTCTGCACCCGCCCCGATTTCGAACGATCCATCCGAGGAGATTTCACCGATGAACGCCCCGCTTGACGCCACCATCCACGCCACCTTGCAAGCCCAGACCACGCGCGAGCCGCGCCATGTGGTCAGCCACCTCGAACCGGCCGTCTGGGCCAAAGTGAACCGCCTGCTCGTGCGCAAGGCCATCGCCGAATACGCGCACGAGGTAGTCATCACGCCGGCGGCGCAAGGCGCGGCCGATGCGGACGGCTGGACCCGCTACCGCATCGACGCCGACACGCCCAACTGCCACTACACCTTCGACGGCCAGCCGATGGCCCTGCGCCACTGGCGCATCGACCCGGCCAGCATCGAGCGCGTGCTCGACGGCGCCAGCGTGCCGCTGGACGCGTTGACCTTCATCAACGACTTCAAGCACACGCTCGGCATTCCCGCCGACAAGCTGCCGGTCTACCTCGACGAGATCAGCAGCACGCTGTTCGGCGCGGCCTACAAGCACAACCCGCAGGCGCCGAGCGCAGAGGCCCTGCTCGACGCGGATTTCCAGACCTACGAGTGGGCGATGATCGAAGGCCACCCGGGCTTCGTGGCGAACAACGGCCGGCTCGGCTTCGATGCCGAGGACTACCGCGCCTTCGCCCCGGAGACCGGCTCGCGCTTCGCCGTGATCTGGCTGGCCGTGCATCGTGACAACGCCCACTTCGCCAGCATTCCCGGGCTGGACTACGAGGCCCACATGGCGAGCGAACTGGGCGAAGCGCGCCTGGCCGCGTTCCGCCAGGCGCTGGCGCAGGCCGATGTAGCGCCAGAGGACTACCTCTACATGCCGGCCCACCCGTGGCAGTGGTTCAACAAGCTCAGCATCGCGTTTGCCGCCGATGTAGCCAATCGCAAGATCATCCCGCTCGGCTACAGCGACGACCTGTACACCGCCCAGCAGTCGGTGCGCACGTACTTCAACGCCTCCCAGCCGGACAAGTGCTATGTGAAGACCTCGCTGTCGGTRCTGAACATGGGCTTCATGCGCGGGCTGTCGCCGTACTACATGGCCGGCACGCCCGCCATCAACGCCTTCCTGGACGGGCTGATCAACGACGATGCCACGCTGCGCGGCTACGGTTTCAGCATCCTGCGCGAGGTGGCGTCGGTCGGCTATCGCAACCGCTACTACGAGGCTGCGCTCGAGACGGACAGCCCCTACAAGAAGATGCTGTCGGCGCTCTGGCGCGAAAGCCCGCTCGGCAAGCTGCGCGAGGGTGAACGGCTGATGACGATGGCCGCGCTGCTCCACACCGACCCGCAGGGCGACGCCCTGCTGCCGGCGCTGATCCGCCGCTCGGGGCTCTCCGCGCGGACGTGGCTGCGCCAGTACCTGCGCGCCTACCTCGAACCGCTGATGCACTGCTTCTATGCGCACGACCTCGTGTTCATGCCGCATTGCGARAACCTGATCCTGGTGCTGGAGGGGCATACCGTCGCGCGSGTGTTCATGAAGGACATCGCCGAGGAGTCGGCCATCCTGAACAAGGACGCGGTGCTGCCGGAAGGCATCCAGCGGCTCGCCGTGGACGTGCCCGAGGACTACAAGCTGCTCGGCATCTTCATCGACGTGTTCGACGGCGTGTTCCGGCACATGGCGCAGATCCTGGTGGAGGGCGGCAGCTGTTCCGAGGAYGACTTCTGGCAGGTGGTGGCSGACAGCGCGCACGACTACCAGGCGGCGCATCCCGAGTTGCAGCACAAGTTCGCGCGCTACGACTTCTTCGCGCCGGATTTCCTGCACTCGTGCCTGAACCGGCTGCAGCTCAAGAACAACCTGCAGATGGTGAACCTGGCGGATCCGGCGTCGAGCCTGACCATGGCGGGGTCGCTGYCCAACCCCRTGGCGGGCCGCGCCCGCTCCGCCAACGTCAAGGCGGCCGCCTGATGCTCGCGCCCGCGCCGGACCGGCTCCACGCGCTGCTGGCCACGGCGGCACGTGTGGTGCCGGGACTTGACGGCACCATCGGCACCATCGGCACGATCGACGGAATCGACGGAATCAACGGAATCGACGATGGCGGCGGCCGGGGCGGGCGCGCGTGGAGTGAGGCGCGCGCGGAGGACATCGCACCGATGGTGCGGCACCTCGGCACGCATGTCCCCGAAGCCGGGGCGCACTATTGGTCACTTCGCGCTTGGGGATTGCATATCTGGCAACCGGTGTATCTCGGCATAGTCGGCGTGCATTGCTGTGCGTGCGCGCCGGATCTGTCGGCATTGTCCCAGCGCACCGAGGCGGGCGGCATCCACGGTTTCCGCATCGCGCCGCATACGCCGCGGCTGGGCGCGGAGGATGACGGGCTGCGGGGCGTCGCCCGCCAGATCGCCGAAGGCTGGACTCGGCTGCACGCGCAATGGCGTGACGTCGGCCCGCTGCCGGTCAAGGCGGCCGGCCGACTGCTGGCTGATTGCGTCCTCGGCGCCTTACTGTGCGTGCARCGCGAGCGAACCGATTGGGACGCGCCGCGCATGCATGCGCTGGGACAACGCTGGCTCGAGGCCATCGGCCTGGGCGGCGAATGCGGTTTCCTCGCCTACCGCGATGGCAGCGGCGCCGAACGGCTCGCCCTCGCCCGCAAGGGTTGCTGCCTCCACTACCGCCGCACCGACGGCGAGATGTGCGCCACCTGTCCGCGCCAACGCGTACCCGAGCGCCTGGCACGACTCGCTGCCCGCRACGGGCCCTAGCCCGCCCGCGTCCCCTCTCTCACTTTTTTCTGATTTTTCCTCGTATGCGTCCGCCATGCGCGGCGGCGCTCATCCGTGCAAGGAGAACACCCATGTCCGATCTGAGTCAGTCCTCCCATTTCGAAGCGGAGGCCCTGCAGTTATCGGTTTCAAGTTATTGCGATGAAGACGTCTTTGCAATGGAGATGGAACGCATCTTCCCGCGCAGCTCCAGCTATATCGGCCACGACCGCATGGTGCCCGACCCGGGAGACTGGCGCGCGCTGGGCCATGAGGACAACGCACGCGTCCTGGTGCGCACCGACCATGGCGTGGAATTGATCTCGAATGTCTGCCGGCATCGGCAGGCGCTCATGCTCGGCCAATACGGCCCCGGCGGACCCGGCGCGACTGCCGGCAACGGCCAGGGTAACCTGCGCGAGCGCGGCGGCAACATCGTCTGCCCGCTCCACGGCTGGACCTACGACAGCAGCGGCCAGTTGATCGGCGCACCGCAATTTCCTGAAAAACCGTGCCGGAACCTGGAGCGCTTTCCGCTCCAGAACGTGAATGGCTTCCTGTTCGAGGGCCCGCGCAACGCCGCGCAAGACCTGCGCGGCCTGTTCGACCGGCCCGAACTGGATTTTGGCGACTACGTGCTCGACCACGTGGAAATGCACCGTTGCGACTGCAACTGGAAGACCTTCGTCGAAATCTACAACGACGACTATCACATCGGCCCCTTCCACCCGGGACTGGGCCGCTACGTGCATAGCGAGGGACTGAGCTGGGAATATGGAGACTGGTACAGCGTGCAGCGGATCGACGTGCATCCAACGCTGGAGATCGCAGGCACCGACACGTACCGTACCTGGCATGAGCGACTGCTCGCTTACGGCGATGGCCGGGTACCTGACTTCGGTGCGATCTGGGCGACCTATTATCCGACCCATATGATCGAGGTCTTCCCGTACGCGCTGGTGCTGTCGACGCTTTATCCGAAGGGTGTCCACGAGACGATGAAYGTCATCGAGTTCTATTACCCGGAGGAGCTGGCCGCGTTCGACCGCGAACTGGTGGAGGCGCACCGCGCCGCCTATATGGAAACGGCGATCGAGGACGACGAGATTGCCGAGCGCGTAGACGCCGGCCGGCGCGCGCTATATCGACAAGGAAAGACRGAYGCGGGTCCGTACCAGACCCCGCTGGAAGATGGCATGCGCCATTTCCACGGCTGGTATCGGAAGCTGATGGATACGCCGGTCGCGGCACCGATGCCGGTACGCGATCCGGAAGCCACGGCGCGACGGACAATTCCGATCGCACGTGCAGTATGCTGAATCGGAAGCCCACAAAGCAAAACCCCCAGCCTTTATGGGGCTGGGGGTTCTGGGTATAAGAGCCTGGCGATGACCTACTTTCACACGGGTAGTCCGCACTATCATCGGCGCAAAGTCGTTTCACGGTCCTGTTCGGGATGGGAAGGGGTGGTTCCAGCCTATCAACGTCCTGGTCTCGAACGACCCTTCAAGGAGGTCAAGCCTCCAGGGAATCCTCATCTTCAGGCGAGTTTCCCGCTTAGATGCTTTCAGCGGTTATCTCTTCCGTACATAGCTACCCTGCGATGCCTCTGGCGAGACAACAGGTACACCAGCGGTACGTCCACTCCGGTCCTCTCGTACTAGGAGCAGCCCCCGTCAAGATTCCAACGCCCACGGCAGATAGGGACCAAACTGTCTCACGACGTTTTAAACCCAGCTCACGTACCTCTTTAAATGGCGAACAGCCATACCCTTGGGACCGGCTACAGCCCCAGGATGAGATGAGCCGACATCGAGGTGCCAAACACCGCCGTCGATATGAACTCTTGGGCGGTATCAGCCTGTTATCCCCAGAGTACCTTTTATCCGTTGAGCGATGGCCCTTCCATTCAGAACCACCGGATCACTATGTCCTGCTTTCGCACCTGCTCGACTTGTCAGTCTCGCAGTTAAGCACGCTTTTGCCATTGCACTTTAGGTACGATGTCCGACCGTACCAAGCGTACCTTCGAACTCCTCCGTTACACTTTGGGAGGAGACCGCCCCAGTCAAACTGCCTACCATGCACTGTCCCCGACCCGGATTCACGGGCCAAGGTTAGAACCTCAAACAAACCAGGGTGGTATTTCAAGGACGGCTCCACGTGAACTAGCGTCCACGCTTCAAAGCCTCCCACCTATCCTACACAGATCGGTTCAAAGTCCAATGCAAAGCTACAGTAAAGGTTCATGGGGTCTTTCCGTCTAGCCGCGGGGAGATTGCATCATCACAAACACTTCAACTTCGCTGAGTCTCGGGAGGAGACAGTGTGGCCATCGTTACGCCATTCGTGCAGGTCGGAACTTACCCGACAAGGAATTTCGCTACCTTAGGACCGTTATAGTTACGGCCGCCGTTTACCGGGACTTCAATCAAGAGCTTGCACCCCATCATTTAATCTTCCGGCACCGGGCAGGCGTCACACCCTATACGTCCACTTTCGTGTTTGCAGAGTGCTGTGTTTTTATTAAACAGTCGCAGCCACCATTTTATTGCAACCCCTTCACCCTCCTGGCGCAGGCCAGTCAAGCTACAAGGGCGTACCTTATCCCGAAGTTACGGTACCAATTTGCCGAGTTCCTTCTCCCGAGTTCTCTCAAGCGCCTTAGAATACTCATCTCGCCCACCTGTGTCGGTTTGCGGTACGGTCTCGTATGACTGAAGCTTAGAGGCTTTTCTTGGAACCACTTCCAATTGCTTCGCGGCTCAAGGCCGCTCGCCCCACATCCTTGAATTACGCGCCCGGATTTGCCTAAGCGCCTTCTCCAATGCAGGGACCGGGACTTCCAACACCCGGACAACCTTCCGCGATCCGTCCCCCCATCGCATCATACGACGGTGCAGGAATATTAACCTGCTTCCCATCAGCTACGCATCTCTGCCTCGCCTTAGGGGCCGACTCACCCTACGCCGATGAACGTTGCGTAGGAAACCTTGGGCTTACGGCGAGGGGGCCTTTCACCCCCTTTATCGCTACTCATGTCAGCATTCGCACTTCTGATACCTCCAGCATCCTTTACAAGACACCTTCACAGGCTTACAGAACGCTCTCCTACCACGCACATTACTGTGCGTCCGCAGCTTCGGTATATAGCTTAGCCCCGTTACATCTTCCGCGCAGGACGACTCGATCAGTGAGCTATTACGCTTTCTTTAAAGGGTGGCTGCTTCTAAGCCAACCTCCTGACTGTTTTAGCCTTCCCACTTCGTTTCCCACTTAGCTATATTTGGGGACCTTAGCTGGCGGTCTGGGTTGTTTCCCTCTTGACACCGGACGTTAGCACCCGATGTCTGTCTCCCGTGATTGCACTCTTCGGTATTCGGAGTTTGCTATGGCGGGGTAATCAGCAATAGACCCCCCAACCATGACAGTGCTCTACCCCCGAAGGTGAGACACGAGGCACTACCTAAATAGTTTTCGGAGAGAACCAGCTATTTCCAGATTTGTTTAGCCTTTCACCCCTATCCACAGCTCATCCCCTAACTTTTCAACGTTAGTGGGTTCGGTCCTCCAGTACGTGTTACCGCACCTTCAACCTGGCCATGGATAGATCATCTGGTTTCGGGTCTACACCCAGCGACTCAACGCCCTATTCGGACTCGCTTTCGCTACGCCTTCCCTAATCGGTTAAGCTTGCCACTGAATGTAAGTCGCTGACCCATTATACAAAAGGTACGCCGTCACCCGTTTCCAGGCTCCGACTGTTTGTATGCATGCGGTTTCAGGATCTATTTCACTCCCCTCCCGGGGTTCTTTTCGCCTTTCCCTCACGGTACTGGTTCACTATCGGTCGATTACGAGTATTTAGCCTTGGAGGATGGTCCCCCCATCTTCAGACAGGATTTCACGTGTCCCGCCCTACTTGTCGTACACCTAGTTCCACAACGCTGTTTTCGCATACAGGGCTATCACCTGCTATGGCCGGGCTTTCCATCCCGTTCTGCTAACAATGCTGCTAAAGAGTACAAGGCTCTTCCCATTTCGTTCGCCACTACTTTGGGAATCTCGGTTGATTTCTGTTCCTGCAGCTACTTAGATGTTTCAGTTCGCCGCGTTCGCTTCCCTGACCTATGTATTCAGTCAGGGATGACCCATAAGGGCCGGGTTTCCCCATTCGGACATCTCCGGATCAAAGCTTGTTTGCCAGCTCCCCGAAGCTTTTCGCAGGCTACCGCGTCCTTCATCGCCTGTAATCGCCAAGGCATCCACCACATGCACTTGTTCGCTTGACCCTATAACGAGTGTGTCTCAGCTTTCGCTYAAGCACACGACTCACCATAGGTCTGAGTTCTCGCGTTTGTGCCGTATTCCAAGTCATCTTTCGATCACTTTAAATACATTTTGGTTGATACAATCACAACCCGGTATCGCGTTGGATAATTCAGCGTCTCATCAACGCTCGCGCGACACCTTTACTACATCCCATATTGTTAAAGAACAGCCGACGGATTCAKTGAATCCAATCGCTTGGCAATGCCAAATGAAAGCACTCACAGCGCCTTCGCGCTAAGTGCTTTCATTTGGCAAACCAACCAAGGTAAGTGGTGGAGGATGACGGGATCGAACCGACGACCCCCTGCTTGCAAAGCAGGTGCTCTCCCAGCTGAGCTAATCCCCCGGATAACTTGGTGGGTCTGGTAGGACTTGAACCTACGACCCCCGCCTTATCAAGACGGTGCTCTAACCACCTGAGCTACAGACCCTTGGCTGTAACAGCAAACAAACCGATAAGTGTGAACGCTTGACTTGTGAACACAAGCCTCTGGAAAGGAGGTGATCCAGCCGCACCTTCCGATACGGCTACCTTGTTACGACTTCACCCCAGTCATGAACCCTGCCGTGGTAATCGCCCTCCTTGCGGTTAGGCTAACTACTTCTGGCAAAACCCACTCCCATGG